>NZ_VFUX01000006.1:0-174188 GCF_006441275.1 Mesorhizobium sp. B2-4-17 | reverse complement strand
ATTGGTCTCGGCCAGCGTCTTGGCGGCGCTGTCGCCGCCGGCTACCGTGATCACCGGCGCGTCGTTGGTGCCGGTGACGGTGATCGTCACCGTTGCCGTTGAAGCATCGCCATCAGAGTCCGTCACCTTGTAGGTGAAAGAGTCAGTCAGGGACTCGCCGGCGGCCAGAGTCTGGAGGATCGCTGTGTTCGGCGTATACGTGAAATTGCCGCTCGGGGTCGTGAGCACAACGGAGCCGTAGGACGGGTTCGACGTCTTTGCAACACTGAGGACAAGGTCAGGGACGGAGTCGTTGCCTAAGACATTGCCGGTAAGGCTGATTGTGTCCTCCGTAACCCCGAACGCGTCGTCCCGGGCCACGACTGCCTCATCGACAGGGTTCTGCTCTACGCCATCAACGAAGACCTTCAGGATTTCGACATTCTTTACGTCCAGGCCGAAGGCAGTGAACACGAAGTCTTCCGCGCCGCCTTTGGCGAGCACCTGGAGATAGCGAGCAATATCACTTTGGAGTGCTGCCGATTGCCACTGGGCGAGCGTCAGATCGAGGCGGAGCGTGTCAGTATCGCCGGCGCCGTCGTAGACATCGCTGGCTCCAACGTTCTCTGTGGCGTTGTAGATTAGGAGGTCATTGCCGCCGCCGCCTTTGACCTGATCCGAACCCGAACCGCCATCGAGGCTATCATTCCCAACACCACCATCGAGGATGTCCGCTCCATCGCCACCGTTCAGCGTATCGTCGCCCTCATCTCCACGGAGACTGTCGTTGCCAATCCCACCATACAGGAAGTCGTTGCCCAGCCCCCCTCTGAGATCGTCCGCTCCAGCATCCCCATAGAGCGTGTCATTCCCGTCATCACCGTTCAGGAGGTCGTCGCCAGCGTCACCGTGTAAGAGGTCATTACCAATGCCGCCGCTGAGCTTGTCGTTGCCGTCGCCGCCGTAGACCTGATCGTTGCCGCCTGCTGCCGACACGATATCGTCGCCGCCCAAGGCATTGATGACGTCGTCCAGAGCAGTCCCGGTGATGGTGTTCTTGCCGTTCGTCCCGTTGATAGTGGCCATAGTTCTCCCCCTTCGGTTCCGCGTGGGACCGATCTCAGGTCATGATTGCTTGTGCAGTTCGTGGAGACCGCCACGGGCGTGCTCGCCTACTAACAAGGCTGAAGAGCCAGCAGTGGGCGAGTTGTCTATCGGGCCGCCAACCGGAGAGGCTGAGAGCACCACAAACAAAGCATGTGCGCACGTGACCCTTGCCAAGGCAATAGCTCCGCCAGACTCGGCAAAGCTACCGCCCCACCAGGTTGTCTCGCTTCAAAGCAAGAAAGTCAGTCGGTTGATCTACGCCAACCACTGCGCGGCGCAATGCTACCGGCAACATTCCCACCCATTCTTTCCCTCAATTCCAAATTGCTCTTGCGGATACAAGGTGTCAACTCTCTTTATTAGTAATAGATAAAACAATAAGACTCGTACCGGGCAAACGAACCGTTCGGCATGCCCGATGGCAGCCAGGGCAATGGCTATGTGAAGCGTGGTCGTAAGGCCGGCAAGAAACGGATTTCACGAATGACCCGGCCGTCATTGCCCTCCGAGAACGGGAAGTGACATGATGTTCGCGCTCATCGGGAAGCACCGGAACATCTGGCCGGTGGCATGGCTGTGCGACGCTCTGGATGCATCCCCTCTTTAGGCTGCCATGCCTAGCCTAATCGCGTCCCAGCGCTCTTGCATGACGACATTCTCGTTGTCAAAGATCGACCGAAGCTTCAAGAGCCGCAACCGAATCTATGGTGCACGTCGCGTCTGGCACGATGTTCTGGCGGAGGGCCTCTCCTGCGGCCTGCGGCCAGCATCGTATCGAGCGGCTCATGCGGGAGAATGGGCTACTTTGCTTGGAAGCGCCGCCGTGGGTTTCCGAAATATACTGTCCAGCGCTCGGGAGTATCGGACAACCTCCTTCGAGGCGGCTTGTCAGCACGTCTTGCCGATCATTTTGTCAACCTGCTTTAGCACCTTTACATCCCATTTCGACATCTGCTATTCCTCGCCGCACGTTTACGCGTTTACAAGGATGATGGAATGGCTGTTTACGGATACGCTCGCGTCTCGACCGCGAAACAGGCGAATGAAGGTGAGAACCTTGAAGTGCAGCGACGCCAGATTGAGGGCTACGCGCATATGCACGGCATGACGCTTGTGGAGATCGCTATCGAGGAAGGCGTCTCCGGTTCGATCCCTGTTACCGATCGTCCGGCCGGCGGCCCACTCTTCGGGAAACTGGTCGCGGGCGACATCGTGGTCGCGGCCAAGCTCGATCGCCTCTTCCGGTCGGCCCTCGACGCTCTGCGGGTAGTGGAGGAATTGAAGAAGCGGGGCATCAAGCTGCATCTTCTTGACCTTGGCGGCGACATCGCCGGCAACGGCTTGTCCAAGCTGTTCCTGACGATCGCCGCAGCCTTCGCCGAAGCCGAACGCGACCGAATTCGCGAGCGCGTCGCCCAGGTAAAGGCCGATCAGCGAGAGCGCGGTCGCTATCTCGGCGGGAACCGCCCATTCGGCTTCAGCGTCGACGCCGACGGTGGCGCCCTGGTCGAGGTACCGGCAGAACAGGCAGCGATCGAAAAGATGCGGCTTCTGCGCAGCCAGGGTGTCTCGTTACGCTCGATTGCCCAGACTGTGACGGGCGACGGCTTTCGCCTTTCGCACGCCGCTGTGAAGAAGGTTTTGGGTCGGCTGTGAGCGCTTTAAAAGGGTATTTTCCTCGCGGGTGCGCAAAACACTGTAAAAACACCCGTTAATTCCAACCAGTCCGCGCGGCATAAGCGGCTGACATTGCTACCTCTTTGGCTACGAGGCGCGTGTTGGAAAATCGGAATAAAAAACATTTGACGGCAGCGAAATTCAGCCTTCTTCATCCGAGCTGCTACTTGGCCACCCTCTGCCCGATTTTGTCGAGCAGCCGCCGGAAACTCTCATCCTCGACGGCTCTTCGAAACGCAGCGACCTCCCTTGCTATTGTGAGGCAGTCGATCCCTGCCACCGCCATTCGGCGCGCCATCCTATCGGCAGTTCTTTGAAGATAGGGCTCACCGAGAGAGCGCTCACCACTTTTGCCGTCTAGAACATCGACAGTTCTACGGATCAACCCAGTCTGCCTTTTGGCCGGGAAGGCAAAGACAGTTGCCATTGTAACGATCGTATCGTCGGTCATTTTCATGCTGCGGCCCTCGCAAACGTTTCTCTGTCCATGAATGCAATAAGCTCTTCGGAGAGGCGATGCGCCCAACCGGCGATCGGATCACCGCAGGTATAGTCGTCGTCTTCCCCGGCAACTGTACGAAGCCAGCGGTAGACATTGACCATGTTGTCGGCGGGGAAGGATCGACCCGCTTGACGAGCCGACTTCAGCGCGGCTTCAACCTTTCTGAGGTCGGCGGCAGGGGTGTTTCTATGGCGCGTCGAACTGCTGTTCGATGCAGCGCCAGCTGAAGGTTTCTTGGTAGGTTGGGCTCCATAAGAAGGTTTCGGGGGCATCGTCGTGCCGGGTTTGGCGTCGTCATCGTGCCGGGTTTCTGCGTCACGGTGCCGGTTTTCAGAATTCGATTTAGGAACGGATGCGGTTTCAAACCCGGCATTGTCATGCCGCCTTTTTGCGGCGATCTGAATGGGTTCCTTTAGCGGGGCCTCGTCGAAGCGTTCAAGGCACACACGGTATCTGCTCGTTTTGTTGCGACCTCCTCCAAGACGCGTTTGGATGTAGTCCGCGTCTTCGAGCCGCCGGATGGACATCCGGGTCGCCCGTTCCTTGAGCCCGGCGACGGCCGCAACTGTTTCGATCGACGGCCAGCTGTAGCCTTGGGCGGGATTTTGGTATTCGATGAGGATCGACAGCACCAAGGCATCCGTGCCGGGCGAGAGCCTGCGATTTCGCAATGCGCTCTGGAGAGCGAACAGTTTGTTGATGGTCTTTGGCTTTGACATCAGTCAGCTTTCCGGCTCGACAGCCATGTCAACCGGTGCAAGGCAGCACCCCGACCAGTGCGTTTAGCCTCCACCGTTAGGAAGCCGCTATCGACCAACTCAGCGAGAGCCTTGGCGGCAGTCATCCGGGCGCAACCGACATGATTGACGAGCCAGCGGTGCGAAATTGGCATCGGGTTGGGCGAGCCTTCCCGGTAGGCTAGTTCAACGGCCACGCGAGCCAACTTGGCCGAGGTCGACAGACGCAGGAACGCCTGGTTGCGGAAATCCTCGATCAACCCGCAAATTGTGTCGACCGCGTCTATCGCGTCGATGTCGACAAAGTCAGAGCCCATGCTGAGATTGGCCGTATTCATGCCGCCCTCGCCTTGATCAGATGGCTGTGCCTGATCGCCTCACAAGCTTCTGCGGCTGAGAGGCCGAACATGGCCTTAAGAGCGGGCACCAATGGCTTTGGCCGGCTATGTGGAGGCATCGTCGCTAGGAAGAGCGCGCACTCATCAATTGCGCGACTGTGATCGTGTGAAAGGCCCGTCGAAGCGCCGCGAGGAATGTCGGGGGGAAGTTCGCTCACGCCGCCTTCCCCAGGTTGGGCCGAAGGCCAAGCTTTTCTGCGATCGGAGCCACCGGCACTACGATCTTGCGGCCTATGCGGATCGTCTGAATGTCCCCCCGTTTGGCGGCCTCGTAGGAGCCGTTTCGGCTTAAGCCATAGAACACCGCCCCGGCGTCGGGAACCGAGAGCGTCGGGCGGGAGAGTGCTTCATCTAGTTTCATTTGGTTATGTCCTTGAATAGGCGGTTGAACGAATATGCGCATATTCGACATAGGACGCGGCGGGATTGCAGGCAATAGAAATATGTGCATATTCCACATCTCATCACAGATCGGGACAAAAAGATGCCGAAGGGATACAAGGGGCGAGAAAAGACTGAGCGCTTACACATGCTCATCTCGCCGGAGGAAATTGCTGCAATAGACGATTGGCGTCTCAACAACAGGGTCGGAACCCGTGCGGAAGCTGTCAGACGGCTTGTTCAAATCGGCCGCAATTTCGATGCAGTGTCGCAGACGTTGGCGCGAGAGGCATACGCGGCGGTCGACAAAATAGATTGCATCGCCAACGAAATTTCAAAGTCCGGCATTGAACAGCAACCGACGGCTAGCCGGGTGAAAATTGGCGAACAACTTCGAGAAGCGGCGGGTGCACAGCACACGTTAGCCGCGCTGCTTGGTGCAATCGACGAAGCCGGGCGAATGTGGCGCTTAGGCCCTATTGATGAGGCCGGCAAATATACAGAGGCCCTACTCGCGGATGTTTCCACTCATCAGCCGCAAAAGGTCACTACGAAATGAAGGGCCACATCACAGAGCGCAGTCCGGGCAAATGGGCGATCGTCCTTGACCTCTATGACGAAGCCGGCAAGCGCCGGCGCAAGTGGCACAGCTTCTCCGGGACGAAGCGGCAGGCGCAGGAGGAATGCGCCCGGCTAGTCGCTGAAATCAAAAACGGGCGCTACGTCGAACCGACCAAGCAGACCATTGCAGAGTTCCTTGACGAATGGCTCGACTTCATCAAGCCGTCGGTCGCTCCGAAAACACATGAGCGTTATGCCGAGATATTGCAGAAGGGCGTTGCTCCGCTCTTAGGCAACGTGACGCTCGCGAAGTTGAAAACCGACAGGATCGACGGCGCACTTGCTAAGGCCCTCACAGAAGGCCGCCGGGACGGCAAGGGTGGGCTTTCACCCCGGACAGTTCATCACATGCGCCGCGTGCTCATCAAAGCCCTGTCGCAGGCATTGACGTGGGAACGCCTCTCCCGGAACCCAGCCACGGCGACCACGCCGCCGAAGGTCGAACGCAAGAAGATGCTAGCCTATGATGCTGCGCAGACGGCGGAGTTGATTGAGGCGATCCGGCCGACCCGCATGTTCATCCCTACCCTCCTGGCGGTCATGTGCGGGTTGCGACGTGGCGAAATCCTTGCGCTTCGCTGGCGAAACGTCGAGCTTGGCGACAATCTCCGGCAACTCTCCATCGTGGAAAGTGCAGAGCAGACCAAGGAAGGCGTTCGCTACAAAGAGCCGAAATCTGGCCGCGCCCGGACCGTAGCATTGTCGTTGACCGTTCTGGACGAGCTGAAGGCGCATAAGACGCGCCAGGCGGAGGAACAACTCCGGCTCGGCATCCGGCCCGAGGCCGAAAGCTTTGTGGTTGCACAGTTTGACGGAAGTCCGATCCAGCCTCGTTCCTTGACGCATGAATGGGTGCGCATCATCGGCAAGACAACCCTTCCACGCATCCGCTTCCATGATCTTCGCCATAGTCACGCGTCACAGATGCTTGCGGCCGGCGTTCATCCGAAGGTTGCCAGCGAGCGCCTTGGGCATTCCACGATCGGGATCACGCTGGACCTTTATTCGCATGTGATGCCTGGAATGCAGGCTGATGCTGCCGAGCAGGTTGACGCGGCGATCCGGAGCGCGGTAAAGCCCAAGCCCTGAGCACGTTCGGTAGCAAAATGGTAGCAGCGGCACAACAATCCCGCTGGAAAGTCCAAAAAAGCTAACGAAATCAAGGTTCGGAGGGATGGCCGAGCGGTTTAAGGCACCGGTCTTGAAAACCGGCGTGGGCGCAAGTTCATCGTGGGTTCGAATCCCACTCCCTCCGCCAGATATTTTGCGCAAGCCTCTGAAAGAACGACAGAAAAAGGGAACGATCGAAACCGGTCCCCACTTTTTCCCCACTCGGCTTTATCCTCGAACATGCGTCTCAGCCGGCAACGATATCCCCTCTGTCCTTCCCGATCATCGACAGCCCGGTGCCAATTGCGGCGCCAATTCTTTCCTGCGAGTATCAGCAAGAGGTAGGAATGGGGGACGATCATGTGGAAGGCCGCAGTTGCTGGTTGCCTCTTAACCTTCGCTGCCCAGCCGTGTTTGGCTGATGATTTTGGCGGGCTAACAGTGTCGTTGACGTGTGAGAATTATAACTCGTCCACAGTGACCGATCGTGCGGGATTTGTTCACGACCTGCTCCTCCGGACAACCACCTCCACGGGCAAAGATTACCTATCGAATGCCGTTGACGTCCAAGCCTGCGTGGCGGCGACGTATGCCCCGCCCTGCGTCTCCGACACCATGACAATTAGTGAAGTGATGGCCGTATGCATCTTGATGTTGACCAGTCAGTAGGGCTCGAGCAATGGCGGCGGCAGGCCTCAAACAGGTATCCGCAAAGCTGTGGGAGATGCCCCAGCCGCTTGGGAATTTCGCAGGCGAATTGCTGACCCGAGGCCGCTCCTATTACCAGGCATTCCAAATCATTGCAGAGCAAGAGCAGCCGGGGCTCAGCTATCCGGCCTATTTCCTTCTCGCCCACGCCGTTGAGGTCATCCTGAAGTCGTATCTGGCCTTCAAGGGCGTCTCCAAGCGAGAAATGGGCCGCAAGCCTTTCGGTCACGACATTGACTACATCTTCTCCGAATGCGAGCGGCGCGGCCTAGTCATCACCGACGAGTTGATGAAGCCGCTGGCCAAAGGCCTCGCACATATCAATCAGGATCATGATCTGCGCTATCCAACCGGTTTCAACCTGTCGATCGCCGGGCCTAAGCACTGCACCTCTTCGGTCGACGCCTTGATCGCCGCTATCGCCCCTGTCGTGGAGCAGGCCGCCAGCATTGCTCAAATACGGTATATTGCCGAGACGCGACATCTTCGCGGCAAGGCCAAGATCCAATGGAGCGATTAGAAAGCCCGGCCGCCGAAGCGACCGGGCGAGCACTACTCGTGCATCAGCTCACACCGGCGCCAAAGCTGGCAAACGAGCAAGTCTCTGATGCTGCGGAGAAAATCAGTGGTAGATCACTCCCTTACCAAGGGCGAGCTCCCTCTGCCGCCTGACGATGCCGGGGCGTTCGTTCAAACCAATCACTCCCGCACACCTTCCAATATGTTCCGTCCCATATCTGCCACCACTCCAGTGCACCTCCGAGCGCGCCAATCACCGCCGATTGCCGCACGATGTCTTGTTTCAGGGGGTGTTCGCTCAAGCATTTATGCCCGGAAGCGCAGTGTCTCCACAAAATGGGTGAAGGCGGACGAAGCGTGCCGTCGGTGTGGATAATAGAGGTGATAGCCCGGCAGATCGGGCGTGAACCGGCTCAGCACACGCACCAGCCGGCCTCCATCCAAATGATGCTGCACCTGGTCGAGTGGTAAATAGGCGAGGCCGTGGCCGTCGAGCGCGGCATCAAGGATCAGGTCGATCGTATTGAAGACGAGCGGCCCGTCGACCCTCACCCGCGTCTCGCGGCCGCCGCGCATCAATCGCCATTTATTCAGCGTGCCGGAAGTCGGTAGCCGCAAATTGATCGCACGATGATCGATCAGTTGCGCCGGCGAACTCGGAACAGTGTGCGTGCGGAAATAATCCGGCGAGCCGACGATCGCCATCGGGATGTCAGGCCCGATACGCACCGCTATCATGTCTTTCGCCATCTCCCCGCCGAGCCGGACACCAGCGTCGAAGCGATCAGCCACGACATCGGCAAGGCCGTAGTCGACGGTGAGATCCACCGCGATGTCCGGGTTACCCGGCAGCAGCCGCTTCATGGCCGGGACAATGATGGTCTTAGCCGCGTGCTCGACGGTGGTGATACGGATTGTTCCGGTCGGGCGGTCGCGCAATTCGCCGAGCGAGGCGATGGCGGCGTCCAGGTCGTGCAGCATGGGACCAAGCGTCGCGATCAGCCGCTCGCCCGCCTCAGTGGGCGCCACGCTGCGCGTCGTACGCGACAGGAGCCGCATTCCCAGCCGTTCCTCGATCCGCTTCACGATCTGACTGAGCGCGGATTGCGCCATGCCGAGGCGTTGAGCCGCCTTGGTGAAACTGCGTTCCTCGGCAACGACTACAAAGGCCGCCAGATCGGCAATTTCATCCCGCCGCATTCATCATCTCAATGATAGACCTAATAAGAATTAACCGCCTAATTCGTGCAATCTTTCTGCGCTAGATTCTGTTCATTCACAAGGGCGTTCAAAACCAAACGTACCGTTCGCGTTCAACGCGGCGGGCCGCGCGCTTCAACGGAAGGAGACTGGAAATGGACAAGATCAGCTTCGCCAATTCGAACAACAAGACGATCACCATGTCGGCCGTCATCAATTTCCCCGCAGGCTTCGACGAGAAACGCAGCTATCCCGCTATCGTCGTCTCGCATCCCGGCGGCGGCGTAAAGGAGCAGACGGCCGGCACCTATGCCAAGAAGCTGGCGGAACGAGGGTTCGTCACCATTGCTTTCGACCGCTCCCACCAGGGCGAAAGCGGCGGCGAACCGCGCCAGCTCGAAAATCCCTACATCAGCACCGAGGACGTCAGCGCTGTCATCGACCACCTGATCACGCTGCCTTACATCGACAAGGACCGCATCGGTGCGATGGGCATCTGCGCTGGTGCGGGTTACACGGCGAATGCCGCGATCCAGGATCGCCGCATCAAGGCCATCGGCACCGTCAGCGCCGTCAACATCGGCTCGATGTTCCGGAACGGCTGGCAGAATACCGTCCGGTCGATCGACGCCTTGCCGCTGATCGAGGCCGGCTCGAACGCCCGCACCTCGGATGCCAGTGGCGCCGCGGTTGCGACCATGCCGCTCGCGCCATTGACGGAAAGGGACGCGCCAAACGAGGAACTCCGTCAGGCCTGGGAGTACTACCACACGCCGCGCGCCGAATGCGCAACCGCACCCGGTTTTGCGACGCTGCGCAGCCTGAACCAGATCATCACTTACGATGCTTATCATATGGCGGATGTCTACCTGACCCAGCCCATACAGATCGTGGCTGGGAGCATGGCGGGTTCGAAGTGGATGAGCGACGACCTGTTCGATCGCGCCGCCAGCACGGACAAGTCCTTCCATGTCGTCGAGGGCGCCAATCACATGGAACTCTATGACGGTCGGAAATACGTCGACGAGGCTGTTTCGGTGCTCGCGCCCTTCTTCCAGCAGAAGCTGAACGCCGCTGATGCTGCGAAGGCCGCAGCGGAGTAACACCGCAAATCCGAACCCCAATCGCCGGGCTGCGCCAGCGCCGAAGCGGCTCCCAGCGGGTGAGCGGACAGCCCGGTATTCAGTCAGGAGAGCACTCCATGAAATCCGGCCAAGTCCAAAACCCCGACATGGCCTGGCACATCGCGGCGAACATCTTGTTTCCGCCGGGCTTCGACGAGTCGAAGAAATACCCGACAATCATCAGCGTTCATCCATTCGGCAGTTGCAAGGAGCAGACCTCGGGCAATGTCTACGGCAAGGCGCTCGCCGAGCAGGGCTTCGTCGTCATCGCCTATGACGCCAGCTTCCAGGGCGAATCCGGTGGATCGCCGCGTTGGATCGAGGACCCGACGCAGCGGGTCGAGGATGTCAGCCGTGTCATCGACTATGCGGTGACGCTTCCCTATGTCGATGAAAATCGCATCGGCGTGCTCGGCGTCTGCGGCGGCGGGGGCTATGCGGTGAATGCCACCCTGACCGAAAAGCGCATCAAGGCCGTGGTCAGCATCACCGGCGTGAACATCGGCCGGCTGTTCCGTGAAGGCTTCAGCCAATACGATCCGCTCGGCGCGCTCGAAGCGATGGCGGCGCAACGCACCAAGGAGGTTCGCGGCGGCGAGCTTCAAGTCAATGAGTTGCTGCCCGCCAGTCCGGAGCAAGCCACCAAGAACGGCTTGACCGAGCGGGACGTTTTCGAGGCGACGGACTACTACAAGACGCCGCGCGGCCAAAAGCCGGGTGGTGCGACCAGGATGCTATTCTCACATGCGCAGAAGGCGCTCGCCTGGGACGCGTTCGCCTTTGCCGAGACGCTCCTCACGCAGCCCGTCATGGTGGTGGTCGGCCAGAAGGTGGGTGCCTTCGGAGCCTATGGCGACGGCATGGAGATATATGGCCGCGCGACCGGCTCGAAGGACCGTCAACTGGTCTCGCTGGAAGACTGGTCGCATTACGACCTCTACGACAAGCCCGAGCCGGTGGGCATGGCGCTCGAAAAGCTTATTCCGTTCTTCAAAAAGCATCTGAACGAGCCGGTCGCCGCACGCCGACGCGAAGCAGCCGAATAAGCATATTTGATCGAGGGTATTAGCCGGCCCTGCTCGTCCGCCTGGCGAATGGATGGGGCCGGAGATGAACTCTGGTGCCAATGAGCACGTCGCATAGGACAGGCGCGATCGGCCTTCGAGCCTGCTCCAGACAGTTTCATGAGGAGAAGAAAATGACGAAGGTGCTCATTCTCGGCGCAAGCGGACAAATCGCCCGCCACGCCATCGGGATGCTGGCCGGCGAGGATGATGTGCGGCTGACGTTGTTCGCTCGCAACGCCGCCAAGCTGGTGGAAGTGCCCGCCAACGCTTCCGTCATTCAGGGCGACGTGCTGGATGCCACGCAACTCGGTGCGGCGGTGAAAGGACAAGACATCGTCTATGCCAACCTGACCGGCGAAGACCTCGATGTACAGGCAAAAAGCGTCATCGCCACAATGCGGGCGGCGGCCGTCAACCGATTGATCTTCATCCTGTCACTGGGAATTTACGATGAGGTGCCCGGCAAGTTCGGCGAGTGGAACAACACGACCATCGGCGAGGATTTGAAACCCTTCCGCCGCGCCGCCGATGCCATCGAGGCATCGGGGCTGGAATACACCATTATCCGCCCTGCCTGGCTGATGGATGAGAATGAAGTGGACTGTAAGCTGACGCGGCGGAATGAGCCGTTCAAGGGTACCGTCGTCTCGCGCAAGAGCGTGGCCGATCTGATCGTGAAGATTATCCGCTCGCCGGGCCTGCACCTGCGCGGCAATATTGGCGTCAACAAGCCCGGGACCGACGGCGAGAAGCCCTATTTCATGTAAAGTTGCCGCTATTGCTTAGAGGAGGCAGAACGCTCCTCAACCAGCGCGGCCCGGCGTCGTGAGCTACCATCCTCGAAACAGTCAGAAGAGCGTGACAGAGCAGGACAAGTCGGTCGAAAACCAGACGCGATTTCAATGAGTTCCGGCTGATCTTCAGTTGGCATCTTAGAGGGCTAAGGCGTAGACGAGTTCTCATCGCCATCCTGCACTACCCGCAAGCAATCCGCGGCGATAAGGGCGCGGCGATGGCAAGCCAGCGCGACGCCAGGCGATTGCTCAGTCGGATTGCTGGGTGCGCTCGGCGATCGCGAATGCCTGCAGGTTCTTGGCCTTGCCTATATCCTGATCCGCGTTTGCGATGATCGAAAAGAAGGCCGCTCTGGCAATGTCCTTCTTCGAGGCGTTGGGATGCGCTTTCTGAGCTGCCTTGACAAGCTGCTTGGGAGACATGTCGGGCGTGACGATCCTCATGAGGGTGTCGCCGATCGCACTCATTTCACTTGCGTCCATGACGGGGTGTCCTGTGCTGACCGTGAGGCCACAATAGCAAGGATCATTCGCGGCTGCCAAGATGGAACCTGCACAAGATAGCACCTGAAATAGAAAACCCCACCGGCAGGGAACCGGAGGGGTTAGTCCTGGGAGGACGCGGGTCGCGCTGCGTTCGCAAACCGCGCGCTCGCCAGATATCGCCCTGTTGCGACACCTATGTGACAATGGCGGGCGCCGCTGTCGCACTGCCCGTCGCAAACACGACCCCAAAGCCCATATCAAGCCTTTGGAAAGGAGAGATGTGCTTCTGTTCAGAAGCCCAGGCGCAGACCGCGCCGGCGACAGACAAGGCGATAGAGGCGGGTGAATGGATATCTTTGGCATCAAGGCGCTGCTGATCTGCGCATTGATCTTCATTCCGTTCGAACATCTGTTCGCCGAGCGGCCGCAGAAGATCTTTCGCAAGGGCTTCGATGTCGATCTGATCTATCTGATGTTCAACGCCTTCATCGTAAAGGTGGCCATGGTCATGATGGCGGCCGTTGTCCTCCACGTCGCCGCAGTCCTTGTCCCTCAATCGGTGACGCGAGCCGTCAGCGGTCAGCCCGTCTGGCTGCAGGTTGCGGAAATCATCCTGATCACCGACATCGGTGTCTACTGGGCGCATCGCGCCTTCCACGAAATCCCCGCGCTTTGGAAGTTCCATGCGGTTCACCACGGCATTGAGGAACTGGACTGGCTCGGCGCTTTCCACTCCCACCCGGTCGACGCGATTGCCACAAAGGCGATATCGCTGATGCCGATCTTTCTCCTTGGGTTCTCCGAGGCCTCGATCGCCGTCTTTTCGATGATCTACTTTGGGCACACGATGCTCGTTCATTCAAACCTGCGGGTTCCGTTCGGCCCCTTGAAGTGGCTGATCGCCAGTCCGCAGTTCCATCGCTGGCACCATGCCAACCAGCGCGAAGCCTATGACAAGAACTTCGCTGGGCAACTGCCCCTCCTCGACGTGCTGTTCGGCACCTACAATGCCACCGGCAACAAGGCGCCGGAAAAGTATGGCGTCGATGATCCGATCCCTGCCAGCTATTTCGGACAGGTCGGCTATCCGCTCCGGCCCCGCAGGAAAGTTTCGAACCGAGCCCAGCCGAGCACCGAGGCCTGACGAGCTAGCATCGAGAACGCAGGACCCATGGCCAATCGACATTTGCCGTGTCGCCTTGTGGCAGCAGACGCTGCGTCGAGAGCCGGTTTTGGCCGCTGCCGGCAAAATTCCAGCCTCCACATCCGGAAGGCTTTTGGCGTCGAATCGGCTAAGCCTTGAGACATGAACGAGACCTCACTCTATGCGCCGGTGAAGCGGTTCCTCGAAAGTCTCGACTTCGTCGTGAAGGGGGAAATTGGCGGCTGCGACATCGTCGCGTTGCGCGAAGGTGAGCCGGCGGTCGTCGTCATCTGCGAATTGAAACTGCAATTCAATCTCGAACTGGTGCTGCAAGGCGTCGACCGCGCGGCGGCTTGCGACGAAGTATGGCTGGCGGCGCGCATGTCGGCGCGGGGCAAGGGCCGCGAAAGCGACGCCAGGTTCCGCAACCTCTGCCGCCGGCTCGGCTTCGGTTTGCTTGGCGTGACCGCGACTGACCGTATCGAGGTGCTTCTCAGTCCGGTTGCGCCTGCGCCGCGCAAGAACGCTCGACGCCGCTCCCGCCTTGTCGACGAGCATCAGCGCCGCCGCGGCGATCCTGTCGCGGGCGGAGGGTCGCGCAATCCGATCATGACCGCTTACCGCCAAAGCGCCCTCGCCTGCGCGGCCGCAATGGCCGATGGTCCCAAACGGCCGCGCGATCTGAAGGTCCTGACGCCGATCGCGCCGAAAATCCTGCAGCATAATGTCTATGGCTGGTTCGCGCGCGTCGACCGTGGCCTCTACGATCTCACGGATGCCGGCCGCGCCTCGCTGGTCCGTTGGCCCCCGGTCTCGCATGACGAAGTCCGACACGAGATTTTGATTGCGCCGCCCCCCTGAATGCCGGGATTTGCCGGGCATGAAGTGCCCCTCTCTGTTGATTTTTCAGACAAAATATGGTGCTTGTCCCGCCCATGAAGACACTCTGCATGGTGGCCGTGGCGTCGCTGATATTGGCCTTCCCGGCCAGCGCAATGGACAATGCTTTGCGTGCCGGGCTGATGAAACTTGATCCGCAAACCCGCCTCGAGCAGCGGTGCGATGCCGAAGTTCTGGATCGGATCACCCACGATGACCGCAAGTTCAAAGCCGATCGCGTCGTCGCCTACGCCTTCGCGACGCCCGAGATGAGCGCCGATGCGATCAGGAGCCCGGGTGCGGCGTTCCGCAGCAAAGGACAGTGGTACCGGCTGAAATTCAAGTGCCAGACGGGACCGGACCATATGCAAGTTCTCCAGCTCCGCTACCGAATCGGCGATGAGATCCCGGAGGGCGACTGGGCAAAGTACAATCTCTACGATTAGTTTTTTCGCGAGTTCGGGTCCGCGTTGGCTCGCGAGCCGGCGGTTGCTGAACATTCCCTGTAATGCCACGGCCACGAATTGGTTTTCCAGTGTTGTCCAGTGCTGTGTCTTGACGCCAGCGGACCATCCCTTTAGGCCCGTTTTGACAATCGACGACGAACACTCGGCGAAGGGCTTCCAGGTCGATGGAAATATTTACCGCCGCGGGCCTGTCGGCTCTTCTTCAGGTCATCGCCATCGACCTTGCGCTCGCGGGCGATAACGCCATTGTCATCGGCCTCGCCGCGGCCGGCTTGCCGGCCAGCCAGCGCAAGCGGGCGATCCTCGTCGGCATTGTGGCCGCCACCATTCTTCGCATTTTCTTCGCTCTGATCACGCAATGGCTGCTTACCATTGGCCCCATGCTGCTGATCGGAGGCGGCCTGTTGCTACTGTGGGTCTGCTGGAAGATGTGGCGCGAATTGCGTGTCAGCCACGAGCAGGAGCGTGACGCTGCCGAATCGCTGTCCAATGGCGGCTTCGACAGGGATGGGGCCGGCAAGGGACCGAGCAAGACCTTCTCGCAGGCCGCCTGGCAGATCGTGATCGCCGACGTTTCGATGTCGCTCGACAACGTCCTGGCCGTCGCGGGAGCGGCAATGAACCATCCGACGGTGCTGATTGTCGGACTGGCTCTGTCGATCGCCTTGATGGGCTTTGCCGCATCCTTCGTCGCGCGCCTGCTGCACAAATACCGCTGGATTGCCTATATCGGTCTGGCGATCATTCTCTACGTCGCAGTCAAGATGCTGCTGGACGGCGCGGTGCAGCAATTCCCCGAGCATTTTGCCTTCCTGGAGCCTTGGTTCGGGTCGGGCGGACACTGAGCGGCAAGCACCGCGCCGGCCGGCGGTTTGCCTGATCGCCGAACCCGTGCTATTGCGCCGCCCAAATTGAGCTCCTGCCGGAGCCATGCAAACCGTCATATGTCGAGATGTCGGGCCGGATCAGCGTTTCCGGTCCGCATCCATTGGAACCTTGCCCATGTCCGCCCCGCGCGTCAGCTTCGTCAGTCTTGGATGTCCCAAAGCCCTTGTGGATTCCGAGCGCATCATCACGCGCCTGCGCGCCGAGGGCTATGAGATCGCGCGCAAGCATGACGGCGCCGATCTCGTTGTCGTCAACACCTGCGGCTTCCTCGATTCCGCCCGCGATGAATCGCTCAATGCCATCGGCTCCGCCCTGTCGGAGAATGGCCGGGTCATCGTCACCGGCTGCCTTGGCGCCGAGCCCGACGTGATCCGCGAAAAGCACCCCAACGTGCTGGCGATCACCGGGCCGCAGGCCTATGAAAGTGTGATGGCCGCCGTGCATGAGGCGGCCCCTCCTTCGCATGATCCCTATATCGACCTGCTGCCGCCGCAGGGCGTCAAGCTGACGCCGCGCCACTATGCCTATCTCAAGATCTCGGAAGGCTGCAACAACCGCTGCACCTTCTGCATCATCCCGGCGCTGCGCGGCGATCTCGTCTCGCGGCCGGCCGCCGACGTTCTGCGCGAAGCCGAGAAACTGGCCAAGGCCGGCGTCAAGGAACTCCTCGTCATCTCGCAGGACACCAGCGCCTACGGCATCGACATCAAGTACCAGACGTCCATGTTCGGCGACCGCGAGGTGCGGGCGAAATTCCTCGATCTATCGCAGGAATTGGGCAAGCTCGGCATCTGGGTGCGCATGCACTATGTCTACCCGTATCCGCACGTCGCCGATGTCATCCCGCTGATGGCTGAAGGAAAAATCCTTCCCTATCTGGACATTCCGTTCCAGCACGCCTCGCCGCGGGTGCTGAAGAACATGCGCCGGCCTGCACATGGCGAAAAGACGCTCGAGCGTATTCGCGGCTGGCGCGACGTGTGCCCGGATCTCGCCATCCGCTCGACCTTCATCGTCGGATTCCCCGGCGAGACGGACGATGATTTCGAGATGCTGCTCGATTGGCTGGACGAAGCCAGGATCGATCGCGCCGGCTGCTTCAAATACGAGCCGGTGCGCGGCGCCCGCTCCAACGATCTCGGCCTCGAACAGGTGCCGCAGGAGATCAAGGAAGCGCGCTGGCACCGCTTCATGCAGCGCCAGCAGAAGATTTCGGCGACGCAACTCGCCAAGAAGGTCGGCAAGCGCCTGCCGGTGTTGATCGACGAGGCGCACGGCACCTCGGCCAAGGGCCGCACCAAATACGACGCGCCCGAGATCGACGGCTCGGTCCATATCCAGTCGCGCCGCCCGCTGCGCGCCGGCGACATCGTCACCGTCAAGATCGATCGCGCCGACGCTTACGATCTCTACGGCTCAGCAGTCTAGGCCGTGGACTCATCATTAACGCGCAGCCACAGCCGTATTGACGCGAGTTGGACGAATGCGAGGTAATTGGGCGCGAGCTGGTCGTAGCGGGCCGCTACACGCCGACGGTGTCTGATCACGTGCACGTGGCCGAGCGGCTTGCCTGGTTCGAAACCGCAGACGCCCTGCCGCGCTGTAACCGCAGCAGGGCGGTGGGCCGCCAGTACGGCACGGCCCGCGCCAATCCTGACGACTTCTTTCGCCGGCTACGCCGCTTTGCTGGCCGGCGCCGCGTTGTCGACGATCACCGGCGTGTCGAACCAGGTGATCTCAGGCGCGCCGCCAAAGACCTTCGTAACGTGCTCGCGCCACTCTGTGCTGTAGGCGGCCTCGGCCGCGGCACGCGATTCCCAGAGATAGACGCCACCGGCCGTGCGCCCATCCTCCGCCCGCAGGTAATATTTCCGGATCAATCCCGGCAAACTGCGGTACTTCGGGGCGCTCGACTCGAAATGACGCGTCGCCTCATCGAGGCTGATCGGCTGTGGCAGCCGGAATTGCACCACTGTGGTGATTGTATTGCGCACGACGTTTCTCCTCTCTGATCGGGTCATGCGACCCGGCATTCATCTTGACCGTAAGGCGCCCGGACACGGCATAGCCAGCGTGAGAGACTTGGCATCTGCCTATTTTTGTCCCATCATCGCCTCCCGGAGGAACGTTACGTTAGCGGCAGCAAAGCCTGGGCTGAATTCGCGAAATCTCGACGCGCCTTGTGCAAATTTGCACAGGACAGGGGCTCGCCATGCAGTGGGATGATTTGAGGATATTCCTTGCTGTCGCGCGTGATGGATCGATCAGCGGCGCGGCAAAACGGATCAACGTGCAGCATTCGACGGTCTCGCGCCGTATCAAGGTGCTGGAACAAAAGCTCGGCACGCGCCTGATCGAGCGCAAGGCGTCGGGCTACGAACTCACCAGCGCCGGCGAGGAACTCAAGCTCGCTGCCAGCAAGATGGAAGTCGAGGTGCTGGAGATCGAAGGCGCGCTCGGCGGCGAAGAAGATCGTCCAACCGGCGTACTGCGCGTCGCTGCGATCAACAACATGGCCTCGTCGGTGCTGATGCCGATATTCGCGCGCTTCAGCGCAAAATATCCAGAGATCGAGCTGCACATACAGGTCTCGAACAAGTATGTCAGCCTGGCCAAGCGCCAGGCCGATGTTGCGATCCGCCAGACCAACACGCCGCACGAGACACTGGTCGGCACGTTGCTCAGCAAGGTCGCCTCTGCCGTCTATGGCGAGCGCAACTATGTGGCCTCATTGCGCTCCGGTGCGACGCCGAAATGGCTGGGCGTGGAATGCTGCGCCTCCCACCAGTCGTGGACAAATGCCGCGTGCCCCAACCGCGACCACAGCTTTTTTGTCGACGATACTTTGTTGACCCTCGCGGCGTTGCGCGAGGGAATGGGCCTCGCCTATCTGCCGTGCTTCATGGGCGACAATGACGCCCGACTGCTCCGTTATCTCGCCCCGGAGCCGCATCATGATGTCGGCCTCTGGCTGCTCTACCATCCCAATCTCCGACGCACCAAGCGTGTGCGGCTGTTTCGCGAACACATGCTGGCGGAAATCGTGGGCCAGCGGGAGCTGTTCGACGGTTCGAAGCCGCGACGTGACGATCGGAACAATTTCGACACCATGCCGTCGCCGCAACCGAAACGCCACGAACGACAGGCTGCACCCAGCGTGAAATAGAGTTTGGCCTCCGTTGCCGTTGTGGCGCAACATGTCGCCTTCTGGCCCCTTCTCGGGCCTCCAAGGGCGCCGCAGTCACCATGTCCGCGTTCACGCTGCTTCCGGTGTACAAGCGGATATCGAAGCGTGATCGTTCCGAACGCCCCGTTATGAGTACATGACCCAGAGCGGTTCGTTGAGCCGCTCCAGGTCGTCGTTTTTGCGCAATTCCGGACGGAAAACCGCTACGCACTTTTCCTGGAATTGCTGGATTTATCCCATTTGGCGATAGTTGCGGCCATTTACCCTGTTTGGCTGCCACCTGCTTTATGGTTTGCGGATCGTAAACGCAGAGGCTTGGCATGGACGCCAGACCTGCCAGGCAGAACTACTTTGCAACGCTGGACCTGCTGAGGTTGGCTGCTGCAGTCGCCGTCGTGCTGTATCACTACTGCTTTCGTGGCCCAGCGGCCGGGGCCCCGCCGCAACGCATCCCGCCGAATAAAAAGGGCGCCCTGCGGCGCCCTTCCCCAATTTGAGGTCGCCGTCGCTTACTGCGGCAGCTTGTCGTCGACGCCCTTCACATAGAAGTTCATGCCGAGCAGCGTGCCGTCGTCGGCAACCTCGCCGTCCTTCAGCCATGGCGAGCCGTCCTGCTTGGCAATCGGCCCGGTAAAGGGGTTCCAGCCGCCGGCAATCTTCTTCTCGGTCGCCTCGGCCATCGCCTTCACGTCGTCGGGCATGTTGGTGTAGGGCGCGAGCTTGACAGCGCCGTCCTTGATGCCGAGCCAGACATTGTCGGGCTTCCAGGTGCCGTCCATGGCCGCCTTCACCCGGCTGATGTAGTACGGACCCCATTCGTCGGTCAGCGAGGTCAGCTGCGCGTGCGGCGCGAACTTGATCATGTCGGAAGATTGTCCGAAGCCGTGCAGCTTGCGCTCCTCGGCCACCTGCAGCGCCGCGGTCGAATCGGTGTGCTGGACGATGATATCGGCGCCCTGGTCGAACAACGCCTTGGCCGCGTCGGCTTCCTTGCCGGGATCGAACCACGAATTGACCCAGACGATCTTGGCCTTGAAATTCGGGTTGATCGACTGCGCACCGAGCATGAAGGAGTTGATGCCCATGACCACTTCCGGGATCGGGAAGGACACGATGTAGCCGGCCACGCCGGACTTCGATTCCTTGGCCGCGATCTGGCCGAGCACGTAGCGGCCTTCATAGAAACGCGCATTGTAGATGCCGAGATTGTCACCGGTCTTGTAACCGGTGGCGTGCTCGAACATCACCTTCGGAAACTTCTTGGCGACCTTCACTTCGGCGTCCATGAAGCCGAACGACGTGCCGAAGATGATCTTGCAGCCTTCGCGCGCCAGGCGCTCGAAAGCACGGTCGGCATCGGGGCCTTCGGAGACGTTCTCCAGATAGGCGGTTTCGACCTTGTCGCCGAGCGCCTTCTCGACCTCGAGCCGGCCCTGGTCGTGCTGGTAGGAATAGCCGAAATCACCGATCGGGCCCGTGTAGACCCAGCAGGCCTTGAACTTGTCGGCAGCCTCTGCGGACGCAGCCAGCGAAAGTGCCGCTGTCGTGGTCATCAGGGCAATAAGCAGTTTTTTCATCGTGTTACCTCTCTGAGTTTAAGCCTTGGAGCTTCCCGTCTTTTTATTGTTGTCAACGATCCGGAACGAATGGCTGCCCCAGGGATGCCGGCGTGTTCATCATCGTCAGACGCTTGTTGCGCGAGATTAGAACGAGAACCACGACGGTTGCCAGATAGGGCAGAGAAGAAAGCATCTGCGAGGGCACAGGAATGCCAAAAGCCTGTGCATGAAGCTGGCCGATCCACACCGCGCCGAAGATGTAGGCGCCGGCCAGCACCCGCCATGGCCGCCATGACGCGAACACCACCAGCGCCAGCGCGATCCAGCCACGGCCCGCGGACATGTTCTCGACCCACTGCGGCGTATAGACCAGTGACAGATGGCCGCCGGCAAGGCCGGCGCAGGCGCCGCCAAAGATGACCGAGAGATAACGGTAGCGGATGACCTTGATGCCGAGCGCATGCGCCGAGGCATGACTGTCGCCGATCGAGCGCAGCGTGAGCCCGGTGCGCGTCTTGAACAGAAACCACATCACCGCCGCCGTCAGCGCGATTGAAATGTAGAACACCGGATCCTGGCCGAACAGCAGCTTGCCGACGACCGGGACCGAGCTCAGCCCGGGAATGTCGAGATTGGGCAGCCTGACACCCGGCTGGCCGACGAAGCTCGTTCCTATCATGCCGGAGAGGCCGAGGCCGAGCAGGGTCAGCGACAGGCCGGTGGCAACCTGATTGGTGGCGAGCGACAGCGTCATGACCGCAAACAGCAGCGAGAACAGAGCTCCCATGGCGATGGCCGCCAGAAGGCCGATCCAGGGCGAGCCGGTCAGATAACCGGCCCCGAAGCCGGCGACCGCGCCCATGATCATCATGCCTTCGACGCCGAGATTGAGCACGCCGGAGCGTTCGACCACCAGTTCGCCGATCGCCGCGATGAGAAGCGGCGTCGCCGCCGTGGCGATGGTCAGGAGGATGTTGACGGTGATGTCCATCAGCGGGCTTCCTTCAGCTTCGGCGCGGCTTCCAGCTTCGCCGCGCCATCCGGTTTCGTCAGCGCCAGGCCGATCAGCCGGATGCGGTAGTGAATGAGCGTGTCGCAGCCGAGCACGAAGAACAAAAGCATGCCCTGGAACACTCTCGCCACCTTGTCGGAAATGCCAAGCGCGCTTTGCACCGCCTCGCCGCCGAGATAGGTTAGCGCGAGCACCAGGCCGGCTGCGATGATGCCGAGCGGATTGAGGCGGCCGAGGAATGCCACGATGATGGCCGTGAAGCCATAGCCGGGCGAGATCACCGGCTGTAATTGCCCGATAGCGCCGGAGACTTCCGAGATGCCGGCAAGACCGGCCAGCGCGCCAGACAGCAGGAAGGCGAAGAACACCATGCGGTTGAGGCCGAAACCGGCGAAGCGCCCTGCCCTTGGGCTGGAACCCAGCACGCGGACCTCGAAGCCCTTGAGCATGCGGCCCATCAGGATCCAGATCAGCACCGCGGCAACGAGTGCGAAGACGAAGCCCCAATTGGCGCGCCCGGCATCCGGCATCAGCTGCGGCAAGGTAGCCGCATCGCCGAATTGGATTGTCTGCGGGAAGCCGTGGCCTTGCGGATCGCGCCATGGACCGCGCACCAGCCAGTCGAGGAAGAGCTGGGCGACGTAGACCAGCATCAGGCTGGTCAGGATCTCGTTGGTATTGAACCGGGTCTTCAGCAAGGCCGGGATCGCCGCATAGGCCGCGCCACCGACCATGCCGAGCAGAAGCATCAGCGGCAGCACCAGCGGGCCTTCGAATTGTGGAAACAGCACCGGAATGATGGAGCCGAAGATAGCGCCGAAAATGAACTGGCCTTCGGCGCCGATATTCCAGATGTTGGCCTTGTAGCAGACAGACAGGCCGACCGCGATCAGGATCAGTGGCGCCGCCTTGATCGCCAGTTCGTGCAGTTGCCAGACTTGGCTGATCGGCTCGATGAAGTAGATCCGGAACGCCGTCAGCGGATTGACCCCGAGCAGCGCGAACATAATGGCGCCGGCGATGATCGTCAGCGCGAAGGCGATGAATGGTGACAGCATCGAAAACAGCGCGGAGCGCTGCGGGCGTTTGACGAGTTCGAGGCGCATCATGCCGTCTCCAGCGTGTGTTCGGCGTGGCCGGGCTCGGCGCCACCCATCAGCAGACCGACCTTCTCAAAGGTTGCTTCGGCGATCGGCATCGGCTTGGAAAGCTCGCCATTGTGCATGACCGCGATCGCGTCGGATATTTCGAACAGTTCGTCGAGATCCTGGCTGATAACCAGCACCGCCGATCCGCCGCGCGAAAGCTCGATCAGCGCCTGCCGGATATGGGCGGCGGCACCGGCGTCGACGCCCCAAGTCGGCTGGTTCACCACCATCACGCTTGGCCGGCGATCGAGTTCGCGGCCGACGATGAATTTCTGCAGATTGCCGCCCGAAAGCGCTGCAGCTTCGGGATCCGGCGCGCTCTTGCGCACATCCATTGCCTCGATGATGCGTTGGGAGGCGGCGTAGACGGCCCCGCTCTTGACCATCCCGCCAGTGCCGACAAAGGCCTTGCCGTCGGTGGCATGGCGCGACAGCAGCAGGTTTTCGGAGAGCTTCATGCGTGGTGCCGCGCCATGACCGAGACGCTCCTCAGGCACGAAGGCTGCCCCTAGCAGACGCCGTCCGGTGATGGTGAGGCCACCGGCATCCTTGCCGCGGATGCGCACCGAGGCGGCATCCTGCTGCAAGACTTCGCCGGAGACGGATTCGAAGAATTCGCCCTGGCCATTGCCGGCGACACCGGCGATACCGATCACCTCGCCGGCACGGACGTTGAGGCTGATGGTCTTGAGCGGAATGGAGAACGGCGTCGCGGGCTTGCGGCTGAGGCTGCGGATTTCGAGCAGTGGCTGCGCGGTTTCGATCCCCTCTACCGGCGCCCTCACCACGGCCTGCACCTCGTTGCCGACCATCATGCGGGCGAGCGAAGCGGCAGTCTCTTGGCGCGGGTTGCAGTGACCGACCACCTTGCCATGCCGCAAGACGGTGGCGCGGTCGCAGATGCGTTTGACCTCCTCCAGCCGGTGCGAAATGTAGAGGATCGATTTGCCTTCCGCGCGCAGCCGCTCCAGCGTCTCGAACAGCTTGTCCGCTTCCTGCGGCGTCAGCACCGAGGTCGGCTCGTCGAGGATGATGAGCTGAGGCGTCTGCAGCAGGCAGCGAATGATCTCGATGCGCTGGCGCTCGCCGACCGACAGGTCGCCGACCAGCGATTCCGGATCGAGCGGCAGGCCATAGCTGTAGGAAAGCGCCCTTGCCTTCGCCGCGATGCTGCTGATCGGCGAGCCGTCATCCAGCGACAGCGCGATGTTCTCGGCCGCGGTCAGCGCCTCGAACAACGAAAAATGCTGGAACACCATACCGATGCCGAGTTTTTTCGCGGCGCCGGGGCTGGTGATCCGCACCGCCTGGCCGTTCCAGAAAATCTCGCCGGAATTCGGCTCCAGCGAGCCGAACAGCATCTTGACCAGCGTCGATTTGCCGGCGCCGTTCTCACCGAGCAGCGCGTGGATCTCACCTTTGGCAATGTTGAGGTCGACATGATCGCACGCGGTCAGCGTGCCGAATATCTTGGTCAGGCCACGAACCTCAAGCAGGTTCGCCCCATCATGATTTGCACTCACAAGTGCCTCCCATCCGGATTGCCGGATATGTTCTGTGTTCCCGCAAGCATCGTATGCGTGGCCAGCTCTTGTGCGAAAGCAGCACCCGACTTGAAAGAGCTTCAAGAATTTCAGCGGAAACTCAAGGGTAAAGATCAGCCTTCCTTGCCTCAACATGCAGCAGGCCGGCTTTTCGTGCAAACGGTGCCCGCGACCGCGGCAATACGGTGAAAACCAAGGCAGCCCCCCTCAGGGAACCAGGATGGTCGTCCCCGTCGTCCGTCGGCCTTCAAGATCCTGATGTGCCTTGCCGGCGTCTTTCAGTGCATAGCGCTGGTTGATCTTGATCTCGACGGCGCCGCTGAGCACCACCTCGAACAGCGCGGCCGCCGAGGCGTCGAGGTCCTCGCGTCTTGCGTTGTAGACGAAGAGCGTTGGCCTGGTCGCGAACAACGAACCTTTCTGGGCCAGCAGGGACATGGAGAACGGCGGGATCGGCCCCGAGGACTGGCCGAAGCTGACGAACATGCCGAGCGGCTTCAGGCAGTCGAGCGAGGCCGGAAAAGTATCGTTGCCGACAGAATCGTAGACGACGTCGCATTTCCTGCCGTCGGTGATGGCGGCGACGCCGGCAACGAAATCCTGCTCCTTGTAGTTGATGACATGGTCGAAGCCGTGCGCCTTGGCGAGTTCGATCTTGTCGCTCGAGCTTGCCGTGCCGATGACGGTCGCGCCCAGATGTTTCGCCCATTGGCCGAGAATCAACCCGACGCCGCCAGCGGCGGCATGAAACAGGATCGTGTCGCCCGTCTTGACCTTGAAGGTCCGGCGCAGCAAATACTCGGCGGTCATGCCTTTCAGCATCATGGCGGCGGCCTGCTCGTCGCTGATGCCGTCCGGAACCTTGACGACCCGGCTGGCGTCGATGACGCGTTCTTGCGCGTAGGCGCCCGTTGTTACGGCATAGGCGATCCGGTCCCCCGGCTTCAGCCAGTCGACGTCCTGCCCGACCTCCAGCACCAGGCCGGCGGCCTCGCTGCCCGGAATGAGCGGGAACCCGCCGGGCGGCGGGTAAAGGCCCGAGCGATGATAGACATCGATGAAGTTAAGGCCGATTGCCGTATGCCTGACCAGGATCTGCCCCGCTCCCGGCCGGCCGGGATCGGCGTCCTCATAGGTCAGAACCTCCGGGCCGCCATGGGCGTGGATGCGGATTGCTTTGGACATGGATTGAGCTTCCTCTGGGAGCTGCCGATCAGGTCTTCTTGGCACCGAGATTTGGAAAGAACTGCATGATGCCACCGATGCAGGCCAGATAAAGCCCGGTAACGGTGATGCCGATCTTGGTGAAAGTGCTGACCTGTTCGCCGAGCACGCCGATCTGGTCGTAGAAGGCTGCGAGAGCCGCCTGTGCAAGGGCAAGCGCGCCGAAGGCGCACCACAAAAGGGTGATCGTGAGATTGATGCGGCGCAGCCGCACCACCCGCACCGGATGAATGAAGTTGATCGGGATGAACGTCAGGATGCCGGCCACCACCACCACGGCGAACGAAACCCATTGTCCCGGCTCGATGACGAACAGCGTGAACACCACCATGTTCCAGACGACGGGGAATCCCTTGAAGAAATTCTCCTTCGTCTTCATGCCGGTGTCGGCATAGTAGATCGCGCTGGAGACGACGATGATCGCCGCCGACAGAAACGACAGGCCCTCGCCCATGAAGCCGCGCTGGTAGAGCGCGAAGGCCGGGATCAGCACGTAGGTCACGTAGTCGATGATGTTGTCGAGGAGTTCGCCCGACCATGTCGGCAGGATTTCCTTGACCTCGAGTCTTCGGGCGATCGGCCCGTCGATACCGTCGACGAACAGCGCCAGACCAAGCCACCAGAACATTGCCGTCCAGCGCTCCTCGCTCGCCGCCACCAGCGACAGGAACGCAAGGAACGAGCCTGATGCCGTGAGCAGATGGACGGAGAACGCCCTCGCCTGCGGCCAGGTGACTTTCTTTTTGGGTCGCGGAATCCGGTCGGCGATCTTCTTAGCGGCTTTCCTGGCCGTTGTGTTCTTGCTCACGGGCCCCGCCAATCCAGCTTGCAGATTTCGGCCGAGCGGCCTGCAAAATTCCAGTTGCGGCCGAAGGCCCGCATCTTGCTCTTGTCGGACCTGGCCACGATGATCTCCGGCGCGATCCAGTATTCCGAATTGCTGATCACCGTATCCTTCTCGCGATCCTTGCCCGGAATTGGCGTGACCGCCCCGTCTATGATCTTCGGTATCTGGAAGATACGCGTCTTGTCCCGCGTCTCATAGGTGATCGGCACCTGTTCGACACCCAGGAATTTTCCGACGAGGATCGACAGCAGCGATGTGGTCCCGCCCGCCGCGCCGGTGAAGATCTTCGTCAATGCCTTGACCGCATAGATCGAGGCGCGTTTGTCGATGAACAGGCCCGCGGTCCAGTTGCCGCGGCTCATGTAACCGGGGATTTCCATGATCAGTCCAAGGTTGAGGCCGGAAAGATCGACCTCGCCGAAATGTCCGGAATCGATACGGAAACCAGCCCAGGTCTGGCAATAGCCCTCGGTCGGAGGGTGACTCCCAAGCGACAGCACGCAAGGGCAGAAAACCGTGCAATTGCAGGAGAGTACGAGCTCTCCTTTCATCGCCCAGCCCTGATCTGTCATCGAATTTCCCCCAGTCACAGCGAGATTACTAGCAGCGCGGCTGCCCAGACAAGCAGTATCGCACCGCCCAGCCGGGTTGGAAGACTGCCCGTCGTTTGTTTTTCAATCAGGGTGAACAGGCCGATTAGCGCCATCCAGAAGACGTTCATCACGCCCACGGCGAACATCACCAGCATCAGCGCCCAGCAGCAGCCGAGGCACCAGAAGCCTTGGGCGATACCCAGCCTGAAGACGCGGCCCGCTTTGGCACTCCAGTTCGAAAACAGGATCGAGAACGGATTGCGGCACTTCTTCAGACAGGCCTCCTTGAGGCCGCTGAACTGGTAAAGACCGGCAATCAGCAATGCGATTGCGCCGGCAACGCCAAGCAGCGGCTCGAACAGTTCGTCGGATGCGGCGAATGTATGCACCGCGAGCGTGAGTGCCGCGAACAGCATCGAGGCGGCGAACCAGACGCCAAGATAACCGGCGACCAGCACCAGCGGATGAACGACCGGCTCGCCCTTGATCCGGGCTGTATCGGCGATCTCGCAATAGGTGCGGACCATCGGCGCAGCGGACGGCAGCATCGCGGCGATCGCCATCAGGAACCACATGAGGATGAGTGCCATGGCACTCAGGCCGACGCTTCCATTCAGCGGCGCCGGAGAAAGGCAGAGCGCGAAGAACCGTTCCAGAAAATCGGGCAGCGGCAGTTGCGGCAGGCCACGCAGGAGAGCATCGCCCGGCGCGCCGCCCCGAGCCTCGGCGCCGCGGATCGCCATCGCGGCCAGCGACAGCCAAGCGAGCAGAATGCTGGCACCGACAACGATGTTGACCGTCAGGCGCGGCTTGCGCGCGACATTCGCCATGGCGCGGCCGGCGCGGTCGAGATGGCTGAAATCGTGCTGGTGGCCGGTCATGACAACCGAATGGGCCGAATCGCCGCGTTGATCAAGCCGCATGATCTGACCTATATGCTCCTCCACTGGCAGGTCTGGTTGGGCCGCCTCGCACAGCAAGCCGGAAAGCCGATCTTGGAGCATCAGGAAACAGCGCGCATACTGATTGCCGGCACCGGGCCGGCGGGGCTGATCGCGGCGCTCGCTTTCGCCGGTGCCGGCTTCCCGGTGACGCTTGTCGGGCCAGAGGCTTCAGCCCCCGATGGCCGCACCACGGCGCTGATGAGCCCTGCCCTGAAGGTACTGGAGCGACTTGATGTCCTCGAAGCGATCAAGTCCAAAGCCGCACCCTTGAAAGTGATGCGCATCGTCGATGCGACCAGCCGGCTGATCCGCAGCCCCGTCGTCACCTTCCGCGCCAGCGAGATCAACGAGGAGCAGTTCGGCCTGAACCTGCCCAACAGCGTCTTTGCTCCGGCGCTTGCTAGCAAGGTGGCCAATCATTCCGGGATCGAATGGCTGAGGTCCATGGTCAAGACCTGGCATCTTGGTACCGGCAAGGCCCATGCCGAACTGGCGGATGGCAGCGAGGTTGACGCATCGCTGGCAGTCGCGGCCGATGGACGCCAGTCGCCGGCTCGCGAAGCGGCAGGCATTTCGACCGCCGCGCGCTCCTACCCGCAAGCAGCGCTGGTGCTCAATTTCGGCCACAGCCGCGACCATGCCTTCGCTTCGACGGAGTTCCATACCGAGACCGGTCCGTTCACGCAGGTTCCGTTGCCCGGCAACCGCTCAAGCCTCGTCTGGGTGGTGAAGCCCGAGACCGCCAAGGACCTTGCCGCATTGGATGATGCAGCGCTCTCCTTGCGGGTCGAGCAGCGGATGCAGTCGATGCTGGGTCGGGTGACGGTGGAGCCGGGCCGGCAGATTTATCCGCTTTCAACCGTGACCCCTCTGCGCTTCGCGCGACAGCGTGTGGCGCTTGTCGGCGAGGCCGCCCACGTATTCCCGCCGATCGGTGCGCAAGGTCTCAACCTTGGCATCAGGGATATCGACGATCTGGTTGGAATTGCGAACGAAAATCGCCGAGATCCAGGTGCGGCCCGGGCCCTTGCCGCCTACGATTTCAAACGCCGCCCCGATATTCTGGCACGCAGCAGCGCCGTCAATCTGCTCAACATGTCGCTGCTTTCCGACATGCTGCCCGCGCAGATGGCACGTGGCGCCGGTCTCGGCGTGCTTGGCGGGTTTGCGCCGCTCCGCGCGTTTTTCATGCGCGAAGGGCTTCGTCCCGGCAGCGGCTTCGCGGCGCTTGCGGGCGGCCTGCGAAAGCCAATGCGCCGGTAGCAATTTTGCGGACATCCCTGCGACCCACGACGCCGGAGCGCGTCGAGATTGATCACGTCGATCAAAACCTTTGCGCCGCGATCCGCGTAGATTGAGGACGCTCAAACGCTCCGGGATTGAATTGAGTCGGAGTCTACGCCAAATAAAGTCAAGGAATTCAGCGGTGAGTACGATGAAAACGGCCAAATTCGCAATCGGACAGGTGGTTCGCCACCGCCTGTTTCCGTTTCGAGGCATCATTTTCGACGTCGACCCGCAATTCGCCAACACCGAGGAATGGTACGAGGCGATCCCCGCCGATGTGCGGCCGCGCAAGGACCAGCCATTCTATCATCTGCTCGCCGAGAATTCGGAAACCGAATATGTCGCCTATGTATCCGAGCAGAACCTGCTCGAGGATCAGTCCGGGGAGCCGGTCCGCCACCCGCAGATCAAGGAGATGTTCGACAAGAAGCCCGACGGGCGATACGAGCCGAAACGCCAGTCGCGGCACTGATCCGCCGGCAAATCCAGGGAAGGCCGGGAACGAAAAAAGCGGGGCATGACCCCGCTTTTTGACCCGGGAATGACCCGATGCCGGTGATCAGTTGGCGGTCTTCGCCTTGTCCTGCTCGTCCTTGAGCTTCTTGGCGAAGTCCTGGTTGTTCTTGGCCACGAAGTCCTGAAGTTTCTTCTGCCGGTCTTCGATATCAGACTGCTGCAGCGGCGGGCCGTCATAAGCGCCGCTGAAACCCTGCAGCGCGATCTTGATCGGGTTCGGCTGGTTCTGGAAATTGACGGAGGTCAGCGTAATCGCCTGGCCCTTCTTGAAGGCTCCGACGAGCTGGTCGGTCAGCGGTACTTCCGCAACGCAACGATCCGGGAAGCAGATGACATAGTCGAGCTTCTGCGCCTTGCCGGTGTCGATCTGCAGGCCGATGCCGGGAGGCACCAGACGGCCGGTCGGGACCGTCACCTGAAACACCTTACGGTTCACTTTTCCCTTCAGCTCGATCAAGCTCACACCAGTGACGAGCTGGCCATTGCCGGCGGTGACGATGTTCTGGACGTTGCAGATGTCGACGTCCTCCTGCTTGGTGCAGGCCTTGAACCAGCCCTGCGGGATTTGCGGCTGCTGCTGTGCGGAAGCAGAGGGAAGTCCTGCGCCCAGAAAGCCGGCCACGCCTGCGGCCATGACCGAAAGGCGGTACGCATTGCTGTTCAGGCTCGTCATGTCGTGCACTTCCTCTCAAATGATCCTGGGACCGGCTTCTTCGTGCCGTGTGGTCCAGCTACCTGTTGCCGAAATGAGGCAACAGAATGACTTCGGACGGCGTGTTACACTGCAAGCGGTGCTGAATCCAGCCCGCCCACTTGTAATTCTTGATGACACCATTGGCCGGCACACAGTTGCCCCATGCTAGGGTGCGCACCGAATCATCGAGCCGATCTGTTAAGGAGACGGTCATGAGCCGCGTTCTCGTTTGGCTGATCACCGCGACATCATTTCTCGCCCTATTACTGGTGCCGGCGCAGTCGGAGCCGAAATACGCTATTGCGATGCAGGGGGAGCCGGCTCTGCCGCCGGACTACACGCATTTTAGCTACGTCAATCCGGACGCGCCAAAGGGCGGCAGCATCACCTATTGCAGGGTCGGAAGCTTCGACAACCTCAATCCTTTTATCCTCAAGAGCCTGCGCACAACTGCCCGGGGCATGATTGACCAGGACTACGGCAACCTCGTCTTCGAGCCATTGATGCAGCGCAATTACGATGAGGCGTTCAGCCTTTATGGCCTGCTTGCCGACAGCGCGGACATAGACCCCGAGCGCAAGAGCATCGAATTCCATCTAAATCCGAAAGCCAAGTGGTCGGACGGCGAGCCGGTGACGCCGGAGGATGTGTTGTTCACTTACGATGTCTTCGCCGAGAAGGGGCGTCCACCCTATAGTGATCGCATGAGCATGATCGCTAGGCTCGAGAAGACTGGCGACCACAGTGTGCGCTTCACCTTCAACGACAAGGCTAACCGGGAATTTCCGCTAATCATCGCGCTGACGCCGATCATCCCGAAACATGCCTTCGACAAGGAGACTTTCGACAAGACGACGCTAAAGCCGTTGATCGGCAGCGGACCCTACACGGTCGACAAGGTACAGCCCGGCCAGCGCATCGTCTTCAAGCGCAACCCGGACTATTGGGGCAAGGACCTTCCATCCAAGCGCGGCTTCGACAATTACGATCAGATCACCATCGAATATTTTCTCAACGCCAATGCCAAAATTGAAGCTTTCAAAAAGGGCCTGTGCGCCATCGATGACGAAGGTGATCCGGTCAAACGCGAGCGCGACATCGATTTTCCGGCATTCCATAAGGGCGAGGTGATCGCCGAAACCTTCGACATCGGAATTCCGCCTGTCGTGACAGGTTTCCTGTTCAACACGCGGTTGCAGAAATTCTCGAACCCCGTGGTGCGGCGCGCGCTTGGGATGCTTTACGATTTCGAATGGGCCAACAAGAACCTTTATGGAGGCAGGTATAGCCGCACCATGAGTTTTTGGCAGAACTCCGAACTTTCCGCACTTGGCCATCCGGCTGACGATCGGGAGAAAGCACTGCTGGCACCCTACCCCGGCCGTGTGCCGGCCGATGTGATGGACGGTACCTGGCGGCCCCCGGTTACCGACGGTACGGGCAATGATCGCAAGGTGCTGAAAGTCGCCTTCGAAATGTTGAAAGATGCCGGCTACAAAGTGCAGGACGGAGTGATGCTCGATCCAGAGGGAAAACCCTTCGGTTTCGAAATCCTGACCGCCTCACAAGACGACGAGCGCCTTGCCGCCATCTATCAGCGCACGCTGGAGAAGATCGGCATCAACGTCAGCATTCGCAGCCTCGATGGCGATCAGATCCAATCGCGCAAGCAACGTTTCGATTTCGAGGTGCTGGTGGGGGCAAGTGGTTCGTCCAACTCGCTCTCGCCCGGTAGCGAGCAAATCGGACGCTGGGCATCTACGGAGGCTAAACGTGAGGGCTCCTTCAATCTCGCCGGTGTTGCTGATCCTGCCGTCGATATGGCGATCGACGCCATGCTGCGCGCCCGCTCGAAGGAGGATTATGTCGCGGCCGTCCGGGTTCTCGACCGGCTGCTGATCTCCGGCAACTACATCGTGCCAATGCAGTACAACACACAGCAGTGGCTTGCTTACTGGAATTATCTGGAACATCCGCGGAAGACGCCCATATTCGGTTATCAGCTGCCAAGCTGGTGGCGCAAGCCGAACTGAAAATCCGGAGATCGAGATGAGCCAAGCGAACGCCATAACCGTCGATGTGGTCTCCGACGTCGTCTGCCCCTGGTGCTTCATCGGCCAGAAGCGGCTGGACAGGGCGGTCGCCGCGGCTGGCGATGTGGACGTGCATATACGCTGGCGGCCATTCCAGCTCGATCCGACCATTCCGCCGCAAGGCAAGGATCGCCGGGAGTATATGCTGGCCAAGTTCGGCAGCGATGAGCGCATTCGCGAGATTCATGGCCGTATCGAACCGCTCGGCGAAGCAGAAGGCATTTCCTTTGCTTTCGATGCCATCAAGGTGGCGCCAAACACACTGGATGCGCACCGCCTGATCCGCTGGGCTGGCGCTGCCGGCGAAGCGGTACAGAACAGGCTGGTGCGTCGCCTCTTCCAGTTGAATTTCGAGGAAGGCGTCAACATCGGCGACCATGCCGTGTTGATCGAAGCCGCCCGCGAAGCCGGCATGGACGCGTCCGTGGTGGCTACACTCTTGCCGACCGACGCCGATGTCGAAGCTGTGCGCACCGAGATCGCCACAGCCTCGCGCATGGGCATAACGGGCGTGCCCTGTTTCCTGCTCGAAGGCAAATATGCCGTTATGGGCGCACAGGACGTCGACACCCTGGCTGATGCCATTCGCCAGGTCGCGGCGGCCAAGGCGCGCGGCGAGTTGGACGCAGTCGGCTGACGCCCTCCGGGCCAGGTTGTCACCCTCAAGCAAAGGACGGCCCATAGGGATCGGACAGCAGGCAATGCCTCGCACGGCGCGTTGGCGACTTGGCGAGTCGTCGGCATCTACCCGTTCGGCGACGGATTTCCGGCCCAATGGCGGTAACTTCAACATCCTCGATTCCGGCGCCATGGTCAGGCATGTGGTTCAAGGCGCGGTGAGGTGATCCACAAGCATGGCGCTCCGCCAACACGGTCGCGCGCCATTTCTCGGCTGCCGGCAAGGATGATGCCGGCAAGGAACCAGCCATTAAGGACGGCTGTTTCGGAAATTCTGGTGGGCCCGCAATGAAAAATCGGCTGGTCGGGCAAGCAAATGAGTCACGAATTCGTGTGAATGCCTTCCCCAAGGGAAAGTAGGCGCGCCCTGTCCTGTAATTTCCCAACTAACTGATATCATTATATTAAACAGCCTTTTTGTCAGCTTCGGCGCCACATTTGGAAGGGCGGCGCTGTTGCATTGCAGATACGCCCGGAACTTCAATCCCGCTGCCCCTCTACAAAAATTAATAGAAAATGATCAATTGGTGTTACCATCCGTAACAAAACAAAAAAGGTTTGGGCGGGATCGTGATTCGGATCGGAAGACGATCGCAAGAGTCAGTACCGGATGGACTACGCAGCGACGCCACGGGGCAGTCGCATTTGACGCCGGTATCCTCGATGCGCAGTTTCTGGGGGCTCATGCGAGCCTACTGGATTTCGGACCGGTGGAAGGAAGCCTGGACGCTGACGCTGGTGATAGCGCTGCTCACGGCTCTCTCCAGCAAGGCGGGTGTATGGTTCGCCGAAGCCTCCGGTGAACTGGTCAACTCGATCGCCTTCTTCCACGATGCCGCAAACACCACGCCGCTGCGGACGCTCTTGATCAATGCCGGCATTCTTGCCTTGCTGGTTGTGCTCAAGGATGCCGGCTTTACCGGGATCCGCAATCTTGTCTCGGTCACGCTGCACCGCAAATGGCGCGGTTGGCTCGACAGCCGCTTCAACGAGGCCCTGCTGGATGGCAACCACACCCATTTCCATGCCCAGCATGCTTCGCCAGGCGGCAGCACGCCCGCTCCCGACAACATTGACCAGCGCATCCAGGAATCGATCAAGGACATGACAGGCGGCGCCATCGGCCTCGCCATGGGCGTGCTCGGTGTCGCGACCTCACTCTATTTCGTCGGCCAGAAGCTGCTCGAAACTTCCGTCGAGGTGAAGGGGCTGGGGTTCCTAGGCAGTTATGGCAGCGCCGTCCTGGCCTTCCTGGCGGTCGCCACCTATGTGCCGCTGAACACATGGATCGCGGTCAAGCTCGGCGGCCTGCTCGAGCGCCTCAATGTCCGGATGCAGCAGGCCGAGGGCAGCTACCGCGGCGAACTGACCACCTTCCTGCGCCGCAGTTTCCACGTCGCGGCTTCCCATGGCGAAGGCGTGCAGAAGACCATGCATCGCCGGCTTTATGTCGATATCGACGGGACCTGGTCGCGGCTGAACGTCGTCAACACCGTCTATATGTCGTTCGAGCTGATCTACAATTTCATCGGCGCCCGCATCGTTGCCTATGGGCCCGGCCTCGTACCATTCATCCACAATGGTCTTGATCTCAAGGGCTACATAACCGGCTCCGAACTGGTCAATTCGCTGATCGGCCAATGCTCGTGGTTCATCCATGTCATGCCGGCCATAGCCACGCTGCGCGCCAACAGCCAACGTGTGACGGAACTCGCCAATGCGATCGAGAATGTTCAGTACCCGCAGGAGTTCTACAGCCAGAGCGGCCGTTGCGACTTCCACTATGCCTCCCAGAATCCGGTCTTCGGCCTGACCATCCAGAAACTCGAACTGGCGCATCAGGGTGAGGACGCGACCCCGTTCCTCAGTGCTGCCAACCTGCGCTTCCGTCGCGGCGAGTGGACGTTCCTGAAAGGCGAATCCGGTTGCGGCAAGACCTCGCTGATCAAGGCGATCAATGGTCTGTGGCCCTATGGTCGCGGCACCATCGTCTTCCCCGAAGGGGTGAAGAGCTTCTATGCCGCCCAGGAGGTCAAGCTGCAGCAGGTCTCGCTGAAACAGCTCGTTTGCCTACCTGGCTCCGAACACGATCATGGCGATGCGCAAGTGGCCGCGGCGCTGCACAAGGCTGGCCTTGGCGACTTCATCGAGCATATGGCCAATGAAAGCCGTGAGGGCAAAAGCTGGGATCAGGTGCTATCGGGCGGCCAGAAGCAGAAACTGGTGGTGGCCCGCATCATACTGCAACAGCCAGGACTGCTGTTCCTCGATGAAGCGACCGGTGCGCTCGACCCGGATGGCAAGATTGCCTTCCACCAGGCTATCAAGGACAATTGCCCCGACGTGACCGTGATCAGCGTCATGCACGAAGCCGTGGCGCCGAGATCTGTCGCCGGCACCGAGTTCTACCACAGCATGGTCTTGATCGCAGACGGCGTCGCCACCAAGAAGCCTCTGACTCCGGCGCTGCCGGTCGAACTCACCACAATTCTGGTTCAGCCACAGCCGGTCGAGGACAAATGGCTGCGCTTCTCGCGCCGGCTCAAGCAGAAATAACGATGAGTTCACCGCGACTTGCCGGACAATACGGCAGTCGGCGATCACAGTCTCGCGATGGGGGGCCATCAGGCACCGTTTTCCTTCCTCACCGCGATTGACTCGGCAAGGCGCGCTCCTATGTTGCGCCGGCTTGCTGATAGTCAAATCCGAACCCGCAAGCGGAAAGGTCACCGCGCCATGCCTGGCGACAGTATTAGTCGAACGCAACCGCCGTCCGCCCAGACGTGACCTGAATGGTTCATGTCCTGCCGGACGGCAAGGAGTGAGCCATGAACGATTTTTCTCCCGTAGCGGACGACGAGGCCGTCGCCATCGCCCGCATCCTTGCAAACGACCACGTCGCCGACGTCGTCGAGGCGCTCAACCATGAACCGCGCGAAACGGCGACGGATCTGCTTTGCGCCGTGCCTTTCGAGCGGCTGGTCGAAATATTCGATCAGCCTGAGCTCGAAGGCGCGCCCGAACTCGTGGAGGCCTTGCCCCGCCCCAAGGCAAGCAAGCTGCTCACCGCCATGTCGGTCGACCGGGCTGCCGACATCCTGCGCGAGCTCGACGAACCGGCTCGATCCGAGCTGCTCGGTGCGCTGGCTCCGCCCCTGCGCGCGACCCTTCTTTCCATTCTGGGCTATCCCGAAGGCAGCGCCGCATCGATCATGACGACCGAATTCGTCAGCGTTCCCTCGGATTGGACCGTTGGGCGCACGCTCGATTACATCCGCAAGGTCGAGCGGACGCGCGAGACCGTCTACGCGATCTACATCGTCGATCCGGAAACGCATCTCCTGGTGCGGTCGACCGGTTTGCGCCGGCTCATCACCGGTGAGCCGGACGACTCCATCATGTCCGTGGCGCCGGACCGCGTGCCGGTGACGGTCACCCCGCTGACCGATCGTGAAAATCTGGCGCAGACGATCTCGAAATACGATTTGCTCGCGGTCCCCGTCGTCGATCATGGCAAGATCCTCGGCATCGTCACGATCGACGACATCATCGACACGATGATCGAAGAGACGACGGAGGACGTGCATCGCTTCGGCGGCATGGAAGCACTTGACGAGCCCTACATGAAGATGAGCTTCCTCGCCATGATCCAGAAGCGCGGCGGCTGGCTCTGCGCCTTGTTCATCAGCGAGATGCTGACGGCCAACGCCATGCAAAGCTATGAGGGAGAGCTGGAAAAGGCGATCGTGCTGACGCTGTTCATTCCGCTGATCATGAGCTCCGGCGGCAATTCCGGCTCGCAGGCGACCTCGCTGGTCATCCGCGCGCTGGCGCTGCGTGAGATCGGGCTGCGCGACTGGTGGCGCGTCGCCTTGCGCGAACTGCCGACCGGACTGGTGCTCGGCTCGATGCTGGGGGTGGTCGGCATCTGCCGTATCGCACTCTGGCAGTATATGGGTTTTTACGATTACGGCCCGCATTGGCCGCTGATTGCAGCGACGGTCGGGGCGGCACTGGTCGGTATCGTCACCTTTGGCTCCCTGTCTGGGTCGATGCTGCCGTTCGCCCTGAAGAGGATCGGCTTCGACCCCGCCAGCGCATCGGCCCCGTTCGTCGCCACGCTGGTCGATGTCACCGGGCTGGTGATCTATTTCTCGGTGGCGCTGGTCATCTTGCGCGGCACGCTGCTGTAGCACGACAACTGTCTCCGCCGCCGGCAAGGCTGGCGGCGCGGCTGAAGAGAGCTTCGCTCCGTCGAGCGAAAAGGAGGCGCGCCGACAATGCGCTCCTCCTCGACGCCTGGTCGACGACCAGATGGATGCGGCCGCCAAAGTCACGAGCAAGCGGTGCTGGTTGCTTCCCTCTGACGGCAAGCGCTGGCGGCAGAAGAAAGATCAGACGCGCTGGCCGTCTTTCACGCGGTATGTCGGCTTGTACATGGTGACGAGTTCTTCCGCGGCGGTCGGGTGTACCGCCATGGTCCGGTCGAAATCATCCTTGGTCAGTCCTGCCTTCAGCGGAATGCCGAGCAGTTGCGCCATCTCTCCCGCATCCGGCCCCAATATGTGGGCGCCGAGCACTTTGCGCGAGGCGCCATCGACCACCAGCTTGATCAGCATCTTCTCGTCACGGCCCGACAGCGTATGGCGCATCGGCCGGAAGCTGGCGCGATAGATCTCGATCTCGGCGAAACGCTTGACGGCTTCGTCTTCCGACAGGCCCACAGTACCGATTTCCGGTTGCGAGAAGACGGCCGTGGCGATCGTGTCGTGGTCGGGCGCGGTCGGGTTGTCCTTGAATGCCGTCTCGACGAAGCACATCGCCTCGTGGATCGCCACCGGGGTCAGTTGCACGCGGTTGGTGACATCGCCGATCGCCCAGATGTTGTCGATATTGGTGCGGGAATAGTCATCAACCTTGATCGCACCGACCGCGGTCATCTCGAGGCCAATGCCTTCCAGGCCCATATTCTCGGTGTTGGGGACGCGCCCGATGGCCAGCATGACCTGGTCGACCGTTAGCACCTTGCCGCTGGTGAGAAGAGCGTCGAGCCGGCCGTCCGGCCGCTTGCGCACCCACTCTGTCACCGAATGGCACAGTATCCTTATCCCCTTTTTTTCCATCGTCTCGTGCAGCATGCGCCGCAGGTCCATGTCGAAGCGGCTGAGAATCTCCTTGCCGCGATAGACCAGCGTGGTGTCGACGCCGAGGCCGTGGAAGATGTTGGCGAACTCGACCGCGATATAACCGCCGCCTTCGATCATGATCGCCTTTGGCAACGCCGTGAGGTCGAAAGCCTCGTTGGAGAAGATGCAGTGCTCGTGGCCGGGCAGCGCCGGATGCGCCGCCGGGCGGCCGCCCGTGGCGATCAGAATCTGGTCGGCGGTGACGGTGCGGTCCTCGCCCAGAAGATGCACCACGTGCGGATCGACGATCATGGCCCGTGAATGGAAGGGCTCGCCGCCGGCGCCTTGCACATTCTTCTTGTAGATCGCTTCCAGCCGGCCGATCTCGCGATCCTTGTTGGCGACCAGCGTCTGCCAGTCGAAACTGGCTTCCGGCACTGTCCAGCCATAGCCGGCCGCGTCGGCAAAATGCTCCGGGAATTGCGAAGCATAGACATAGAGTTTCTTCGGCACACAGCCGCGAATGACACAGGTGCCGCCGAAACGGTATTCCTCGGCGATGCCGACGCGCTTGCCAAGTGCCGCGGCGACGCGCGCCGCCCGCACCCCGCCCGAGCCGCCGCCGATAACGAAGAGATCGTAGTCATAACCGGCCATAGACGGCTCCTTGAACGTCGGAAAACGTCAGTGACAGGTAGGCCGCAAACGGCCAAAAGAAAAGCCCGGGCAAGCCGGGCTTCACAGACGGCGGCGGAGGCCGCATTTGAAAACGCAAGGTCAGTTCTGCGTGTCGTCGGCAGGAGCAGCCGAACCGTCGGCGGGTGCCGCACCATCTGCCGGGGCTGCATTGTCGGCAGGTGCGGCTCCATCTGCAGGCGCGGGCGCGGCTGGTGCCTTGGCCTTGGCAGCCGCTGCCAGGGTCTCGCCGACCTGCTGGGCGAGATCGCGGGCGAGGCCGTTTTGCCAGATGTCGGCAGCCTTGACCAAATCACGCGTCACGGTCGGGCCGCTGTCGAGCAGCTTCTTGCCGGACTCGGAACTGTAGAAGGCCGCGATATCATTGAGTTCCTTTTCGGAAAACACCTTCGCATAGGCAAGAGCCGCTTCCTTCTCGAGGTCGGCGCGGCGCGAGGCGAGTGCCATCGCCTTCTCGTTGACCGTCTTGCCGATCAGTTCCTGCATATCCGGATTCTTCTGGATGAGCTGCGATTCGAGGGCGGCCGCCGCTTGCGGCAGGATGTTGTCGAAGGAGTCGGTCGCATGGATCGCCGCGACTGCTGCCCGGGCAGCCTTCAGGTGCGATTCCGTGACATCCTGCGAAAACGCCGGTGAGGAGAAGGCCAAGACGGCCGAAGCCGCCAGAACGGCGCAAAGGCCGCGAACCCGGTTATGCAACATCATGGTCGGTAGAACTCCCTGGTTTTCGGGCGGCATGGACGGTTTGGATGCCGTCGCCGCCGGCGATGATGGCCGCTGACGCCAGCCCGATGAAAAGACCATGCTCGACCACGCCCGGAATGGCGTGGAGAGCATTCGAAAGCGCTCTTGTATCCGGAATGCGGCCAAAAGATGCATCGAGGATAAAATGGCCGCCGTCTGTAACAAAAGGCTGGCCTCCCGTCATCCTCAATGTAACCGGACCGGAAAGGCCCAGATTTCCAGCCGTGGCGGCCACCGCGATCTCGGTGGCGCGCAGGCCGAACTGGTTGACTTCGATAGGCAGGGGAAACCGGCCGAGCGTCTCGACCATTTTCGATCGGTCGGCAATCACGATCATGCGCCGCGAGGCCGCGGCCACGATTTTCTCACGCAACAGCGCGCCGCCACCGCCCTTGATCAAGGTCAGTTCCGGGTCGACCTCGTCGGCGCCGTCGACGGTGAGATCGAGCTCGGGCGTCTCCTCGAGCGTCGACAATGGCACGCCAAGCTCGCGGCACAGCAAAGCGGCGCGCTCCGAAGTCGGTACACCTGTTATCGCCATTCCGGTGGCGACCTTGTCGGCAAGCAGCCGAACGAACTCCTCGGCTGTGGTGCCGGTGCCAATGCCGAGCCGCATGCCGTCCGTGACATGGGCAAGGGCCGCCCGCGCGGCCTCGACCTTCAATTGCCTCGCATCCATGCGCTTTGCTGCCCCGGAACCTGATGCATGCCGCCCAAAAGTGATCTCGGTTTTGGGAAAGCGACATGCATAAAACAAAGAACCAAAGCGCGCCGCATGGCACGTTCGACGCCACGCGCTTTGGTGTTTTGGGCTCCTAGCATTTTTGCAGGCGCGGTCAAAGCCCTTGGCGGCTGTCCACCGGTCTGCTTGCCTTGACGCGTCGCAGCCGCTATCGCCTGCCGATGTACAACCCTGCGCAGGATGGATCATGAGTCGCCCGATCATCGTGTTCGATCTCGACGGAACGCTGATTGACACGGCGCCGGACCTGCTCGACAGCCTCAACCACAGCCTGGCCGCCAGCGAACTCGCGGCCGTCGATGAAGCCGGCTTCAGGCGCTTTGTCGGCCATGGCGGCCGCGTCATGATAGAGCGGGCACACGCCGCGCAGCGGCGATCGCTTGATGTCGCGGAGCATGACCGGCTCCTGAAACTGTTCCTTGATCACTACACCGACAACATTCCCGGCAAATCCCGTCCCTACCCCGGTGTCATCGATGCGATCGCACGCTTCGAGAACGCAGGCTATCTGCTGGCCATCTGCACCAACAAATACGAAGCCAATTCGCGTGCATTGATCGAGGCGCTCGGCTTGACCAGACATTTCGCGGCAATCGCCGGACAGGATACGTTCGCGTTCCGCAAACCCGACCCGCGCCATCTGACCGAAACCATTCGGCTGGCGGGCGGCGATCCACACCGCGCCCTGATGGTCGGCGATTCGCAAACCGATATCGACACCGCCAAGGCCGCCGGCATTCCCGTCGTCGCCGTCGATTTCGGCTACACCGACCGTCATGTGCGCGAATTCGAACCCTCGGCGGTAATCTCGCATTTCGACGCGCTGACGCTCGATCTGTCGCAAAGGCTGATCGCTGCCGCAGGGCACTGAACGGATAGGTCTCGGCACTCACCAGGACTGACCCGAAAGAGCGAAAAAACCGATCCCTGTGAGAACGCCAGACACCGCCTTGACTTAACCGGCTGCCCTCCCTTATATCGCGGCTCGCTTGGCCTTCGGGCAACGAGCGGGCGATTAGCTCAGCGGGAGAGCACACCCTTCACACGGGTGGGGTCGCAGGTTCAATCCCTGCATCGCCCACCATTTTTCCCAAATGGTTATCCGGCTCTATCTTCGCGCCGAAGCGAGACAAATTGCAGCCTGCGCGGCCATAGCCAGGCGCGTACCGCATCCGTCTGGAACCAACCACAACCCCAGCGAGTTTCCTTCCGTCGAAACTTGAGGGAAAACCATGTCCAGATTTCTTCTGGCGACCAGCGTCGCCGTCCTTCTCGCTGCCGCTCCGGCTCTGGCCGCGGATGAAAAGCCGCTGCCGCCAGCCAATGCCAAGAAACTGTCGGAGATCATCGCCAAGGTCGAGCAGCGCGATGGGTTTCGGTACGTGAAGGAAGTCGACTGGGACAGTGGCGCCTACACCGTCACCTATTACACCTCGGACAAGGCCAAGGTCGAAATCACCTACGATCCGGTGACGGCCGAGCCCAAATAGGGCCGCCTGCAGATATCCTCGGATTGGATGAATATGCCCGGTTTTCGGGGCGCCCATGGTAGGTGTGCCCGGACGCGCCGCGAAATGTCCATCCTTGGAATATGATGCCGGCCTTTCCGCCGGCCCAGACGCCGGCTTCCGGGGCCTGCGGTCGGAGCGATAGTGCATGCCGCTCAAAAGTGCGCAGCGGTTTTGGGACGACATGCACAAAACAAGGACTCAAAGCGCAATACGCTTTGATCAGCTCGAGGGCGAGCGCACCGCCTCGGTCGCGTCCAGGGCCTGCTTCAGCCGGGAATCGCGGTCGTAGACATCGTTGAAATACTCGACCTTGCCGGACATGTCGGGCCAGGCGGTGAAGTAGGCGACATAGACCGGAATCTTGCGCGTCACATCCTCGGTCGAGTGCCCGTGCTTCAGCTTCTCGGCGATATAGTCGACCGAGGTGCCAAGCACCGCCGCCGCCATGCCGCGCGGATCCTGCAGGCGCACGCAGCCATGGCTGAGGGCGCGCATATCCTGCTTGAAGAACGATTTCTGCGGCGTGTCGTGCATGTAGATCGCATGCTTGTTGGGGAACAGGATCTTCAGTTCACCCAGCGCGTTGGCCTCGCTCGGCTGCTGGCGCACATTGTAGGGAATGTTCGCGCCATAAGCGCCCCAGTCGACCGCCGAGGACGGAATGTGCTTGCCGCGCGCATCGGTCACCTCATAGCCGGCGCGGTCGAGGTAGCCGGGATCGCTGCGCAACCTGGGCAGCATTTCGTTGACGATGATCGACTGCGGCACACCCCAATAGGGATGGAAGTCGACCTGCTTGATCTGGTCGTAGAAGAATGCCGTCTGGTTGGTGACCCGGCCGACGACGGCACGTGTCTTCAGCTCCTCTTCGCCATTGTCGATGTAGCTGGCGGTGAACGCTGGCTGGTTGATGAAGACGCGCGGGCTGCCGAGATCGGACGGCAGCCAGCGCAGTTCTTCCAGCGCCACCTGCACCTTGAGCAATCTGTCGGCCTTCGACGTGCCCGCCAGCAACGCGACGGTACGCGGACCGATAACGCCGTCGCCCTTCATGCCCTTCTTCTGCTGCACCGCCTTGATCAGCGGCACCAGTTCGGGAACGTAGACCTCGCTGGTCGCCAGTCGCGACAGCAGCTCTCCATAGGTGCCGCCCATCTCGTCATCGAGATTGCGCGCGATCAGCGACAGCAGCTTCGGCAGCTCGGGGCTGGTTTCGCCCGGCTTCAGCAGCAGCTTTGGATCGACGACGATCTCGTTTTCCTCACTTGCCTGCAGGGACTCCAGTTCGACACGTAGCGCCTGATATTCGGCATTCTGCGGATGCCGCGATTCCAGGTACGTGCGAACTTCCTGCGTATGCGCCAGCGTCTTCAGCACGCCGACCATGTCGAGCGGCTTGGCCGGGAAATCATAGTAGCCGGTCATCCGGTTGGGTTCGACACGGCCGCTCTGGGCGTCATGCGCGTAGCGCAATACGCGCGCCGACAGCGCCATCTCGAAGCGGAGGAGTTCCTTCAACTTGGCCGCGTCATCCGCAGAGGACGAACTCGCGGCAGGCACGTCGACAGTATAGTCGGCGGGCGTGAGGCCGTAGCTTGCAGCCTCGCCGAGCACCCGCACCGCATCCTGGGCGCGGTTGTTGGGGCCGGTTCCACTCACCCAGATGAAGTCCGGGTTGGCCGAATAGTACGCGATCAGCGCCTTGGCGACGTCGGGTTCGGCATAGAGTTCGTAGTCGCCGAGACCGGCAACGGCATCGTGAAAAGCGGCCTCCGTGGTGGATGAAACGAACGCGGCATCCTGCGGCATCGCGGGCTGCGGCGCTGGGGACAGTTTCGAGAAGTCGACGCGCACCAGCTTGTCGGCCCTGTATGTGTAGTAGGACGGGCTGCTGATTTTTACCCCGCCATCGCCGCCGCCCCCCGGCGCTTTCGGCTTGTGCTTCGGCGGCGGCGGAAACTCGACCTGCGGCTGGTGCTTTATGCCGCCGCCGAACAGCATCTCGAAGAGCCCTTGCGCGCCTGCCTGAGGCGCGCCGAAAGCAAGCGTCGCCGTCATCGCCATCAGCGACAACACGGTTGCTTTGTTACCAAGGACTTTCATGAATCACCCGCTCCGGCCGCAACCGGTTCCCGTTCCGCACGCTAAACCGTCTCGCTCACCGCATGGCGGATGTAAGGCGCGACTATACCGATTCATACCGATTTCGTTAAGCTTTCATAAATTTCGGCGGGGTTGTTGCAGAACGGTTTCACAACGTCGTGACGGCCGGAGCGGAGGTGTTTCCGCTCCAGCCGCGGGATCCAGGCGCCTTCACACTTCGTGCACCGCCCTGCTGGCGGCCGAGGCCGGGGCGATGGCCGCGTGGAAGGCGATGGCTGGCAACCAACGCCGCGTGACAAACGCTGGCTGTTGTGCTCGAAATTCGAACCTGCCAGCAAGAGAGGGACGACCGTGAAAAAAGGGTATCGCGAACTGCTCGATGAGGCGAACGCCGAGATCGAAGTGGTTTCGCCGGAGGAGGCGGCAGGATTGCTCGAGGACGAAGGCACCATCTTCGTCGACCTGCGCGACCCTCGCGAGATCGAACGCGACGGCAGGATCCCTGGCGCCAAGCATGTCACCCGTGGCATGCTGGAATTCTGGATCGATCCGGAAAGTCCCTACCACAAGCCGTTCTTCGCGTCGGGGAAAAGCTTCGTCTTTTTCTGCGCCGGCGGCTGGCGCTCCGCACTGGCCACCAAGACCGCGCAGGACATGGGGCTCACGCCGGTCAAGCATATTCTAGGCGGTTACACCGCCTGGAAGGCGGCTGGACTGCCTGTGGAGCCTGGCGAAAAGAAGAAATAATCCGAGGCTGCTCAGTGGAGCCGCGACGGCCCCTGGGCCACGAAGGCGACGGCGTGTTCAACCACGTCCTTATCCGCAAGAATGCGGCGATGGCCGAGCCCTTCGACCCACTGGAGCCGCACATGGCCGCCGGCACCGGCATAACGTCTTGCATGCTCGGCAGGCACCTCGCGGTCGTCAGGCGCGTGGATGACCAGGGTCGGCACGGGCGCCTGGGCGAGCTGGCGGTCACCGGTGAATTCATGCAGGGGCCGGCCGGAAAGGTTTTCGACACGGTCCGCCATGGCAACCTGCGAGCGGGGGCCGACATTGAGCATGCGGCTGAAGTCGGCGAAGATCGCCGGCAAGGAGCTTGGTGCCGCGATCAGCACAAGACGTCCGGCCGCCAGCGGCTGGATGTTCTTGACGGACCCGGCAATGGCATTGGCGGCGATGGCACCGCCGAAGGAATGACCGACCGCCGCGGCAAAGGGGCCAAACCACTCGCCGGCGACCCGCACCGCGTCCACCGCGTTGACCATGTTCAGTCTGCGGCCCTGCGACTGGCCGTGGCCAGGCAGGTCAAGCGAAACCACCCTGTAGCCGGCCGCGCGATAGCCCTCGATCAATGCACGCATATATTCGGTGCGCGATCGCCAGCCGTGGACGACAAGCACCGTGCCGGCGGCAGCCCTGCCCGGCTCCGGCCGGAATTCATGCACCATCACGCAACCGGTCGCGGTCTTCAGCCGATGATGGCGCGCTTGCGTCATGAACCCGGCAGCCCGGTCGATGGCGCGGCGCTCGCCGTCGGTGAGCGCCCTGGTGCTTGGCGTACGGCAGAACAGTTCGAAAGCCGCGCGCCCGGTGATACGCGGCGCGATATGTTCGGCCGCACCAAACACACCTCGGATGACCTTCAGCCCGAATGATGCCATAGTGAGAATCCATCCATACGTTCAAGCATGAACATAATAGTTCAAAGATGAACAATAGACAAGAGCTACCCTGGGACAACCCGCGTTTTCGCAACTGGGTCGCGGTGGCGCGCGCCTGTCATGTGCTGGAGCGCACGCTGGCGGCGAAACTCGCGCCGCTCGACCTGAAGCCGGCGCAGCTCGACGTGCTGATGAACCTTTACCGCCATCCCGGCATGTCGCAGCACGACCTTGCCCGCAAGCTGCTCGTCGGCCGCTCCAACATCACAATGCTGTTGCCGCAACTGGAGACACGTGGCTTGCTACGCCGCGAGGGCGATGAGAAGGACAAGCGCATCCTGCGCCTAGCCCTGACCGAAGCCGGCGAAGCGCTGCTGATGCAGGCGCTGAAAGTGCATATGGCGCTGATCGAAAAGGCGATGAGCCAGTCGACGCCGGAACAATGCGACATGATCGGCGAGCAGATGCGCAAGATAACCGAGGTGCTGAAGGAAGCCTGACCATCTCTTGGCCACGCATCCACTTACCACATCGATTTTTTCGCCCGCTCCGGCCACTCCTTGTCATAGGTTTCGCCGTCGATATTCCTGCGGCTGGTGATTTCCAGGATCTGTCCGGGCGTCGGCAGCGACTTCGGGTCGACATGCCTGGCCGGGTTCCACAATTCCGACCGCACGATGGCGCGGGCGCACTGGAAGTAGACCGCATCGACATCGATGACGGTCACCGAGCGCGCCGGCTTGCCGTCGACGGTGAATGACGCGCAAAGTGCTGCGTCGGTGGTGATATGCGCCCGGCCGTTGATGCGCAGCGTCGTACCGGAGCCCGGCACCAGGAACAGCAGGCCGACGCGCTGATCCCTAATGATGTTCCTCAGCGAATCCGCACGGTTGTTGCCGCGCCGGTCCGGCATCATCAGCGTTTTCGTATCAACGATACGCACGAAGCCGGCGAGATCGCCGCGTGGCGAGCAGTCCAGCCCCTCCGGCCCACTGGTCGAGAGGGCAACGAATGGCGAGGCGTTGATGAAGGCGGCGTATTCCGGGATGACATGGTCGAGTTCCTTGACCAGCGAGGCTTCGCCGGGCAGTCCGTAGAGCGCCTCCAACTGCTCGACCGACGTGATGACCGACATCTTCTTCCCTCCCGCGAACCTTTGCCGGCGCTACGCCACGTCCATGACGATTTGACGACAGCCGGTCGCCGAAGTTGAATCTCCGGCGCGCAGATCAGCGGTCCCGGCTCAAGCCCTTTTCCGCAAGTTCGGCAAGGTAAGCACTCCAGCGCTCGTCCTTCTCGTGCCCGAGCGTGTGCAGGTAGTTCCAGGTGAAGATGCCTGTGTCATGGAAATCGTCGAAAGTGATGCGCACCGCATAGTTGCCGACCGGCTCGATCTTCAGGATGGCCACATTGCGCTTGCCGGGGACCGTCACGCGCTGATCCGGTGAATGGCCCTGCACCTCCGCCGATGGCGATGCCACACGCAGGAGTTCCGCCGGCAGTTCGAACGGTTGATGGCCGGGAAACGTCACGGTGAGCAGCTTGCGGTCCTTGGAGACTCTCAGTTCTTTTGGCGCCGTCATGATCGGTCCTGCTTGAATTGCCCCTTCCCTACGCTGCTTCGTGCCGTGTGAAAAGGCTTGGAGGGTGCCGACGCGCGATGTCGGTCGGGGAATGTTACCAAAGATCAAGGCCGGCTATCTTGAATGGCGGGTTGGATCGTATCACATAGCCATATATAACGACGGCGGTAACGGCCACGGAACGTTCGAACATGGACATGATCGACCCCTTCGGTCGCACGATCAGTTATCTCAGAGTGTCGGTCACCGACCGCTGCGATTTTCGTTGCACCTATTGCATGGCCGAGGACATGGCCTTCCTGCCAAAGAAGGACCTGCTGTCGCTGGAAGAGCTGGACCGGCTCTGCACTGTGTTCATCGAAAAGGGCGTCAAAAGGCTGCGCCTCACTGGCGGCGAGCCGCTGGTGCGCAAGAACATCATGCATCTGGTGCGTCAGCTGTCGCGTCATCTTGACAGCGGCGCGCTGGAAGAACTGACGCTGACTACCAACGGCTCGCAACTGTCGCGCTTCGCCGCTGAGCTTGCCGATTGCGGCGTCAAGCGCATCAACGTCTCGCTCGACACGCTCGACGCCGACAAGTTCCACCAGATCACCCGCTGGGGTCATCTCGGCAAGGTCATGGAGGGGATCGACGCCGCTCAGGCGGCCGGGCTGAAAGTCAAGCTCAACGCCGTTGCGCTGAAGGATTTCAACGACGCCGAACTGCCTGACATGATGCGCTGGGCGCATGGCCGTGGCATGGACCTGACCGTCATCGAGACCATGCCGATGGGCGAGATCGACGCCGACCGCACCGACCAGTACCTGCCGCTGTCGCTGCTGCGCGCTTCGCTGGAGCGCGAATTCACGCTGACCGATATTCCCTTCAAGACCGGCGGCCCCGCCCGCTACGTCCAAGTCGCCGAGACCGGCGGAAAACTCGGCTTCATCACGCCGATGACCCATAATTTCTGCGAAAGCTGCAACCGTGTCAGACTGACCTGCACGGGCACGCTCTATATGTGCCTCGGCCAGGAAGACGCGGCCGACCTGCGCGCGTCGTTGCGCGCATCCGAGGGCAATGAACTTGTCGCCGACGCAATAGACGAAGCCATCGGACGCAAGCCGAAAGGCCATGATTTCATCATCGACCGCCGCACCAGCCGCCCATCGGTGTCACGGCATATGAGCGTGACGGGCGGCTGACCCTAGCCGCCGATTTGTGCAAGGATCGCCTTTCGGTCATCGGCTTTGGGGCAATGCATGCGGCGGCTTTCCTCAATTATGGCGGGTTTCGCGGCAATTACAGTAGGCAGCGCAACTGCCGCCCCCTTCACCTATGTGAACGAGCGCTTCGGCACGGTCTGCACCTTTCCCGACGACATATTCACCGATCGTCAGCCCGAGCCGGAAAATGGCGACGGGCAGGTATGGCTGAGCGCGGACGGCGCCAGCTTGACGTGCTCCGGCATTCTCAACATCGACAATGACACGCCGAAGGGTTTCATTGCGGCCGAGAAAGCCAGCAAGAAGCAAAGCTACACAATCGCCTACAGCAAGACCGGCAAGGACTGGGCGGTGCTGTCGGGCCGGAAGGATGGTAAGATCTTTTATGAGCGGCGGCTGTTCGGCCGCGATGGGTCATCCGCACAGTCTGGATCGACTATCCACCGGCCCTGAACTCGAAATATGACCCGATAGTCGGTGCCATTGCCAGCAGTCTCAAGGGCCATGAACGCTGCCGAGACCAAGAGCATTTTAGCCACACCGCAAACAAATTTTTGTTCGCGAATGTCCGTCTGATTTACCAGCGGTGTTTTCCCGCCTAGCGTCGCTCTTGTAGCGGTTATCGCTCTTGGGGGATTACATGAGACGCCAAATTCTTGTTTCGTTCGCAATGCTCGGCCTCGCCGCCCTGCCGGCGGCTGCCCAGTCGATCGGTGGGACCTACACCGTCGCCGGCACCAATTTCGACGGCTCGTCCTATGGCGGCGAAGCCACCATCACGCTCACCAGCGGGACCACCTGCACCATCCATTGGGAGACCGGCGGTTCTTCTTCCGACGGCATCTGCATGCGCAACGACAATGCATTCTCCGCCGGCTATGTCATGGACAAGGATATCGGCCTCGTCGTCTACAAGGTCGAGGAGGATGGCTCGCTGCATGGCCTGTGGACGATCGCCGGTAAGGAAGGTAACGGCACCGAGGTGCTGACGCCGAAGAAATAGCATCGTCGTGGCCGGACAGCTTGCGGGAGGCGAAGCCGCCTCCCGACCACGGCCAATCCAGAATATGATTCCATGCCGGCGATCGTGGATGCCCCTGTCCTGGTACAGTCCTTTGCCGTTGCTCTTTCCTGGCGAACTGTTACAGGCTGCTGCCAAAGCAACCGGTAGATGTCTTGCCTCTTTCTCCAAATCTTCGCGGCGCGTTGTTCATGATGGTGGCGATGGTTGGCTTCACGCTCAGCGACGCCATCACCAAATATTCTTCGCAATCGATGAACATGGCGCAGGTCATGCTGATCAGAGGCGCATTCGCCTCGCTTTTCGTCGGCCTGCTGGCCTGGCAACGGGGCGCGCTTTCGCAGCCGCGTCTGATGCTGCAGCCGCTGGTGGCAATCCGCGTGCTTGGCGAAGCGGGCGCCACCGTGTCGTTTCTCGTGGCGCTCGCCCATCTGCCGATCGGCAGCGTTTCGGCCGTTCTTCAGGCGCTGCCGCTGGCGGTGACGATGGGTGCCGCGCTATTCTTCGGCGAAGCGGTCGGCTGGCGACGCTGGCTGGCGATCGCCACGGGGTTTGCCGGCGTGCTGGTCATCGTGCGGCCGGGTTTCGATGGCTTCAGCGTCTATTCCCTTGTGGCGCTGGCCAGCGTCGCATGCTGCACCGTGCGCGATCTCGCCACCAAGCGCATTCCTCAAACCGTGCCGACGATGCTGGTCTCGACCGCCACCGCACTCGCAATGACCGTCGTCGGCGCGGTGCTGCTGTCGCCGATGGGCGGGTGGACGCCGATGACCGGCAAAAGCACGGCGCTGCTGGCGCTGGCGGCCGTACTTGTGCTCATCGGCTATCAATTCATCATCATGGCGATGCGTTCGGGCGAAATCTCCTTCATCGCGCCATTCCGCTATACGGCGCTCCTCTGGTCCATCCTGCTGGGCATGATCGTCTTCGGCGACATACCGGACATGCCGATGACCGCCGGCGCTACAATCGTCGTCGGCTCGGGCCTCTATGCGCTTTATCGTGAGCGGGTGGTCGGCCGGCGAAGGATCGTCGCTGAAAGCACGGGACCGGCCATGGCGCCGGATGGAATCTAGCCCTCGAAGTTGCTTGCGATTTCCGGCGGCTGGCGTACAGGCTGGGTGGCATGAAGCGAGATGTCGCGGGGATCATTCTGGCTGGCGGCCAATCGAGGCGGATGGGAGGCGGCGACAAGAGCCTGTTGCCGCTTGGCAGTGGCCGCGTGCTTGATCATGTCCTGTCGCGCTTTGGTCCGCAGATGGAAAGCCTGGTGCTGAGCGCCAATGGCGACCCGGCGCGCTTTGCCCGGTTCGGACTGCCGGTGCTTGCCGACACGGTCGAAGGCTTTGCCGGACCGCTTGCCGGAATCCTCGCTGGCCTTGAATGGGCGGTTGCCAGCACGCCCTGCAAGGCGATCGTCACCGCTGCCGGCGATACACCTTTCCTGCCGCTCGATCTCGTCGATCGCCTGGCCGCGGCAGCCGGTAAGTATCCCGGGAAGATCGCCGTCGCCTCTTCGGCCGGCCGGCGACACCCGACCTTCGCGCTGTGGCCGACCGGATGCCGCGACGCCTTGCGGCATTTCCTGGTCGATGAGGACAACCGGCGGGTTTCGGCTTTTGTCGAGCGGCACGGCCATGTCGAGGTGGCCTTTCCGGTCCTCCAATCCGCCGGCCAGCCGCTCGACCCTTTCTTCAACATCAATGTACCGGACGACCTTGCCCATGCCGTGCGTCTGTTGCAGAACATGATGTCATGAACAGACGCGTCTTCGGCATCACCGGCTGGAAAAACTCCGGCAAGACCACACTGACCGAAAAGCTGGTCGCCGAGCTTGTGCGGCGCGGCTGGAAGGTCTCGACGGTCAAGCATGCCCATCATGATTTCGACATCGACAAGCCCGGCGCGGACAGCTTCCGCCATCGGCAGGCCGGCGCCACCGAGGTGGCGATCGTGTCCGGCAATCGCTGGGCGCTGATGCACGAATTGCGTGGCGAGAATGAACCTTCCTTGACCGATATTCTGGCACGGCTTGCCCCATGCGACATCGTGCTGGTCGAAGGCTACAAGCGCGAATCCCACTGCAAGATCGAAACTAGGCGACTGGAAGCGAAGGACCGGACGCCGCTTTCGGCGGGTGATCCCAATGTTATCGCGGTCGCCGCGGATTTCGTCGTTGCGGACAAGAGCCTGCCGGTATTCGACCTCGATGACGTAAAATCGATAGTCGACTTCATCGAACGCACGACCGGTCTCGTTGCTTCAGATGTAACGTAACGGCAGAACCTCATGACCGATTTGGGTGGTTTTGCAGTTGCTTTTTTCTTGGAAAGAATGGGAGTATCGCTTCAGCGGGCGGTCAAAAGCACCGCCCCACAGAGCCGTTTCGGAACGACGGCCGGGACCATAAAGAGAGGACTATCATGCGTATTGCACTGCGTATCGCGCTCGCCGCATCGGCTGCGCTGCTGACGCTCGGCGTAGCCCAGGCCCAGGAAAAGACCCTGAGGATCGGCACCGAAGGCGCCTACCCTCCATTCAACAATCTCACCGCTGATGGCCAACTCGTCGGCTTCGACATCGACATCGCCAAAGCGCTTTGCGATGAAATGAAGGTCAAGTGCACCTTCGTCGCCCAGGATTGGGACGGTATCATCCCGGCGCTTCAGGCCGGCAAGTTCGATGCCATCGTCGCCTCGATGTCGATCACCCCGGAGCGCCAGCAGAAGGTCGACTTCTCGCACAAATACTACAACACGCCATCGGCGCTCGCAGTGCCGAAGGACAGCACGTTGAAAGGCGTGACCAAGGAAGACCTCGCCGGCAAGACGATCGGCGTCGCCACCACGACCACGCACTTCAACTATGCCTCGAAGACCTACACCGACAGCACCGTCAAGGGCTATCCGAGCAGCCCCGAGGAGCAGGCCGATCTCGCCAATGGACGCCTTGACGCCATCGAGGACGACATCGTGGTCCTGCAGCAATGGCTGGATTCGCCTGACGGCGCCTGCTGCAAGATCCTCGGTCAACCGAAGCCGCAACCTGTCGAGATTTTTGGACCGGGCGCCGGCATTGCTGTACGCAAGGGCGAGACCGACCTGGTCAACAAGCTCAATGCCGCCATCGACGCCATCCGCGCCAATGGAAAATACAAGGAAATCAACGACAAGTATTTCAAGTTCGACGTCTACGGCGCCGAGTCCTGATAATTGCGCTGAGGGCGGTGAGGAATTTCTCGCCGCCTTTCACTCATCCCGGGATCGCCACGGAGACAAGACCCGTAAATGCCGGCCCAAAGCATTTGGACACTTCTCAGTTGGGGCCCCGATGGCTGGAGTGACGATATTGCCTATGGCGCGATGGTCACCATCGCGCTCGCCCTTGCAACACTGCCGATCGGCCTGACGATCGGCTTTTTCGTCGCCTGGGCCAAGCAGTCCGAAGAACCGTCGCTGCGGCTGGCGGCCAACATATACACCACCGTGTTTCGCGGCCTGCCGGAATTGGTGACGCTGTTCCTGTTCTTCTTCGGCATGCCCATCTTGCTGCAATACATCATCCGCTTCTTCAAGCCCGAGGCGACGATCGATGTGGACAGCTTCGTCGCCGGCATGATCGTGCTTTCGTTGATCTTTTCGTCCTATGCCAGCGAGGTATTCCTTTCGGCCTTTCGCGCCATTCCAAAGGGCCAGTATGAGGGTGGCTATGCGATCGGGCTGTCGAAGTGGCTGACCATGCGCAAGGTGATCTTGCCCCAGTTGCTGCGCATCGCCTTCCCCGGTCTCGAGAATTGCTGGCTGAGCCTGCTCAAGGACACCGCCCTGGTTTCTGTGGTCAACCTCGCCGAGACCTTGCGCAACGCCGGCGTGGCGGCGCGCGTCACCAAGCATTCGTTCCTCTTCTATAGCTTCGCCGCGCTGGTCTTCCTCGTCCTGGCGATCCTGTCGTCGATCGCCACCGGGTTTATCTTGCGCTCGCTGGGGCGGAGGGAGACGCGATGAGCATCACGGAAGCGATCGCGGTCGAACGGCCTCCACCGCCGGCTCGCGGCTGGCCGCGCACCCGCATCGTGGGATATGCGCTTGTCGGCCTGTGGATTCTCTTCGGCCTCGGTATCGTTGCGTATCTTTTCTATTCCTGGAACGGCGAATTCTTCGCCAGGTATGCGCCGGCCTATCTGCAAGGGCTGGGAACCACGCTGGCGCTCGTGTCGATTTCGATGGTGGTCGGCGCGATCCTTTCATTGCCCCTCACCTATGGCCGCATGTCGAAGAACCGGATCCTGTCCGGCATCGCCTACTGTTACGTCTATTTCTTCCGCGGCACGCCGCTGCTCGTACAGGTCTATCTGGTCTATTACGGCGTGGGCTCTTTCCGGGTGCAGCTCGAATCCGTCGGACTGTGGTGGTTCTTCCGCGACGCCTTCAACTGCGGTGTGTTTGCCTTCGCGCTCAACACCGCCGCCTACCAGGCCGAAATCCTGCGCGGTGCCATCGAAAGCGTGCCCAGGGGCCAGTGGGAGGGCGCCGCCTCGCTTGGTCTGCACAAGCTGCAGACATTGCGCAAGGTCATCCTGCCACAGGCGATCATCGTGGCGTTGCGACCCTACGGCAATGAACTGGTTCTGATGATCAAGGCCTCGGCCATCGTCGCCATCATCACAGTCTACGACCTGATGGGCAACGCGAAGCTCGCCTACGCCAAATCCTTCGACTTCCAGGCCTATGTCTGGGTCGCCATCGTCTATCTGGTGATGGTCGAGATCCTGCGCCACGGGGTCGAATGGATCGAACGGCGGATCACGGTCCACCTACACCGCTGATGCGTGCGACGCCACGCGTTTAAGCGATCTGTCATCAGTCTGCACCAGTCGATGCGGTGGCGCGCGCCTTGACGAATTCGCCGCATGGCCTAGAGCTTCCGCAACTGAAATCTCTATTCCGTCGGAAGGAAAAAGCATGGCATCGGTGGCATTTCTCGGTCTTGGCGTCATGGGCTACCCCATGGCCGGGCACCTGAAAAACAAGGGCGGCCACGACGTCATCGTCTACAACCGCACCCGCGCGAAAGCCGAACAATGGGTCGCTCAACATGGCGGCAGCTTTGCCGCGACACCGGCGCAGGCTGCCGAGGGCAAAGATTTCGTCTTCTCCTGTGTCGGCAATGATGACGATCTGCGGTCGGTGACGACTGGTCCCGAAGGCGCCTTCAAGGCGATGAAGAAAGGCTCCATCTTCATCGACAACACGACGGCTTCGGCAGAAGTCGCGCGCGAACTGGCACAAGCCGCGCAATCGAGCGGATTCTCATTTCTCGACGCGCCGGTTTCCGGCGGCCAGGCTGGTGCCGAGAACGGCGTGCTGACGGTCATGGTCGGTGGCGACCAGGCTGCCTTCGACAAGGCCAGGCCGGTCATCGACGCCTACGCCCGTATGGTCGGACTGATGGGGTCGGCAGGCGCCGGCCAGCTCACCAAGATGATCAACCAGATCTGCATCGCCGGGCTGGTGCAGGGACTGTCGGAAGGCATCCATTTCGGCAAGAAGGCCGGTCTCGACATCGAGAAGGTGATCGAGGTGATCTCCAAGGGCGCGGCCGGCTCCTGGCAGATGGAGAACCGGCACAAGACCATGAATGCCGGTAAATACGATTTCGGTTTCGCCGTCGACTGGATGCGCAAGGACCTCGGCATCTGCCTGGCGGAAGCCGACCGCAACGGCGCCAAGCTGCCGGTGACCGCGCTTGTCGACCAGTTCTACAAGGACGTGCAGGCCATGGGCGGCAAGCGTTGGGACACGTCCTCGCTGCTGGCGCGGCTGGAGAAGTAGGCGCCCATGTCCCTGCCCGCTCCAGGCTGGACCGCGCAGGAGGTCGTCGCGCATCTGCGCTCGATCGGCACCGAGGAGAATCGCCGCGGCATGGCGCGGTTCGGCATCAACACAGCGACCGCGCTCGGTGTTGGCAATGTGGATTTGCGGCCCTTGGCGCGCAAGCTGAAGCGCAACCACGAACGGTCCCTGGCGCTGTGGGACAGCGGCATTCGCGAAGCGAGGCTGATCGCGGCTTTCACTGATGAGCCAAAGGAGATCACCATTGAGGAATGCCGCCGCTGGGCCGGCGATTTCGATTCCTGGGAAGTTGTCGACACTGTGTCGGACCTGTTCGTGGACACGCCGTTCTGGCGTGAACTGATCGAAGAGTTCGCGGCCGACGAGCGCGAATTCGTCCGCCGCACGGCCTTTGCGATGCTGGCATGGGCGGCGGTGCATCTGAAGAAGGAACCTGACGCGACGTTCCTGCCTTATCTGCGATTGATCGACGCCCATGCCGGTGATGAACGCAATTTCGTCAGGAAAGCGGTCAATTGGGCGCTGCGGCAGATCGGTAAGCGATCGGTGACGTTGCATGCTCCTGCCCTCGCCCTGGCGCAGAAACTTGCGGTTTCCAGCGACAAGACCAGGCGTTGGGTCGGCAAGGATGCCGCGAAGGAACTGTCAGATGCCAAGACGCTCGAACGCCTCGCCGCCAGAAAAATCTGAATACGCCGATATCCGTTTCACCGAGGTGACACCGGCAACACGCGTCAGCTTCGAGACCTTGTTCGAGCAGCCCGGTGCGCCGAAATATTGCTGGTGCATGGCCTGGCGACACGCCGGTCGCGAGCATATCCAGAACGACGAGAAGAAACGTCGGATGATGGCGCTCATCGACGCCGGCACGCCGGTCGGCATCCTCGCCCATATCGACGGAAAGGCCGTCGCCTGGTGCTCGGTCGCGCCGCGCGAGACCTATCGCAAGCTTTCATGGCAGCAGGACGACGCCGAGACGGGCGTCTGGTCGATCGTCTGCTTCTATGTGCCAAGGGCTTTGCGCGGCGGCGGGCTTGCTTCGGCATTGCTCGATGCGGCCATCGAGCACGCCTTCACCAAGGGGGCGCGCATCATTGAGGCCTATCCGGTGGACGAGGCGTCACCGAGCTACCGTTTCATGGGCTTTCGCGACATGTTTGCTGCTCGCGGTTTCCACGAGACCGGGATGGCCGGTTCTCGCCGATATGTGATGAGGCTCGAGCATTGACGCCATTGGCCTCGAAGTCTTTACTCCCAGCAAGGGAAGCGGCCATGAACTGTTTCAATTCGATCATAGCGCTCGCGGCGGCGCTGTCTTTCTCCGTTGCCGGAGCCTCGGCCGCGACCATGCACATCTTCTGGAAGGATTTGCGCCCGGCCACCCAGGCGCTTGCCGAAGATGCCGGCCTGCCGATGATCGCGGCAAAATTGCCCGACCATGGCGAGACGCTGTCCCTTGGCCTGCAGGACAAGACCATACAATTAGCCGGCTATGCATTGCCGGTCGATCGCGACGGCGACCTCGTCTATCAGTTCCTGTTGGTGCCGTGGACGGGCGCATGCAGCCACATGCCGACGCCGCCGCCCAACCAGATCGTACTGGTCACACCAGCCCATCCCTACAAGATGTCGGAAGCTTACCAGCCGGTCGCTGTCACAGGTGCCCTGAAGCCGGACATGGAGAAAAGCCAGCTGTTCATTCTCGATGGCGTCAACGTCATTCAGTCCGGTTACACCGTCCGCAAGGCGGAGGTGGTCGGGGTCGACACTGTGTCTGATACCATCACCCTGCCGGTGAACTCGCCCTGGACATTCCTCAACAAGAAGAAGAACTGATCGACCGAAGGCTCAGGCGGCGTTCGCGCCCGATTCCTTGTCCAGCACCATGTAGTCGAGCGGGATTTCGGTGGTGTATTTGATCTGCTCCATGGCGAAGGACGAGGACACGTCGCGGATTTCGATCTTGGCGATCAGCCGCTTGTAGAATGCGTCATAGGCGGCGATGTCGGGCACCACGACGCGCAGCAGATAGTCGACGTCGCCGCTCATGCGGTAGAACTCGACGACCTCGGGAAATTCCTGGATGACTTCGGAAAACCGCCGCAGCCATTCATGGCTGTGCGAATTGGTGCGGATCGACACGAAAACGGTGACGCGCACATTGACCTTCTCGTGGTCGAGAATGGCGACGCGCCGCTTGATGACACCCTCCTCCTCGAGTTTTTGGATGCGGCGCCAGCATGGCGTGGTCGACAGGCCGACTTTCTTGGCGACATCGGCGACAGCGAGCGTCGCGTCCTCCTGCAGGAGGCGGAGAATTTTTCGGTCAAGGCGGTCCATCGGAGGCTCCTGGGGAATAGTTTCGCTATATTCCCTTTTATTCAGGCCATTCACAAGAAAGAAATTCTGCCGATTGCCTTGAAAGCGAGTGATTTCTTGCTGAACGCTTAGCCGATGCGATAGCGGATTTCCGACCGCAGGAAAGGCAGCAAATCCATTTCAAACCATGGATTCTGCTTCAGCCAGCCGGTGTTGCGCCAGGACGGATGTGGCAGCGGCAGCACTTTCGGGCCAACGGAATTGTCCCATATGGCCCGCCAGTCCATCACCGTTTCCGTCACCGAGGGACGGCGCGCGGCGCCCATATGCCAGGACTGAGCATAGATGCCGATCGTCAGCACCAGGTCGATCTTCGACATCAAGGCCATCAAAGGCGCGCGCCAGGCCGGCGCGCATTCGCGCCTTGGCGGCAGGTCACCGCCCTTGGCGTCCTGGCCAGGGAAGCAGAAGCCCATCGGCACGATGGCGAATTTCTCGATGTCGTAGAACTCGTCGCTGGTCACACCAAGCCAGTTACGCAGGCGGTCGCCGGAAGCGTCGGTGAACGGCATGCCCGACAAGTGCACCTTGGTTCCCGGCGCCTGGCTGGCGATCAGAATGCGGGCGCTGGACGATGGCCGCAGCACCGGTCGCGGCTCATGCCGCAGGGGCTTGCCGATGGGATTTTCGACGCAGATGCGGCAGGTGCGGACCGTCGCGGCGAATCTGTCCAGTTCCACGCTCAAGCGGCGGCACTCGGCCGGCTGGAGATCGCCTGATGCCAACGCAGCACATTGGTGCATTCCTCCGGCACCTTGATCCGTGCCGGCTTCATGAAGTCGATCGCGATCAGGCCGGTGATGTCGGTAATCGAATAGCTGTCGCCGGCGGCGAACTCGCGACTGGCCAACTCTCCGTCGAGGAGTTTCAGGAACGCGACCGCCTTCGGCTTGTTGGCCTCGCCCATTCGGGGATCTGTGGGATTTCCCATTCCTTCATCGCCGGATGAATATGGCGAAAGGCCTGGGCGACGCAACTGAGCAAATTGAACTCCATCCGTCTTTGCCACATCTCGACCTGTGCCTTGCCGAGCGCGCCACGTCCGAACAGGGCTGGCTCCGGGTGCAACTCCTCGAAATAGCGGCAGATGGCGACGGATTCGGTGATGACGGTGCCGTCGTCAAGCTCCAGCACCGGCAGGCGTTGCAAAGGATTGCGCGAACTCACCGCTTCGTTCTTGTGCTCCAGCGCGCCCATGTCGATGGATACGAGCGGAACCGAGATCCCCTTCTCGGCGAGGAAAACGCGAACCCGCCGCGGGTTGGGCGCCCGGCCGCCGTCGAAGAGTTTCATTCGATCCTCCTTCCCTTCCACCAGATACGCTTCACCAGAAGCGAAAGATCTCTCGCACGGCGTCACCGATCGACGCCAGCGTGCCGTGCTTGCGCTCGACAATCTCGCCGCGATGGCCGGCGCGCCAGTCCTGCGGCTGGTCGAACGTACCCGCCCAGATACCAACCTTTGCCGCGCGCGCAATCGCTTGCTCGTTTTCGAAATCGCCATAGGCGACGGCCCAGCCAGCCTCGACCTGAGCGCGGTTGAGATCGGTACCGCCGGCCATGCAGTGACCGAGTAACCGGCCATAGCGATCGCGTTGCCAGCCGCTGCAGGTGACCGGCCGGCTGGCGATCAGGCGCACCAGCGATTGGCGCGCAAGCGTACCACAGGGATAATCGGCGCCGTTCTTGCGGCAGGTCTGGGTGTATTCCGGGGCGTCGATGCCGCGCATGCGGATGCGTTCGGTGCCGAGCGTGATCGAATCGCCATCATTGATGATGGCCGCACCTTGCGTCTTACGCGTCTCCACGCGATCGAGACGCGTCGCCAACAGGATCAGCAGGCCCAGAATGATCACGGTCAGCCCATAGTCCAGCATTTTGCGCCGCAGGCTTCTCGGGCGCGGCACCGCGTACCGCCGGCGCGACCTTGGCGACCAGGAACGGCTCATATGGCAAACGGTTGGTTAATCATTCGAACGTAGCTTAACGCCTTGAAATCGCTGCGCGCCTAAATTGAAGTTTTTGATGCCCCTGCAACGCTCGAACACAGCGGACAAGTTCATTGTGGACCGCAGGAAACCGCATCGCAACAGCGATGTGGCGCGCGCGGTGCGCAAGACGCGCGACCGTCTTTCGCAGCAGGCGGGCAATCCCGATTTCGACCGCGAACTCCTGAAACTCCACGCCCGCGCCATGACAAGCGGCGCCGTGGTCATCCCGCTGCTTGTGCTGGCGATCGCCGCGACGGGACGGTTCGCCGGCGTCGGCAACGAGATCGGGCTCTGGGCGCTGTTCACGCTCACCTGCTACACGATCGTCGCCTTAATGGCGCGGCGCATTGAGCGGACGGAGGCTTCCGAGATCAATCCTTCGCAGGCGCGAAGGGAGTTCCTGGCCGGCCATTTCCTTTGCGGTCTTGGCTGGGCCTGGTTCGTCTGGCTCGGCTGCGGCGCCTGCGCCCTCGACCAGTTCCAGGTGGTCAAGGCGGTGGTGCTGCTGCTTGCCATGGCCGGGACGGCGGTCATGGCCTCGTCCCTCAGCGGCGCACTGCTGGCAACCTTCGCCGTACCGGTGGCGCTCTATGCCTATACCGGGGCCAAGCTGTGGATGCCGGTCGAGGCGATCATGGCGGCGCTGCTTGCCCTGTCGTTGCCTTTCTTCGCCTATGTCGCCCGTTACATCAATCGCTCCTCCTTGATGCTGTTGTCGTTCCGCTCCGAAAAGGACGCGCTGATCGCTGAACTGGAAACGGCGAAATCGATGTCGGACGAAGCACGCCGGCGGGCCGAGGATGCCAACCTGGCAAAGTCGCGCTTCCTCGCTTCGATGAGCCACGAATTGCGCACGCCGCTCAATGCCATTCTCGGCTTTTCCGAAGTGATGGCGAACGAAGTGCTGGGGCCGATGAGCAATCCCACCTATCGCGACTACGCCCACGACGTGCATGATTCCGGCCAGCATTTGCTTGATCTGATCAACGAGATCCTCGATCTGTCGCGCATCGAGGCCGGCCGCTACCAGCTCAACGAGGAACCGGTGATGTTGCTCAACATCGTCGAGGATTGCTGCCATATGATGGAGTTGAAGGCACGCAACAAGGACATCCGCGTCGTCCAGGATTTCGAACCGACATTGCCACGGCTGTTCGCCGACGAGCGCGCGGTGCGGCAGATCACGCTCAACCTTCTGTCCAATGCCATCAAGTTCACCGCCACCGGCGGCGAAATCCGCGTCCGCGTCGGCTGGACGGCTGGGGGTGGGCAATACATTTCGATCAAGGACAACGGCCCGGGCATTCCCGAGGACGAGATCCCTGTCGTGCTTTCGGCCTTCGGCCAGGGCTCGATCGCCATCAAGAGCGCCGAACAGGGCACCGGCCTTGGCCTGCCCATCGTGCAAGGGCTGCTCGCCATGCATGGCGGCGAGTTCGAGCTCCATTCCAAATTGCGCGAGGGCACAGAGGCGATCGCCATCTTCCCGCTGAGCCGAGTGATGGAAGAATTACCGGCGCTGCCGACCGCGGCTGTGGCGGCGCGCAGGCGGTAGCAGATTTCAGTGCGCAGTCTGCCTAGCCCCGCACTGCTGCTGCCATTCCCGAACTGGTCAGCGCCGCCGCCTTGACCAGGCCCGCGGCAAGCGCTGCCCCTGCCCCTTCTCCGTGGCTGATACCCAGGTCGAGCAGCGGCCGGAAGCCAAGCAACTCCGCGGCCCTTGCATGCGCGGGCTCCGGCGACAGGCTGGCGAGAACACAATGGTCGAGGGCTGCGGCGTTCGCGGCATACAGCACCGCTGCGGCCGCGGTTGCCGCAAAGCCGTCGAGCACCACCGGGACGTTCTGCATCCGCGCGGCGAGGATGGCGCCGGCTATCGCCGCGAACTCGCGGCCGCCGACCCTGCGCAGCACTTCGAACGGGTCTTCGAGATGGCCGCCATGAAATGCCAGGGCCGCATCGACCACCTCCGCCTTGCGGGCCTGCATGGCCGCATCGGCGCCGGATCCTGGACCAGTCCAATCGGCACCCCTGCCTCCGAACAGCGCTGCGAGCAGGGCGGCGGCGACGGTGGAATTGCCGACGCCGAGGTCGCCAAGGCAAAGCAGGTCAGTGCCGCCGGCGATCGCCTCCATGCCAAAGGCCATGGTGGCCGCGCAACCGCGTTCATCCAGCGCGGCATCCTCGATGATGTCGCCGGTCGGGATGTGCAGGGCAAGATCGAACACCTTCAGTCCGAGATCGTTGGCAATGCAGATCTGGTTGATCGCCGCACCCCCGGCCGCGCAAAGCTCGACCGCGTTGGCGGTAGCCGCCACCGGCCGTGGCGAAATCCCGTGCCTGACAACGCCATGATTGCCGGCAAAGACAGCCATCAACGGCCTCGTCACGGCGGGCGGAGCCCGGCCGCTCCATGCGGCAAGCCACGCGGCGATGTCCTCGATGCGGCCGAGCGAATTGCGTGGCTTGTCGGCCTTGGCAAACAGCGCGCGCACCCGCGCTTCAGCTTTGAGATCGGCAGCAGGCAGGTTGTCGAGCAGGTTGCGAAAATCGTCGAAAGGCAGCGCGCTGGTCATGTCGTGAGCAATCATTCCTGGAGTTGGTGAGCGGCATAGCCGCGTTGCGCGATTGGCACAACCTTCCCTGATCATTGTCCCTGGTTGCCGCAAAGGCGGCCGCGGAAGGCGTGATCGCGAGGGCTTGCATTGGCTTTGCCGTTGCACCATGTGGGAGTGGAAGAGCGGATTCCGCACGGATCCCTCGAGAGAAAGTCATGACAGTCATCGAATCTCCCTGCATCCTGGTCTGTTCGATCGATATGAAAACCGGCTTCTGCTTCGGTTGCGGCCGCACGCGCGATGAAATCGGCGCCTGGATGAGCATGACGCAGGAAGCACGCCGCAATGTGATGGCTGAACTGCCGGCTCGGCTGGAAACGGTCGAGCGCCGGCCTCGCCGGGAAACGCGCCGCACCCGCATGGCGCGCGAACGCGACGCACTTTGATGAGGCGTTGATGGGCCGGTTATTCTGGATAGTGATGGCCGTGATCGGGGTAGGAGTGGTCCTGCTCATGACCAACGATTCCGCCGGCAGCACGCTCGGCATCGAGAATTACGACTTCGGCCGGCTGATCTGGCTTGGTGCCTTCGGCGCCCTCATCGGCGCCGGCCTGCTTCGCTCCGGCCGCCCCTTGGGCGCCATGGCCCGCAACCTCGGCGCTTGGGTGGCCATCGTGCTCTCGCTGGTCGCAGGCTATCAGTATCGCTACGAACTGCAGGATATCGCCAGCCGGGTCACCGCCGGCCTCGTCCCCGGCAGTCCGCTGGCGCTCGGCGTCGAAGACGGTCACGCCACCGTGACCCTCGACAAGGCCGAAAACGGTCATTTCGAAGCGCGCATCCTTGTCAATGGCAATCCGGTAAGGGCCGTTGTCGACACCGGCGCGACCAGCACCGTGTTGACCTCGGAGGACGCGCAGGCCGCCGGCTTCAATCCGGCCGCGCTCAACTACACGATACCGGTTTCGACAGCCAACGGCATGGCACGCGCCGCGGCGGTCAAAACCGACCAAGTGGCGATCGGCGGCATCGTGCGCAAGGACATGTCGGTGATGGTCGCGGCGCCCGGCATGCTGAGCCAAAGCCTGCTCGGCATGAATTTCATCGGCTCGCTGTCGGGTTTCGACGTGCGCGGCGATCGTATGATCCTCAGGGATTGAGGTCAGGCCGCTTCGGCTGCGGCTCCGCCGAACTCGACAGCCTCGAAGGCCTTCTTCAGCACGGCAGGCCCGGCACCGGGCCGCGTCGCGTCCGTCGACAGAATTTGGCGGTAGCGCCGCGCACCGGGCAGCCCATGGAACAGCCCGACCATATGGCGGGTGACATGGCCCAGCCGCCCGCCCTGCTCGATGTGGTGTGCCGCATAGTCCGCCATCGCATCGATCAGCGCGGCGAAATCGAACGCTTCCGGCTTCGCGCCGTAGAAGGCGACATCGACGCCGGCCAGAATGCCGGGCGTGTGATAGGCGGCGCGGCCAAGCATGGCGCCGTCGACATGGTCGAGATGCACGCGCGCTTCTTCAAGCGACTGAATGCCGCCGTTGATGCCGATGAATTTGTTCGGTTTTCCAGCCTTCAGCCGATAGACCCTGTTATAGTCGAGCGGCGGGATGTCCCGGTTTTCCTTGGGACTCAGCCCTTCAAGCCATGCTTTGCGTGCATGCACCCACAAAGCGTCGGCGCCGGCATCGAAAACCCCGTCCGCCAGCGCGTCGAGTGCCGGCTCCGGATCCTGTTCGTCAACGCCGATCCGGCACTTGACCGTGACGGGTATTGCTACCGCCGCCTTCATCGCCGCGACGCAGTCGGCGACGAGGTCGGGCACTTTCATCAGACAGGCGCCGAACGTACCGGACTGAACGCGGTCGGACGGGCAACCAACGTTGAGATTGATCTCGTCATAGCCGAAGGCCTCGCCGATGCGCGCCGCCTCGGCAAGTTTTGCGGGATCAGAGCCGCCGAGCTGCAAGGCGACGGGATGTTCCGCCGCATCGAAGCCGAGCAGCCTTTCGCGCGCACCTTGGATAACTGCGTCGGCGACCACCATTTCTGTATAAAGCAGCGCACGGCTCGTCAGCTGGCGATGGAAGAACCGGCAATGGCGATCCGTCCAGTCCATCATCGGCGCGATTGCGAGTTTTGCTTCCAGCATCTTGATTTTATTCGTTTCTGGCAAGGCCGGTCAGTGTTGACCCAATGAACTGCGGCCCAAGCCTATGATCTTGTCATTGCTTTTCAAACGCTTGCCGGGCGAGCATTGCCGCGACCCTGCGGTTTGTTTGCCGCTCGTTTGAATCGGTTTAGACTCACAATTTGTTTCAAAATGCAAGAGGCATATTGAATTATCCACAAATTGGAGTAGTTTTTTAGCTCTTGCTAATAAAGGGAGGCAGGCATCCACATTGGGGGCGTGCCAGGGAGGGGGTCATCATCATGGCCTATTTCTTGCCTGATAGCATCCGCCGGCTGCGGATGATCCACGCGCGCAGGATGCGTCCTCGCAGAAATGCCTGATCGGGGCATGAGCGAAGGGCTTGGAACGCCCTCGACGCCCTTCCCCCGATCCATTCCACTACTCCAGTTTCTTTAACGAGGACGCGTAGCGCCTGCCTTGCCGGCGGATGCGCGCCCATGCGGCCGGTTGCCGGCGTTGGGGCCGATTTGCGCCTGCCGCATTAAACCAGGGAGAATCTCGATGGCGCTCGACATCCTGATCCAGGACATCCTAGTCGACGAGCCCACCGACCTAACGGACGACGATGTCGATCGGTCCGTTGCGCCGTACAGCGCCAACACCACGCCGCAATATCTTCCAAGTCGCGACGGTCTGGGCGGACTGACCTCACCGGAGGTCAGCTTTCAGGCCGACTTCGTGCAGGCCACGGCAAACGCGGCGGAAACCATCACCGCCGTCGCCGCCCCATCCGCTTGGATGGGTTCAGTGATCATCGGAAATCAACTGCAAACAGGAACGCTCCGGCGCATTGGCCGCTGAGCAGGGAGGTACACCATGTCAATTACCATCTTCGGCAAAGTCATTGAGGACGAAAACCTAGGACTGACAACTCTTGCGACGGACAGCGACGCCACCGATTCCGACGACAACGTCACGCTATACACTTTCCAGACCAATATTTCATCCTCGCTCGGGGACAGGCTGACGGCGCTCGGCATTTATCCCGATACGACCACCGCCAGCGGTACGACCAAGGCGATCGGCATCTCCGAGGACACGACGATCGTCAGCACGACCGACCAGAATTTGAAGTTCACCGACAGCAGCGGATTGGCGTTGAACGGCGTCGACACCGGCTTCAAGGCTATCGACGGCAAGGAGATCTTCCTCTACTCCGACTCGAGCAACCCCGACATCGTGCTCGGCCGCGAGCTGAACAGCACCGGCACAGTCGCCTTCGCCCTCCTGCTGCAGCCAACGAGCAACGGCGCGACGATCTGGGTCGTGCAGTACGAAGCCCTCACCAACACCAACCCCGCGGCGGGCGAGGACGCCAACACCCTCAATCTCTCCGACCATGTCTACGTCAGCGGATCGTCCAGCTCCACCACCACCACATCATTCAACATCGGCACCAAGAAGCCCGGACAAAACTATTGGCTGTCGTTCACGAGCAGCAGCGACGTTACGGCGAAGGTCCTCATGACCGGGCTCGACGCGAGCACGTCCAGTCCCGACACCGTCAACACCAGTTCGGTCGGTGACGGCAGCAACACCCAGTCGATCACTCCCGGCGGGGCCTTGCGCTTCGATTTCGTCTCGAGTTTCTCGGGCGGCTCGACGAAGGACAAGGCCTTCCTCACCACCGGGTCACTCAACACCCTCGCCTATACAGAAGGAACGGGGGCGAGCTTCGACATCAGCCAGGTAACCCCCACTGGCAGGTCGGTGAACGTGCAGATCATTGCTCAGAACGAGACCAGCACCACCACCCCATTCGGCAGCACGGAGACGAGCACGTCCACCAACCTGGTCGCGCTCGGCGACATCCAAGTCTACAGAGGGACGACCCTGCTCGCCGATTCGGCCATAGCTGGCGCACAAAACGGCATCACCTTCGGCGGCACCCTCAGCGCCCCCAATGGGATCGTCAACGGCCTCACCGTGGGCGAGAAGGTCCGATTCACCTCCCTGAGCGGCGCGCAATTCGACCAGTTCGTGGTCGAGAACATCATGCCCCCGGGCAACAATCCGGGCTTCGACATTCTCAACGTCACGCAAACGCAGACGACGACGACGCCCACCACCGAGACCCAGGAAGTCGGCTCGCGCATCATCTTCGAGGACAGCGTGCCGAGCGCGAGCGACAAGACGGTGACGGGGGCGGTCGACGAGGACAAGCTGTCGACCAATCTCCTTCCGGACAAGGACGGCAGCGACATGGCGACCGGCTCGGTGACGACCCTGTTCAATCCGGGCGTCGATACGCCGCTCTCCTACCGGCTTTCGACTGACACCTCCAGCCTACCAACGGACCTGGTATCCGACGGGACGGCGGTGACCTACGACCCAGTGACGAGCAATGGCGGGGTCGACACCCTGACCGCGAAGGCGGGCACGACAACTGTATTCACGCTCGAGCTGACCGAGGCGACGGGAGTCTGGACCTTCACGCTTTTGGCGCCCGTTGATCAGGAGCCCGGCGCGGACGACTCGAGCGTCACCACGATTGACTTCAGCTCGATCGTCCAGGCGACCGACGCCGACGGCAGTACGGCCACCGCCGCCCTCGCGGCGCTGACGGTGACGGTCGTCGACGACGTGCCGGAAAACTTCACGCCGGTGCCGATCGCCAGTGCGGACAACATCCAGGACGCCGCCGGCTCGACGGCCACCAAAAACCTGACTGGCGGTGCGAATGATCCGTACCCCGCCCTGAACATCGATGACCACGCCGCGGCCGACGGCTTCGGCGCCCTGACCTTCACCGGCACGAACGGCTCGCAACTCACGGGCCAGCTCGACAGCGGCGCGACCGGGACCCCCCTGACAACAGCGGACGGGTCGGCCATCTACCTGTTCGGCTTCGGCACGGGCACGCTGACTGCGACGACCGACTCCACCGGCGTGAACGCTGCGGACGACGTGTTCACCATCACGACCGATCCGGGCAACAATCAGTACACGTTCGACATGCTGCAGGCGATCGGCAACGGCTCGCATACCCTGTTCAGCGACTTCGCCGACGTTCCGGCCGGTGACTACGCCTGGTTCTCGCTGCCGTTCAACCCGACGACGAAGCAGCCGGTCACCCCGGGCATGTCTGTGGTCTTCACCGGCAAGACTGCCGGCACGGACACGGTCAACCCCAGTTCGATCGGCACCGGCACTGACGCCCAGTCGGTCAAGGACGGCAACGCCATCCGGATCGACTTCGTCAACGACGTCCATTCGATCAACACCACGAACGACCTGAAGTCCCTCGGCACTCTCGGCTATGCCGGTCACTACGAGGTCAACGACAGCGGCTTTACCCTGGCCCAAGTCAATGGGTCGGGCGGCCCGAACGCGGCCGTCGACATCCGCCTCGACGCCTACGATGTCGCTCAAGGCCCGCTCGCCCAAGGAGGGACGTTCCCGAGCGATTCGGGTCAGGACGCGATCACCGAAGTCAAGCTCGTGACCTTTGACAGCAGTGGCAATGAGACAGTCCTTGCCGATTTCACCGGGGATGGGACGAAATCGATCACCTCCGGCGGCAAGACCGAGTCCGTGACGTTCAATTTCGCACCGACGGGGGACGTCAAGGGCGTGGATGTGGAGGGCCTCAAATACATTCCTGGCGTCTATATCCTCGCCAGCACCGCCGACGGGTTCGACCGCCTGGTCGCTACCAACGTCGACACGACTTACAACAACGCCAATCACTCGTTCGACGTGGGCCCGGTGAGTGCCGGAACCTTCGTCGCAGGCTCGGACGTCCACATGGCCTTCAACCTCGCGCTACAGGACTACGATGCGTTCCACAGCGTGCCGAACACCGGCCTAGAGGCAGGGACAGGCACACTCAACATCAACCTGACGGCGCCCACTGTCTAGGGATGCTTCGGCCGAGCCGGGAACCCGGCTCGGCCCTTTTTTGGGGGTGGGCAGTGGACCAAGCGAGCAGCGAGATGACCGGCGTGACCGCGGAGACCGAGCCGCCCGAAGCAGCGCGCGCGCCGACCGAGCTGTCCAGAGTCGAACCCGCTCCGCCGCTATTCACGCCGATGGATTCTGGCCTGGCCGGGCTGGCGGTGATCGCGGGCTACTACCGCATCGCCGCCGACCCGGCGCAAATGCGCCATCAGCTTGCGCTGACGGGGCGATTCGCCGCGGCCGAGGATATCGTCCGCGGCGCGAATGTCCTGGAGCTGCGCTCGCGCATCCTGCGCCGCATCAAGGCCAAGCGCCTCGCCACCATTCCCTATCCCGCGCTGATCGGCCTCAAGGACGGCACCTTCGGCGTCCTGGCGGCCTCCCCCACGAAGGGGCTCGCGCGGCTGCTCGATCCGATCGTCCGCATTGCCCGGGAATTGCCGATCGAGGACATTGCCGCGCTGTCGTCCGGCGAAGTGGTTCTGGTCACGCGCCGCCTTGGCGGCGCGGGAACCGATCCCAGAACTTTCGGATTCCGCTGGTTCCTGCCCTCGATCCTGCGTTACCGGCGGCCTCTCGCCCAGGTCGTGATCGCATCGCTCTTCGTGCAGCTGTTCGCGCTTATCACGCCGGTGTTCTTCCAGCTCATCGTCGACAAGGTGCTGGTGCATAAGGGGGTGTCCACCCTGACGGTGCTGATCGTCGGCTTGGTGACGCTGGGACTGTTCGAGTCGGTCCTGCAATTCCTGCGCGCTTATACGCTGAGCCATACAACGAACCGAATGGATGTCGAGTTCGGCCGGCGCCTGTTCCATCACCTCTTCCGCCTGCCGCTCGCCTATTTCGAGACGCGCGCGACCGGCCAGACGGTGGTGCGCGTGCGCGAACTCGAGACGATCCGCGGCTTCCTGACCGGACAGGGCCTGACCTCGCTGCTCGATCTCGTCTTCACGCTGGTCTTCTTCGTCGTGATGTTCATCTATTCGCCCACACTGACGCTGGTGGTGCTCGGGACGATCCCCGTCTATCTCCTGATTGCGGTGCTGATCCGCCCGATTCTTCGCGAGCAGATCAATGAAAAGTTCAACCGCGGCGCGCGGTCGCAGCAGTTTCTTGTCGAATCGATTGTCGGAGCGCCGACGCTGAAGGCGGCGAGCGTCGAGCCGATGATGCAGGCGCAATGGGAAGAGCGGCTCGCGTCCTATGTCCGCACCTCGTTCGACGCCGGTATCACCGGCGCGCTCGGACAGAACCTCATCCAGTATGTCAGCAAGGTGACGACGGCGCTGATCCTGCTCTTCGGCGCACAGGCGGTGATCAACGGCGCGATGACGGTCGGCGAACTGATCGCGTTCAACATGATCGCCTCCCAGGTCGTTGCCCCGATTCTTCGCCTCGCTCAGCTCTGGCAGGACTTCCAGCAGGTGCAGGTTTCGGTGGCGCGGCTCGGCGACATCCTGAACACGCCGCCAGAACCGATGCCTCAGAACCTGCTGACGCTGCCGCCGCCGAGGGGCGGGATCGACCTGCGCGGCGTGTCGCTTCGCTATCGGCCCGACGCGACCGAGGCGCTGCGCAATGTCACGCTGTCGATCGCCCCGGGCGAAGTCATCGGCTTTGTCGGGGCGTCGGGCTCCGGCAAGTCGACGCTGGTCAAGGTGGTGCAACGGCTCTATTCGCCGCAGGCAGGCCAGATCATGCTCGACGGCATCGACATCGCCCAACTCGATCCGGGTTGGCTTCGCCGCCAGATCGGAGTCGTGTTGCAGGAGAACATCCTGTTCAACCGGTCAATTCACGAAAACATCGCGCTCGGCGATCCCGCCGTGGCGCGGGCGTGGGTTATTGAGGCGGCCAGGCTCGCCGGCGCCGACGAGTTCATCGCCCAGATGCCGCAGGGCTATGACACGATCATCGAGGAGCGCGGCGCCAATCTCTCCGGGGGGCAGCGCCAACGCATCGCCATCGCCCGCGCTCTCGCCACCAATCCGCGCATCCTTATCTTCGACGAAGCGACCTCGGCGCTGGACTACGAGAGCGAGCGCATCGTCCAGGAGAACATGCGCGCGATCGTGCGCGGCCGCACGGTGCTGATCATCGCCCATCGCTTGGCGGCGGTGCGCCCATGCACGCGCATCGTCGGAATGGAAAGGGGCGCGATCGTCGAGATTGGAAGCCACGAGGAACTCCTCGCGCGCAAAGGCGGCCTCTACGCCCGGCTCTGGGCGCTGCAGTCGGATCAGGCGAGGGGCGGGGCATGAACCAGAGAACCGAGCCGCCCCCTCCCGCATCGCCACAGCCGGCCGCCCGACCTGCGGTCATCTCCGGCCGCGATCGCGAATTCCTGCCGGCGGCGATCGAGATCCTGGAAACGCCGGCACCGCCGCTGTCGTCGGTGACCATGTTGACGATTTGCGCCTTCTTCGCGGCCGCGCTCGCCTGGTCGTTCTACGGGCGGCTCGACGTGCACGCCGTGGCGCCCGGCAAAATCGACACGGCCGGCCATGCCAAGGTGGTTCAACCGCTCGATCCAGGTAAGATCGCCGCAATACGCGTCGAGAATGGACAGCCCGTGAGGGCGGGAGACCTGCTTCTGGAGTTGGATCCGGCTGAGGCGGCGGCGGAAGAGAAGGCGAAGCGCGATGAGTTCAATGCGATCCTCGCCGAAATCGCGCGCCGGCGATTCGCTATCGCGACGGCGCGCGCGGTGCTCGGTGGTCCGGCGAGATCGGGCGAGGCGAACGAGCACGAGGTCGTAATCGCACAGTTAGCGCAAGCCGCGGCCGACCCCCAGCCGCAAATCGTGTGGGGAACCGAGTTGCCGGAGGCGATACGCCTGCGGGAGGCTTCAGTGCTGACGGCAGACATCAACCAGCTCATCGGCGCCTTGCAGAGCCTCGACAAGCAGAGCCTGCAGAAGGAAGCGACGCGTCAGCGCCTCGGGATGAGCATCGCCTACCAGAACAAGTTAATCGAAACGCTGACAAAGCTTGTCGGCACCCGTCAGGAGGCGCTCGATCGCCAGGTCGGCAGCAAGGTCAATCTCTACGACTCAACGGAGCAGCTGGAAAAATCACAATCGTCGCTCGCCTCGGATCAGGGGCAACTGATCGAAACCGATGCCGCGCTGAAAGAGCTCGCGAGCGAGAAGATTGTGACACTCTCGCAATTCGCAGCCGACAACGAGAACAAACTCGCCGACGCCGAGCGCAAAGCGGACGAAGCCGAACAGGCCGTCATCAAGGCGAGCGCACGCCTCGCGCATACCAAGCTCTATTCGCCGATCGACGGCATCGCACAGGAGATCGCGGTCACCACGGTCGGTCAAGTCGTGACCACCGGGCAGCAGCTCCTGGTCGTCGCGCCGACGGCGCGGGCGCTTCAGGTTGAGGCGCTCGTCGCCAACCTCGACATCGGCTTCATCAAGCCCGGCCAGAGCGCGGTCATCAAGGTCGACGCCTTCCCCTTCACCCGTTTTGGCGTGTTGCACGGCACGGTCACGCGCGTCGCCTCCGCGGCGGTCGAGGAGCAGGAGGCCAAGCGTGGCTTCGCCAACGCCGCAGCCGCCGCCAATACGGCCGGCGCCGCGCCCGCCGGCCAGGCCGGTCAGCCCCAGAACTTCGTCTTCCCGGTCACCATCGCGCTTCAGGAACAGGCTATCAACATAAACGGGGGGATGATCCCTCTGGCTTCGGGCATGACGGTGACCGTGGAAATCAAAACCGACAGCTGCCGCGTCATCGATTACTTGCTCTCCCCGCTCGCCAAGGTTGCTTCGGAGGCGTTCAGGGAAAGATGACGTAATGGCGCACAAGACAAAGAGTTAAAGTGCGTCGATCGAGATGGCACCCGCAAGCATACACTTGCAACGCGGCGCCCAACGCGGCGACCGGGCCGCTGACGCCTCGTCATCACAATGAATGGCTACTTCAGTGAGAACTCGTGCGATCGTGTTCAGATTGGCAGGCACCGGAGCGATGCTGCCACCGCATATGCCGGCTCTGGTTAGCAGGCCCGATTAACTCCCGGTCAAGTGGCTCGGCACCCGCCGACCTGCCCTGAGGGTCAAACGCGGCAACGTCGCGCCCGCAACGGGCGCGACCCACCAAAGGGGCGCGGGCACCTAGCGCCGTAGCGCGTGTACGCTTGCCATACTGTCGCTGCCCATCGGCATCGCCATGTCATCATCGAGAAGCCGCGTGATCCGGGCAAAGCCAGTGAACGCTTTCCTTGCTTCTTCGGCCGACATCTGGCCCGACAGGGCAGCCGAGCAGCAGTTCAGCGCACACTGATACACAGGCCCACGCCTTCCCGCTGGCCATTTGCGCAGGAAAACCATCGCTTCGGCGACACTATCTACTTCTTCTACGGGGTGTCCCTGCCCGCGCGATATCCGCACGGGCGAAAAGAAATGCAGGTAGTCCATAGTTTCCTCCCGGTCGATCGCATTGCGCGCGATCGAACCCAATGAAACGCGGCATCTGGCGGTTGGTTCCACGCAGAAGGTAAAATCTTTAAAAAAATCCGCCGGTCGAAAGCGGCCACCGAAGAAGCTGGCTACATCGTCGGGACATGACAAGCCACTTTGTGGCCGGGCCGATATTCCTTTACCTCCAGCCGCCCGAACGGCAGTGCTCCCGCTGCGATCGGGCATCGCCTGGACAGCATCGCCGTTACCGAAATTCGAATCACCCGACCGGGGATTCGGCAGCGGCCCACCATTGCGGTCCCACGATAATCGCGGTTCGCATTGAATATCTTTATGGCCAAAGCCGACAAATGGATTGCTTGCCGGTTCCCTAGCGTCAGGCTTAACCTCTGCGGTCAACGCGTGAGGGCGCGTTTTGGCAAAAGGGGACGTTGCAATGACAATACAAGGTGCATCGCCTGACCTATACAACGAGGATCTCGCTCCTGCGAAAATCCGCAATTGGGGACCGTTTTCGATCTTCAACGTCTGGACGTCGGACGTTCACAGCCTCTGGGGCTACTATCTCGCCGCCAGCCTGTTTCTGTTCTGCGGCGGCTTCGTCAATTTCATTATCGCGATCGGCATCGGCTCGCTGATCATCTACGCGCTGATGAACATGGTCGGCTACGCCGGCGTCAAGACGGGCGTGCCCTACCCCGTGCTTGCCCGTGCTTCCTTTGGCATCTGGGGCGCCAACATACCGGCGCTGGTACGCGCTATCGTCGCCTGCTTCTGGTACGGCGCGCAAACGGCGGCCGCCTCCGGCGCGATCGTCGCCCTGCTGATCCGCTCGCAATGGTTCGCCGATTTCAACGCCAGCACGCATTTCCTCGGCCATTCAGGCCTGGAGGTGATCTGCTTCGTGGTCATCTGGGCGCTGCAACTGCTGATCATCCAGAAGGGCATGGAAACGGTGCGCCGCTTCCAGGACTGGGCCGGGCCCGCCGTTTGGGTGATGATGCTGATCCTGGCAGTCTATCTCTGCGTCAAATCCGGTACCTTCGCTTTCACCAGCGACATCCCGATGGACGTGCTGAAGGAAAAGACCAAGGACGCGGGCGTGCCGGGCGAACCGGGTTCATGGACCTCGCTGTTCGCGGTGGCCGCCATCTGGGTGACCTATTTCTCGGCGCTCTATCTCAACTTCTGCGATTTCGCCCGCTACGCGCCGGACAAGGCGTCACTGCGCAAGGGCAACATCTGGGGCCTGCCGGTCAATCTGATCCTGTTCTCGCTGGTCGCCGGCGTCACCACTATCGCCGCCTATGACGTCTATCATGAAGTGCTGCTGCACCCTGACCAGATCTCGGCCAAGTTCGACAGCTGGTTCCTGGCCGCGCTCGCCGCCTTGACCTTCGCCGTCGCGACGCTCGGCATCAACGTCGTGGCGAACTTCGTCTCGCCGACATTCGACTTCTCCAACGTCTTCCCACGTCAGATCGATTTCAAGAAGGGCGGCTACATCGCGGCTATCATCGCGCTTGTGCTCTATCCCTTCGCCCCGTGGGAAGGCAGCGCCGCGTCCTTCGTCAACATCATCGGCGCGACGATGGGGCCGATCTTCGGCGTCATGATGGTCGACTACTACCTCATCCGGAAGGGCGAGGTCGATGTCGAGGCGCTCTACCGCGAGGACGGCGAATTCCGCTTCCAGGGCGGATGGCATGTCAATGCCTTCATCGCCGCCGGCGTCGGCGCGATCTTCTCGTCGATCCTGCCGAACTTCACCAACTGGCTGCCGTCCTGGTGGGGCGTCTATGGCTGGTTCTTCGGCGTCGCGATCGCCGGCATCATCTACTATGTGCTGCGCACCGCCGCCGTGGGTGCGGGGGCCAGGATGGCGAAGGCTTGATAGGGAAAAGGCAGTAGGGAGTGGAAAAGCACACCCTACTGCCTACTGCCTACTGCCTACTGCCTACTGCCTACTGCCTATCTTCGACCATCTCGGCCAGCTTGCGCACCGTGTTCCAGTTGCGCGACGTGCCGACGCCGAGACGCTTGTGATTGGTCGCCGCAAGCAGCCGGGAGCTTGGTCGCTCGCGCGAAAAGACCACCCAGATGTCGCCGCCGACCTCGAGCACCTTCTCATCTGCGCAGGCATAGGCCTGCAGCGTCGCGGCAGTGTCCGGCGGCACCGGCTCCCGCATCACCCGCACCGCTACCTGGTCGCCAGCATCTACGGATTGATCGGCGAATGGATTGCCGGCAGCAAGCTTTAGCCAGTCCTTCGCGCCGCGCACGATGATATCGACATGGCGGCCAAAGGTCTTTTCGAAGGCTGTTTCCAGCCGCTGCTCTAAACTGGAAATCTTGTGTGCCCGCGCTTCGAAGACCAGATTGCCGGTCGCAATCAGCGTGCGGGCATTCTTGAGGCCCAGGTCCTCCGCCATTGCCCTCAGGTCGGACATGACCAGGCGCCGCCCTTCGCCGAGGCCAATGCTGTAGAGCAGCGCGACATAAGTTTGCATGGCCAGATCCTCCGGCCTGTCGCTCAAACCAGGCGTGACTGTTCCACCGCCGCCTCGATGAAGCTGGCGAACAGCGGATGCGGATCGAGTGGTCGGCTCTTCAGCTCGGGGTGATACTGCACGCCGATGAACCAGGGATGGTCAGGGTATTCGACCGTTTCCGGCAACACGCCATCGGGCGACATGCCGGCAAACACCAGGCCGCAATCCTCGAGCCGCTGCTTGTAGTCGATGTTGACCTCGTAGCGATGACGGTGGCGCTCGGAAATCTGCGTGTCGCCATAGATGTCGGCAATCTTGGATCCCTTGGCGAGATCGGCCTGATAGGCGCCGAGCCGCATCGTGCCACCGAGATCCCCGGTTTCCCGCCGCTTCTCCAGCATGTTGCCCTTCAGCCATTCGGTCATCAGCCCGACGACCGGCTCCTTGGTCGGGCCGAATTCGGTCGAGGACGCGTCTTCGACGCCGGCCAGCGAGCGCGCCGCCTCGATGCAAGCCATCTGCATGCCGAAGCAGATGCCGAAATACGGCACCTTGCGCTCGCGCGCGAACTTCGCCGCCAGAATCTTGCCTTCGGAGCCACGCTCTCCAAAGCCGCCGGGAACCAGGATACCGTGCACCTTTTCCAGCCACGGCGTCGGATCCTCCTTTTCGAAGATCTCCGATTCGATCCAGTCGAGCTTGACCTTGACATGATTGGCCAGCCCGCCATGCGAAAGTGCCTCGATCAGCGATTTGTAGGCGTCCTTGAGGCCGGTATATTTGCCGACGATGGCGATGGTCACCTCGCCTTCCGGATTGTGGATCCGGTCCGACACTTTCTGCCAGGGCTCCATGCGCGGCTTCGGCGCCGGGTCGATACCGAAGGCCGCCAGCACTTCCGAATCAAGCCCTTCCTTGTGGTAGGCCATCGGCACGTCGTAGATGTGCGGCACGTCGAGCGCCTGGATGACCGCGCTTTCCCGGACGTTACAGAACAGCGAGAGCTTTCTGCGCTCCTCCTTGGGGATGGCGCGATCTGCTCGCACCAAAAGAATATCGGGCGCGATGCCGATGCCGCGCAATTCCTTGACTGAATGCTGAGTCGGCTTGGTTTTCAGCTCACCGGCCGTCGGGATGTAGGGCATCAATGTCAGATGCACATAGACGGCGTTGTTGCGCGGCAGATCGTTACCGAGCTGGCGGATGGCCTCGAGGAAAGGCATCGCCTCGATGTCGCCGACCGTGCCGCCGATCTCGCACAGCACGAAATCATAGTCGTCATTGCCGTTGAGGACGAAATTCTTGATCTCGTCGGTAACGTGCGGAATGACCTGCACCGTGGCGCCGAGATAGTCGCCGCGCCGCTCGCGCTCGATGATGTTCTTGTAGATGCGGCCGGTGGTGATGTTGTCCTGTTGATTGGCCGAGCGGCCGGTGAAGCGCTCGTAATGGCCAAGATCGAGATCGGTCTCGGCGCCGTCATCGGTGACGAACACCTCGCCATGCTGATACGGCGACATCGTGCCGGGGTCGACATTGAGGTAAGGGTCGAGTTTTTTGATGCGTGCGCGATAGCCTCGCGCCTGCAGGAGAGCCCCAAGGGCCGCTGCGGCTATGCCTTTTCCAAGTGAGGAAACCACGCCGCCTGTGATGAATACATATCGCGCCATGGGATTCATCGCTTAACGCGGCCTGATTGATTCCGCCAGAGAAAAAACCGCCGCGAAGGATTTTTCTCAAGAGGCGCCGGAGACGAGGCAAAACAAAAGGGCCGGCTGAGCCGGCCCTTTCGGGATGTTGGTGGAAGCGTCAGATGATGACGACTTTGGTGCCGATCCTGACGCGGCTGTAGAGGTCCATGACGTGCTCGTTCATCATCCGGAAGCAGCCATTGGAAGCGCTGGTTCCGATTGACTGCGGCGCGATGGTGCCATGGATACGCAGATGCGTGTCCTTCTTGCCGTCATAGAGATAGATGGCGCGTGCGCCGAGCGGGTTCTGGCCGCCTCCAGGCATGCCGTCCTTGTACTGGCCGTAATGCTTGGGCTCGCGCTTCTGCATGTCAAGCGTCGGGATCCAGCGCGGCCATTCCTGCTTGTCGCCGACCGCGACGGTGCCCTTGAACTGCAGGCCTTCGCGGCCGACCGCGATCGCATAGCGACGGGCGGTGGACGATGATTCGACGAGATAGAGACGGCGGGCGCTGGTGTCGATGACGATGGTGCCTGCTTCGTAACCGGTGAAATCCACGTCCTGCGGCACGAATTCCGGTTTCACCTTGAACGGCTTCTTGGCGTCTCGCTTGGCAAGGGCCGAATCAAGCGCGCGCGTCTCGGGCAGATAGTTGATCGAGGACGATGACATCTGGCCGCCAAACAGGCCGGCGAACAGGCCGCTGCCGCTGGTGGTCTGCTTCTGGCCGGGCGTCTCGCTGCGCAGCTCGCCATTGTTGCCGGTCAGCGCGACGTTCATCACCTCGGCTGGTATCGGTTCGGCCGACTGGATCGGCTCGATCGGCGTCACCGGTTCGATGATCTTGGTGGTCTTCTTGGCGGGCTTCGCCTCGGCCACGTCGGTCGCCGGGGCACTCTTGCCCTTGTTGGCCAGGAAGGCCTGCCGTTCCGCCTCGGCCTTTGCTTTTGCCGCCTCGCGCATCGCCAGCTTCCTGGCCTCCAGCGCCTTGGCCTTGGCATCTTCCTTGTCGGCGGCGATCTTGGCCTCGATCTTCTCGATCTGGGCGAGATCGGCCGGGGTCGGGTTTTTCTTCTTCTTGAGAAGCCTCAACTGCGCCGCATCGCTCTTGACCGCGACGTTGATGGCGTCGGTTTTCTCGACCGACTGATTGGCGGCCAGATTGGCCGGTACGCCGGCGAAGGCCGGGGAACTGAGGCCAAGTACGGCGCAAAGTCCCAGGAGAATGAAGCTGCGAAGCTGCATGGCGAAGATCCGATCGTTCAATGCTTGTTGCCCACGGCGTCGCCCGGCGTCCCCCAAGGACACCGAAAATGCCGCGTGCAATCTATAGTCGAATAAGCTCGGCGGTCTCAAGCGCGAGACCTCGCTGCTGCGCGTCGAATCTTCGTGATCGCGCAGCATTTGCCGCGACTGTGTTCAAACGACAACAGGTCGCGGTTTGGGAGAAGTGGAGGCTACTGGTTCGGGACCTGCGGCGCCGCCGGCGCGGTGTTGGTGGCGCCGTTCGTCGCCGGCGACGTAGAACCGGCGGCGGGCGCGGTGGCCGGCGCTGTTGCCGGAGGCTTCGTGGCGGCGTCATTGCCGGATGGCGGCGTCGGCGTGGCAGTGCCGGCGGGCGCCGGGGTCGTCGTGCCGGGCAATTGGTTGAGCACGCCCTTGCCGGCGCCGTCCGAGGTCGCGGGAGCCCGATCGAGAATGTCGATCGGCTTCTCGCCGTAGCGGGCAATGATCGACAATGTCAGCGACGTCACAAAGAAAGCGGCCGCCAGGATCGCCGTCGCACGCGTCAACGCATTGGCGGCGCCGCGCGCCGTCATGAAGCCCGATCCGCCACCAATACCAAGGCCGCCGCCTTCAGAGCGTTGCAGCAGCACCACGCCGACAAGGGCGAGCACGACCATGAGATGGATGACGATCAGTACGGTTTGCATAGTTTATCCTGGCAAGGCCCTGCCCGGCCGCGGACACGACCGGTGAATTGGAGGCGGCTCAATACAATGCTTTCACGGCATTTCCAAGCCCGTGGCCGGAATATGGGAAGCAACGCGTCCTTTGCAACGAATTTGGACGCGCCGCGACCCGTCCATCGTCGTGGATTCATCCTGAAATGCTGCGATACGCTTCCGCGATACCGAGGAAATCGGCAGCTTTCAGGCTGGCGCCGCCAACCAGCGCGCCATCGACATTCCGGACGCCAAGCAACTCCACGGCATTCGACGGCTTGACCGAGCCGCCATAAAGAATGCGTATCCTGGCAGCGGCGGCGCCGAGTTTTTCCGACAGCCTTTCGCGGATATGCGCATGCGCTTCGGCCACGTCGGCCGCGGTTGGCGTCAGGCCGGTGCCGATCGCCCATATCGGCTCATAAGCAATGACGGTGTTGGATGGCGTGGCGCTTGGCGGCACCGAGCCGGCGACCTGGCGCGACAGCACCTCCAGCGCGGCTCCGGCCTCGCGCTCCTGCCGCGTCTCGCCGACGCAAACGATCGCCACGAGCCCGGCACGCCATGCGGCGGCGGCCTTGGCCTGGACAGTCGCATCGTCCTCGCCGCATTGCTCGCGGCGCTCGGAATGGCCGACGATGACATGGCTCGCGCCCGCGTCCTTCAGCATCTCCGCCGAGATGCAGCCGGTGTAGGCGCCGCTTTCCTTGGGGTGGCAATCCTCACCACCGGCATGGACCGGCGTGCGCGACAGAATCTCCGCGGCATGGGAAAGCAGCGTCGCGGGAACGCAGATCAGTGCCTCGGTTTCCGCGTCGAGCCCGCTCATGAACCCATTGCCGATCATCCTGAGTTCGTTCAGCGAGGCGCTGGTGCCGTTCATTTTCCAGTTGCCGGCGACGAGCGGGCGAATTCCTGGTGTCATGGTCTGCTTCTCCGGGGCGATATCGGGCTCTGGCCCTCACTACCAAAATCAAGCCACAAAGCAATCGACAGTGGGCCGGAAGGGCGCTATTGCGCTTGTTTCAGACTCGGCGCATCCGAAAATGCGCATAAATCGGAAGTAACCATGCTTGGTACATTGAGAAGCGCGGCGGGTACCTGGGTCGCGAAGTCACTGCTTTCGCTGCTGGTGGTGAGTTTCGCCGCCTGGGGCATTTCCGGGCGGCTGATGGGCGGCTTTGCGGGCCACGATTCGGTCATAACGGCGGGTGGCACCAAGGTGTCGATCAACGAATATCGCCTTGCCTATGATCGCCAGCTCGCCGTCATGTCGCAGCAGTTCGGCCAGCGCCTCACCCACGAACAGGCAAAGGCGCTTGGCATCGACAACACGGTGCTGTCGCAGCTGGTTTCCGGTGCCGTTCTCGACGAACAGGCGCGCAAGCTGGGTCTGGGCTTGTCCAAGGACAGGCTGGCCGAGCTAACGCGCGAAGACCCTGCGTTCAAGGGCCCGAGCGGCCAGTTCGACAGGAGGACGTTCGAGTACCTGTTGCGCGAGGTCGGGATGCGGCCCGAGGACTATCTGAAGAACCGCGCCCAGGTCGCGGTGCGTCAGCAGATCGTCGAAGCGGTCTCGGACGGCCTCAAGGCGCCGGACACTTTCCTCAAGGCGGTGGCACTCTACCGCGGCGAGGACCGCACCGTCGATTACCTGATGTTGCCGAAGACACTCGTCCAACCCATAGAGGCGCCGAGCGATAGCGTGCTTCAGGCCTATTTCGAGGCCAACAAGAAAACCTACGCCGCACCCGAATACCGGAAATTCTCCTATGTCCGGCTCGAGCCGGCGGACATCATGGATCCGACCGCGGTCACCGACCAACAGGTGAGCGACGACTATAACAAGAACAAGGCGCGCTACACCACGCCCGAGATGCGCACCATCGAGCAGCTTGTGTTCAAGACACCGGACGCTGCCAAAGCGGCGCTCGATTCGCTCAAGGCAGGCGCCACTTTCGAAAAGCTGGTGACCGCCGAAGGCAAGACCCCCGCCGACACGCTGCTTGGCACACTCGCCAAGGACAAGATCGCCGACAAGGCGGTTGCCGATGCCGCCTTCGCGCTCAACGCCAACGAAGTCAGCCAGGTCGTCCAGGGTGCCTTCGGTCCAGTGCTGTTGCGCGTCACCGAGATCAAGCCCGAGGTGGTGAAGCCACTGGCCGAAGTGTCGGACCAGATCCGCAAGGACCTGGCGCTGGGTGAGGCAAGCCGCATCCTTTTGGATGTGCACGATAACTATGAAGACACCCGCGCGTCCGGCAGTTCGCTGGCGGCTGCGGCCGCAAAACTGAAACTGAAGGACGTCACCATCGACGCCATCGATCGCAATGGCCTCAGGCCGGATGGTTCCATCGTCAAGGATCTGCCGGAATCGCCGGCACTGATCAAGGCAGTCTTCGACGCGGAACCCAACACCGAAAACGAAGCGCTGACCACGGCGGATAACGGGTTCATCTTCTATGAGGTTGGTGCGATCACGCCGGCTCGCGACCGCACGCTGGAAGAGGTCCGCCAGAAAGTCGTCGCCGACTGGACGGCGGCGGAGACGACCAAGCGGCTCGCCGCCAAGGCGGATGAACTCGAAAAGCGGCTCAAGGCCGGCGCGACGCTCGACGTGATCGCGGGTGAGCTCAAGCTGGAAAAGCAGACCAAGCGCGGCCTGAAGCGCGAAGCCGACGACGCCGATTTCGGCAAGGAGGGCGCCGCCGTCATGTTCGGCGTCGGCGAAGGCGGCACTGGATTGATCCCCTCGCCCACCGGCGATGGACAGATCCTGTTCAAGGTCGCCGAAGTGTTCGAACCCGCCGGGGCCGATGCCAGTTCGGTGCCGGAGGATGCGCAAAAATCTTTCACCTCCGGCATGTCGGACGATCTGCTCGACCAGTTGGTGGCGCAGCTGCAGACGCAGTACGGCGTCCGCGTCGACCAGGCCGCCGTTGCCCAAGCCTCGACAAGATGAGCGCGCTGAAAACCCATATCGCCAAGGTCGCGGCCGGTACCGCGCTTTCCTTCGAGGAAGCGCGTGAGGCCTTCGACATCATCATGTCGGGCGACGCGACCCCCGGGCAGATCGGCGGCTTCCTGATGGCGCTGCGCGTGCGCGGTGAAACGGTGAGCGAAATCTCGGGCGCTGTCGCCACGATGCGCGCCAAGATGCTCCGCGTTGAGGCACCCGCCGGCGCGATCGATATCGTCGGCACCGGCGGCGACAATTCCCACAGCGTCAACATTTCGACGGGCTCGGCGTTCGTCATCGCCGCCAGTGGCGTTCCCGTCGCCAAGCACGGCAATCGCGGCCTGTCGTCGCTGACCGGCGCGGCCGATGTCCTGATCGCGCTCGGGGTCAAGATCGATCTCTCGCCCGAGCTCATCGGCCGCTGCATCCATGAGGCGGGCGTCGGCTTCATGTTCGCGCCCGCGCACCATCCGGCGATGAAGCATGTCGGCCCGACCCGCGTCGAGCTTGGCACCCGCACCATCTTCAACCTGCTCGGCCCGCTTTCCAATCCGGCTGGCGTCAAGCGCCAGATGGTCGGCGTATTCCTGCCGGAATGGATCATGCCGGTGGCCGAGACGCTGAAGGCGCTGGGCACCGAGCATGCCTGGGTGGCGCATGGCGATGGCTATGACGAGATCACCACAACCGGCGAGACCCAGGTCGCCGAACTGGTTGGCGGCGAGATCCGCAGCTTCACACTGACCCCGGAAGAGGTTGGGCTGAAGCGCCATGCCAAGGACGAGCTGCGCGGCGGTGATGCCGCCTACAATGCCAAGGCATTGCGCGATATGCTGGGCGGCGCTGCTGGCGCCTACCGCGACACGGTGTTGATGAATGCCGGCGCCGGACTGGTGATCGCCGGCAAGGCGACGACGCTTGGCGACGGCATCGCGATGGCCGCGCAGGCCATCGACAGCGGCCGGGCGCTGCAGGTGCTCGACCATTTGGTCGAAATTTCGAACGGGTGAACCGTGTCTGACATTCTGCGCAAGATCGAGGCCTACAAGCGCGACGAGATCGCCGCCGCCAAGGCGCGCCTGCCGCTGACCGAGATCAAGGCGCGGGCAAAGGACACGGATGCGCCACGCGGCTTCCTTGCGGCTCTCGAGGCGAAGCGCGGATCGAGCGGTTTCGCGCTGATCGCCGAAATCAAGAAAGCGAGCCCCTCCAAAGGGCTGATCCGTGCCGATTTCGATCCACCGGCATTGGCAAAGGCTTATGAGAAGGGCGGTGCCGCCTGTCTTTCGGTGTTGACCGATGCGCCGTCCTTCCAGGGCGCGCCGGAATTCCTCACCAGGGCAAGAGCAGCAGTCGCCCTGCCCGCACTGCGCAAGGATTTCCTGTTCGATCCCTATCAGGTCTTTGAGGCCCGCGCCTGGGGCGCTGATGCCATCCTGATCATCATGGCCAGCGTCGACGATGCCCTGGCGAGCGAGCTTGAAGCGACGGCGTTCGAACTCGGCATGGATGCGCTGATCGAGGTGCATGACGAGGCGGAGACGGAGCGCGCGGTAAAGCTGTCTTCGCGGCTGATCGGTATCAACAACCGCAATCTCAGAACATTCGAGACCAGCCTTGAAACCTCGGAGCGGCTGGCCGCGATGGTGCCTGCCGATCGCCTGCTGGTCAGCGAAAGCGGGATCTTCACCCATGATGATTGCCTCAGGATGCAGAAGAGTGGCATCGGCACCTTCCTCGTCGGTGAGAGCCTGATGCGCCAACAGGACGTCGCCATGGCGACGCGCCTGCTGTTGACGGGCAAGGCGTCGGCCGAGGCCGTCTGACGATGGCACCTGCCCTCACCCATCTCGGCGCGCATGGCGAGGCCAACATGGTCGATGTCGGCGACAAGGACGAGACGACGCGCACGGCGATCGCCGAGGGTTTCGTCTCGATGCAGCCCGAAACGCTGAAGACCATCCTCGCTGGCGACGCCAAGAAAGGCGATGTGCTCGGCACCGCGCGCATCGCCGGCATCATGGCGGCGAAAAAGACACATGAGCTGATCCCGCTCTGCCATCCGCTGCTGTTGACCAAGGTTTCCGTGGACATCGAGCCGGACCACGCGCTGCCAGGCCTCAAAGTCACCGCATTGGCGCGCGTCACCGGCAAGACCGGCGTCGAGATGGAAGCATTGACCGCCGCATCTGTGGCCTGCCTGACCATTTATGACATGGCCAAGGCGGTGGACCGTGCAATGGTCATCTCCGGCATCCGGCTGGTCGAAAAGACCGGCGGCAAGTCGGGCGACTACAAGGTAGGTGCCTGATGGCGCTGCTTCCGGTGGTGGAGGCGCTGGAACGCCTGCTGGACGGCGCCGTGCCGCTGGCCGGTGAAAGCGTGCCTCTGATCGAAGCGGCTGATCGCGTGCTGGCGGAACCGGTCGTGGCGCTGCGCACCCAGCCGCCCTTCAACGCTTCAGCGATGGACGGCTATGCCGTCCGTGCCGAAGATGTAGCCTCCGTACCGTCGAAACTCTCGGTAATCGGGATGGCGCCGGCCGGACGTGGCTTCGACGGCACGGTCGGCAAGGCGCAGGCGGTGCGCATCTTCACAGGGGCGCCGCTGCCTGACGGCGCCGACACCATCGTCATTCAGGAGAATGTCCGCGATATTGGCGGTGGCGATATCGAAGTGATCGAACCCACCGCCGAGTGGCGCAACATCCGCCGCATCGGCCTCGACTTTTCCAGGGGCGACGTCCTGCTGGAGAAGGGACGGATGCTGGATCCGGCAGCCCTTTCCCTGGCAGCATCGGCCAATCATCCCCGAGTGAGCGTGGTGAAACGGCCGCTGGTCGCCATCATCGCCACCGGGGACGAGTTGTTGCCGCCCGGCAGCGAACCCGGGCCGGACCAGATCATCTCGTCCAACGCCTATGGCGTCGCCGCCACCGCTCAGTCTGTCGGCGCCCACGCGCTCGATCTTGGCATTGCCGCCGACCGCCAGGACGCAATCGCCGCGCTGGTCAGGAAAGCGGTCGGGGCCGGCGCGGATGTCATCGTCACTCTCGGCGGCGCCTCGGTTGGCGACCACGATCTGATCCACGACGTGTTGACGGGCGAAGGCATGACGCTCGGCTTCTGGAAGATCGCCATGCGTCCCGGCAAGCCGCTGATGTTCGGGCGTCTCGGCGGGATAAGATGCGTCGGCCTTCCCGGCAACCCCGTGGCAAGCCTGGTCTGCTCGCAATTGTTCCTGAAGCCGCTGCTGGCAAGGCTTGGCGGCCGTGACTATCGTCAGGACATACGCCAGGCGCGGCTGGGCGCCGCAATGGCGGCCAATGATCTGCGCCAGGATTACGTTCGGGCGGTGGTCAGGGAGGACGATGGCGGGCTGGTGGCGACGCCGTTCAGCATCCAGGACTCCTCGATGCTGAGGATGCTGGCTGACGCCAATGGGCTGATCGTGCGATCCCCGTTTACCCCTGCGTCAGCTGCCGGACAATCTTGCAGCGTGCTGATGCTGCGCTGAAGAGCCGCCATATAGATATCTGATAACAAGATGGAAAATGATCTCGGTTATTGCGAGATCAAGGCTCGCGTCAGCGGATGCGCCGGATCGGCGAGGCCGTCGACAATGTCGTAATGATGCCGGTCGGGTTCGACGACGACACTGGTGGTGGCGCCGAGCCCAGTCCAGATGTTGGCCAGCAACGCGTTCTGGCGCAGGAATTCGGAACGCTCGCCGCCGCCAGCCCAACAGGTGATGCGAACACCATCCATGGGACGCAGCAGCGCCGGGCTTTCGGCCAGGGCTTCGGCCTCATCGATTGCCAATGCTGCGTTCATGCCGGTGCGCATCAGCGGCCGCAAATCATGGAGGCCCGAAATCGAAACGACATGACGTACGCGCCTTGCCACGTCACCAGCCAGAGGCGTGGTTGTGGTCACCATGCGGCTGGCGAGATGCCCGCCGGCCGAATGTCCGGACAGCATCAGAGGCCCCTCGACCATCGCCGCCGCTTTGCCGATTGCCGCACCGATTTCGCCGACGATGCCGGCGATGCGTATGTCCGGGCACAGCGTATAGGATGGCATCGCCACGGCGAAGCCGCTGCTGACCGCGCCCTTGGCGAGGTGCGACCAGGTGCTCTTGTCGGACTCCAGCCAGTAACCTCCATGGATGAACATGACGAGCCCCTTGGGAGCGGCCTCGGGAAGGAAAAGGTCGAACCGATTGCGCGGTCGATCGCCATAGGCGATGTCGAACCTTGCGCGGCCTTGCGCCAACATCGCGTCACGAAACGCTTGCGCGGGTTCCGCCCAGGCGGCCGGCCAGCGATCGCCGCCGGCAATGTTCGCGCCGTTGGCGTAGGCATTGTCCCAATCGGCAATGCGATGGTCGAGCATTCGTGTCCTCCCCAAGATCGGCATCTTTCAGCAGCTAAAAACCGGCAGGGTGTTCCCGACCCAGCACTGGACAGGATGTGCGGCGCGATTATTGACGTAAATCATGGACGCCGAGTTCTCGCCACATCCATTGGAAGCTGTAGGTAGCCATGGGATCCGTTGGATCCGGCCGCTTTGCCGTCTGGTTTTCGAGGTATTTGAGCCACTCGGCCACCTTTTGGCGGCCCATCGGTGTTTTGGCGGCCTGGCGCGGGGTCTTATTGCCAAGCATACCGACCGGCTGATCGAGGGTTTCACGGTATTGGCGGTCCATGAACTCGTGGACGACTTCTTCGGCCATTTCGGGAGGAATTTTCGAGGAAGCCTTCTTGCGACCGTGGGTCCGTCGCTCGGCGATCATCTGGTCGACGGTGACGATTTCGGTCAGAGGTGTGCCGACCAGTTCGCCGAGAAACTGCCGAAGCAAGGTGGTCCCCTCGTCCGCGCGCCTGGAGGAATTGGTTGAAAGGTGCAGGAAGCGTCCCTTCAACTCGACATTGCCCAGAACACGCAAACCAGTGTCCATGGTGGTATCAAGAGAAGGCGAGCCGCCTTGCTTCTTTTTCCCTCGGCCAGTCGGCTCGTCTTCTAGCCAGTTCCAGAATTTCGGGTTTTCCTGTGCCATTCCCTGAATGACATTCAACCGCGCGGCGATGTCTTTCTGGGTTGCGCCGGGTGCCAGTGGAAACTGGACATTGTGAAACATGATGTCGTCGCCATCCGAGTTTTGAACCGAAGGCCTGTTCATGGCCCGATCGAGCGTGTCGAACAGCCACGACAAGGTGAATATGGCGGCGACCTCCTGTAGATCTTCGCTCCTGATCGCGGGGAGTTTCTTCGCGCCCCTTTTCCCGAAGGTGCGCCGCAGTCCATCGAGCAGCATTTCCGTGGCCCGCGGTGTGAAGGACAAAAGTCCACCGGCTAAGATGTTCTTGCCCATAACAGGCACGATGCGGGCGGCGATCCTGTCCCACTGTTTTAGCGCTTTGGTAGCCGTGCCTTCACTGACGACGATTGGATCGCCGCCGCGAATTAGGTCGCGCGCCACAAGCGATTTTCCCGGCACGATGTCGCTCACCTCGTAAAGACTCATGATCGAGGTCCGCAACGCCTTCATGTAGGTCTTTGTCCGAGCGCCCTCCTTCCAGCCGCGGCGCTTGAGATACTCGTCGACGATGTTGCCCCCTTCGACATCGAAGTCCTGCGTCAGAAAATCCTCAAAGGCGCAGCCCCACAGTATCATAGCCCAGTCGTCGCCGATGACTTCGGCAAGATCTTCAAACTCCGCATCGCCGACCTCCAGCACCGGGCCGAAGTGTTCGTCGAACACTTCTTCGAAGCAGCCGCGCCACTCGTCGCGATCGAGGAATTTCATCAGACCATTAAGGTCGTGGGGCATGGCGGCTCTCCAGGCTCTGTTCGGCGACGATATGGTCCGTCGGCTCAGTGACATCGCAAAGCCCAGTGATTTATGCGCCGCCCTGGCGACCCGGCAAGACACTTTTCTCGATTTTCCCATCGTTTCCTAGGCCGCACACGTCAATGCGGGGCAAAACATTTTAGGCTTGAAACAAATTCCGACTGGTGCGATCCTGCCGGACGAACAGCCGACAATGGGAGGTCTGCTGTGCTGTCTAAACCTACAGATGTCCACCTTCCGGTGGCGTCGCCGAACAGGTGTAGCTGGCTGCACGAAGCCCTCTCGCGAAAGACGGGAACTTCATATCCACCACCTCGCCAGGTGCCGCGCGCACCGGCCAGGCAGCAGACAGGATAGCGGCGAGATGCTTGGGCCTTCAGCGCATATCGATACGTTCACACGTGATCATCTGCCGCCGCCGGATCAATGGCCGGACTTCCTGCTCGACGGCTTCGACTATCCCGAACATCTCAACGCCGGCGTCGAATTGACCGACAGGCTGGTCGAAAGAGGTCTCGGTGACCACACCGCACTGATCGGCAATGGTCGCCGCCGCACCTACAAGGAATTGTCCGACTGGACGAACAGACTCGCCCATGCGCTGGTCGAGAATTACGGCGTCAAGCCAGGCAACCGGGTGCTGATCCGCTCCGCCAACAACCCCGCAATGGTCGCCTGCTGGCTGGCCGCCACCAAGGTCGGCGCCGTGGTCGTCAACACCATGCCGATGCTGCGCGCCGGCGAACTCACCAAGATCGTCGACAAGGCGGAGATCACCATCGCGCTTTGCGATACCAGGCTGATGGACGAGATGACCGCCTGCGCCAAGGACAGCACGTTCCTGAAACAGGTCATCGGCTTCGACGGCACCGCCAACCATGATGCCGAACTCGATCGCGCTGCCCTCGACAAGCCTGTCACCTTCACTGCTGTCAATACCGGCCGCGACGACGTCGCGCTGCTTGGCTTCACCTCGGGCACCACGGGCGTGCCAAAGGCGACGATGCATTTCCACCGCGACCTTCTGATCATCGCCGACTCCTATGCCCGCGAGGTCCTGCAGGTAACGCCGGACGACATCTTCGTCGGCTCGCCGCCCCTCGCTTTCACCTTTGGCCTTGGCGGGCTCGCCATCTTTCCCCTGCGCTTCGGTGCCGTGGCCACGCTGCTGGAACAGGCGACGCCGCCCAACATGATCCACATCATCGAGACCTACAAAGCGACCATTTCCTTCACCGCGCCGACCGCCTACCGCGCAATGCTGAAGGCGATGGATGAAGGCGCCGACCTGTCATCGCTGCGCGTCGCCGTTTCGGCCGGCGAGACATTGCCGGCCCCGGTCTTCGAAGAGTGGACGAAAAAAACCGGCAAGCCGATCCTCGACGGCATTGGCGCCACCGAAATGCTGCACATCTTCATCTCCAACCGCTTTGACGACATGAAGCCCGCGTCGACAGGCAAGCCTGTGGTCGGCTACGAAGCGCGCATTGTCGACGACGAGATGCGCGACGTGCCGCGTGGCCAACCCGGACGCCTGGCGGTGCGCGGACCGACCGGCTGCCGCTACATGGCCGATGACCGGCAGAAGGACTATGTGCGCGACGGCTGGAACTTGACCGGCGACACCTTCACCCAGGATGAGGACGGCTTCTTCCACTTCGCGGCGCGCTCCGACGACATGATCGTCAGCGCCGGCTACAACATCGCCGGGCCCGAGGTCGAGGCGGCGCTGCTGGCGCATCCCGATGTCGCCGAATGTGCAGTGATCGGCGCCGAGGATCCAGAACGCGGCCAGATCGTCGAGGCGCATGTCGTGCTGGTGCAAGGCGTTGCGCCCGATGCATTGACCATCAAGCGCCTGCAGGACCACGTCAAGGCAACCATCGCCCCCTACAAATATCCGCGCTCGGTGAAATTCATCGCCGCCCTGCCCAAGACCCAGACCGGCAAGATCCAGCGCTTCCGGTTGCGCATGGAGAAAATCAATTGAGCGAGCCCTACGATCCGGCGTCCGAAGGCGCACAGATGTCGTTCAAGGAGCGCATGTCCTACAGCGACTATCTGCATCTGGAAAAAGTCCTCGACGCGCAGGCACCGCTGTCGTCGGCGCATGACGAGATGCTGTTCATCATCCAGCACCAGACATCGGAACTCTGGATGAAGCTCGCGCTGCACGAGATCGGTGCCGCGATCCGCTCCATTCGGGCTGACCGGCTTGAGCCGAGCTTCAAGATGCTGTCGCGCGTCGCACGCATTTTCGAGCAGTTGAATAATGCCTGGGACGTGCTGCGCACGATGACGCCCAGCGAATACACCGAGTTCCGCAACGCGCTCGGCCAATCCTCGGGCTTCCAGTCCTGGCAATACCGCGCCATCGAGTTCATGGCCGGCAACCGTAACCTCGCAATGCTCGGCCCGCACAAGCACCGGCCGGACCTCAGCCAAAAGCTGGAGGCGATCCTGGCCGAGCCATCACTCTACGACGAAGCGCTGCTGCTTCTGGCGCGCAACGGGTTCGACATTGGTGCCGATGCCAGGCGCACGAATTGGCGTGAAACCCGTACCGAGAACGAAGAAGTCCTCGTCGCCTGGCAGACCGTCTACCGCGATCCGCAGCGCTACTGGATGTTCTATGAACTGGCCGAGAAACTGGTTGACTTCGAAGACTATTTCCGTCGCTGGCGCTTCAATCACGTCACCACAGTCGAACGTATCATCGGCATGAAGCGCGGCACCGGCGGCACGTCAGGCGCCTCCTATCTCAAGAAAATGCTCGAGGTCGTCCTGTTTCCGGAACTCTGGACCGTCCGCACCCGGCTCTGACGAGCGCCTTTGCTTCGTAAATGTCGTCGCCCGCTGAACGCTTTCGGGCAACAGCCACTCAGGTCACGGCGGTCTTGACGGCAAAACGCGCTTCTTGCCAGGCGCCGGTGCGCAGGATGTCTTCCAGCACCTCCACCGCCTGCCAAACGTCCCTGTAGCCGACATAGAGCGGCGTGAAGCCGAAGCGGATCGTCGACGGCGCGCGGAAATCGCCAATCACGCCGCGCTCGATCAAGGCCCGCATTACCTGATAGCCTTGCGGGTGGATGAACGATACCTGGCTGCCGCGCGCGTTGCCGTCTCGCGGGCTTTCGAGCTCAAGGCCGTAGGCGCCGCATCTGGTCTCGACGAGCTCAATGAACAGGTCGGTCAGCGCGATGCCCTTTTGGCGCACCACCGCCATGTCTACGTCGTCCCAAAGATCCAGTGCCCCCTTCAGCGCCCGCATCGAAAGCACAGGCTGCGTACCACACAAGAACCGGCGGATGCCGGTGCCTACCTCATAGCCCTGTTCGAAGGCGAAAGGCCTTGCATGCCCCCACCAGCCGCTCAGCGGCTGCCGGACATCGCCGTGATGACGTTTTGCGGCGTAGATGAAGGCCGGCGCGCCCGGACCGCCATTGAGATATTTATAGGTACAGCCGATGGCGAAATCAGCGTTCGCGCTGTCGAGTTCGACCGGTAAGGCCCCGGCTGTGTGGCAGAGATCCCAGACGATCAGCGCGCCAGCCTGATGGGCCTTGCGCGTCAGCGCGGCCATGTCACGCAACTGCCCGGATTTGTAATTGACGTGGTTGACCAGGATGACGGCGACGCGTTCGTCGATGAGGTCCTCGATATCAGGCGCGTCGACCCCTTCGAGCCGCAGCACCGTACCCGGCCGTGTCGATGCGACACCTTCGGCCATATAGAGGTCGGTTGGGAAACTGTCGCCTTCGGCGACGATTACCGACCGGTCCGGCCGCATGCCAAGCGCGGCATGCAGCACCTTGTAGATGTTGATCGAGGTCGTATCGCAGACCACCGTCTGGCTGGCCGCGGCGCCGATCAGGCGTCCGAGCTGGTCGCCAAGGACGACCGGCATTTCGAACCAGCCGGCGGTGTTCCAGGCACGGATCAGATCCTGCGCCCATTCCTGGGTCGCGGCCTTCTGCAGCTCGTTGAAGACGGCGGGAGCCGCCGCGCCTAGCGAATTGCCGTCGAGATAGATAACCCCGTCCGGCAAGATGAACCGGTCGCGCATGGCACGCAGCGGATCCGCCGCATCCATGGCTTCGACTGCTGCGAGATCGAGCGTTGCACGCATGATTTCAGACATTCCCTGGTTTGTTCACGCTCTAATTTATTCACGAATGGCTTCGCGAGCCGGCGCGGATCCCCGGCTGCGCTTGAGGCTGGGCAAGGCCAGCATGGCGAGCACGAACAAGCCGGTGGCAAGCTTCAGGTCAGGCGGCGGCATGCCGGCGGCGAGGCAGAACGACACCAGCTGATAGTAGATGATCGCGCCGGCGAAAGGCGCCAGCAGCTGACGCCAGACCGTCTGCTTGCCGATAACCGCCTCGCCGATCATCAGCGCGGCAAGCCCGTTGATGAGAATCCCCAGTCCCATATTGACGTCGGCAAATCCCTGCGACTGCACCATCAGCGCGCCGCTTGACGCCGAAAACGCGCTCGCCAGCCCGACACCGCCTATGGTCGCCGCCCAGACATTGATGCCTTGAGCCTCGGCCATGTCCGGGTTGGCGCCCACCGCGCGCACCGCGGTCCCCTTCTCGGTCCTGAAGAACATGTAGAGCGCCAGGAAGACGAGGAGCGCGAGAAGGCCGGCGACAACGATCTTGCTGGCCGGAAAACCAGGCCGCGCGAACGGCACCCAGTCGAACACGGTGGGCGAGCCGAAGACGGAGAGATTGGACTTGCCCATGATGCGCAGGTTGATGCTGTAGAGCATCGTCATCATCAGGATACCCGCAAGAAGCGTGTGGATGCGGAAGCGCAGATGGATGAAGGCGGTACAGCAACCCGCCACAAAGCCCGCTGCGACGGCGACCGCGATGGCTGTCAGCGGCGATGCACCGGCTGCAAGAAGCACGCCACAGACGCAGCCGCCCAGCGGAAAGGCGCCCTCGCTGGTCAGATCCGGAAAATTCAGCATGCGAAACGGGATCATGATCCCGAGCACGACAAAGGCCAGGATCAGGCTCTGCGCCAGTGTGACCGGGATGATCGCGACGAAGCTCGTCAGAACGTCCTGGATAAAGCTCATGGTGATCAGCTCGCCAGCAACATGCGATCGGTCTTGACGGAAAAATGGCCGATCAGATCTGCAACCGTGACCGCCGATTTCTCCTCGCCGGTGACTTCCAGCCTGACCCGGCCCGCGTCGAGCATGATCACCCGGCTGCCATGGTCGACGGCATGTTGCATATTGTGGGTCACCATCAGCGTGGTCAGTTTCAGCGCATTGACGGCGCGCACCGTCGCCTGCATGACGATTTCGGCCGTGCGCGGGTCGAGCGCTGCCGTATGCTCGTCGAGCAGCAGCAGGTCCGGCGATCCGCCAACCGCCATGATCAGCGACAGCGACTGCCTCTGCCCGCCCGAAAGCAGGTCGACGCGTGTGTCCAGGCGGTTTTCAAGGCCGAGACCCAGTATGGACAAGCGCTCCTTGTAGGACGCAAGCCGGGTGGCGTTCAGCCCTTGCCGCAAGCCGCGTTTGTGGCCGCGAAGGTCAGCCAACAACATGTTCTCCGCCACGGTCATGCTGGCGGCTGTGCCGCGCATCGGATCCTGGAAGACGCGCGCCAATTTTGCCGCGCGCTTGTGCACCGGCATGTTTGTCACATCGGTGCCGTTGATCAGGATCCTGCCGGAATCGAGGATGAGAGCTCCGGAAATGGCGTTGAGCATGCTGCTCTTGCCGGCCCCATTGGAGCCGATGACGATACCGAACTCGCCCGTGGCCAACGACAGGTTGAGGCCGTCCAGCGCGACCTTCTCGTCGGCCTGGCCCTTGTAGAACACTTTGCGCGCGGATCGGATCTCGAGCATCGTTCCTCCCACAACTGAAGGGTGACGGCGCCGACGCCGTCACCGCTGCAGCCCAACGTCAGTCGACGATGCAGCCGCAATCGGCCATCGAAGCGGGTATCTCGATGCCGAACGCGGCCATCGCCTTGCGGGAGATCGTTGCCATGTGGTCCTTGTAAGCCGGGCGCGACGGCGCGATCGTCTTCGGATCCTTGCCCTTAAGGATTTCGGCGGCGATGTTGCCGGCATTGACGCCAACCTGCGTGTAGTTGACCGCGAAGCTTGCCGGTACGGTGCCGTTGCGGACCGCGCTGTCATCGGAGTTGACGACCGGGATTCCAGCCTGACGAGCGGCTGCGGAGACAGCGGCGATCGCCGGCTGGATCAGGTTCGAGGCCGGGCCGTAGATCACGTCGGCCTTGCCGGCGAGCGAAGCGATGCGTTGCTGAATGTCATTGACGTTGTCGATGCCGACCTCCACGACCTCGAAGCCGGCCGCGGGTGCCGCCGCCTTGATCTTTTCGATCAGGGCAACGTCATTGGCTTCGCCTGGATTGTAGGGCACGCCAAAGCGCTTGGCGTTCGGCAGCAGCTTCTTGGTGAAGGCCATCACCGCGGCGACATCCTGCAGATCGCTGGCGCCGGTCATGCCTTCGTCTCCGGAGTCCCATGACGGCACCAGCTTGGCCGCGACCGGATCGGTGACCGCGGCAAAGACGATCGGAATGTCGGACCCTGCGAGCGCCTTCTTGGCGATCTGCGAGACCGGCGTGGTGATGGTGTAAATCAGCTTGGGCTGCTCTGCCTGCAGCTTGGCGATCATCTGCGGCACCAGCGATGCGTCGAAATTGGTATGGCTCTCGGTGTAGACGACGTCCTTGCCCTCGACGAAGCCGTTGTCCGTCAGCGCCTTCTTGAAACCGGCTATGGCGGCATTCAACTGAGGATGCTCTCCGAAATTGGCTATGCCGATACGAATCTGATCAGCCGCGGCGCTGCCGGCGCTGACCATCAAGGCGCCTGCCAGGGCCAATCCTGACAGCCATTTCGACTTCAACATCATTTCCTCCCAGATTTGATTAGCGCCGCTTAAAGACGGCACATCAGGCGATCATGGTCAGTCCGCCGGTCCATGTCAAACATTATATATAATTCTTGCCATGCACCGCCATGATATATAATTTTCCGAGCCTGACGATGGACGGACTGCGATGCAGGATCAGAATAGTTCCACAAAGACGGAGGCGGCCTATCAGCTGCTGCGGCGCGATATTCTGACGACGCGCCTCATGCCGGGTGCGCCGCTCAAGTTGAGTGCGCTGCGCGGCACATATGGCGTCGGCTGGACGCCGCTGCGTGAAGCATTGTCTCGGCTTGAAGCCGAGCGCCTTGTCACTGCCATCAGCAATCGCGGCTTTGCCGTCGCTCCCGTGTCGCGGGCCGAACTCGAGGACCTGGCGCGCGCGCGGATGGTTGTCGAGATGCCCCTGTTCCTGGAATCGATGGAAAAAGGCGACAGGCAATGGGAAGATGCCGTTGTCACCGCTCATTACCGGCTCTCTCGCTGCAAGACCGCGGTTGACGACCCCTCGGATGCGGCCGTCGATCAATGGGACGAAAGCCACGAGGCCTTTCACGCGGCGCTGCTGAGTGCTGCGACGTCCAACTGGCTGCTGCGATTCCGCTCGACGATCGCGGATCAGCTGCGGCGACATCATCGTTTTCTCGGCCTGGCGCCGACTTTGCGGGCAGCGGCCGGCCTCAAGCATGGCTATGGAGAGGCCATGGACGCACTGCGCGAGGCGATCGCGATCGAGCATCACACCGCGATCATGGAGGCGGCGCTCGATCGTGATGTCGAGCGGGCAAAGGCATTGATGACGGCGCATATCGGCTACACGCTGCACGTCTATGTTCACAGCGAAGACAGCAGCGCCAACAACTACACCGCACGCGCCGGCAGCCTGAAAGCGGTTTCCGGATGATTTCGGCGCTTCCGCGCCGTCCGACGCTTACACACGGATCCATCCCCCAAGCGAGCTGGCGAACGTTGGCGTTTTGGTTTCGTTTCGTTCCGCTGGGATGACACTGGGCGACTCCATAAATCCGCCCCGTGCGCCTTTCAAACGACTGAAGCCAAACCTCAACAAGGGGTGGGCCACAGGCCATTAACCAAAACGATTTCAATGCGTGTGTCCGGGGCAGAAATCGTCGGTAAGCGTCGGTTGCCGTTTGTTGCCGGCGGCAAAAATTTCGAACCCCTTAACAAATTCACTAAACTTTAAACGGTTGCGGAACACAACTGGAACAGATAGTGTTTGTTCTGGGTTTGTTTTTCGATTCCGATTCAGACCCTTCGTTCAATGCCTTGGGGGCCGCCATGCTGACGCGCAAGCAACATGAACTGCTGATGTTCATTCATGAACGGCTCAAGGAAAGCGGCATCCCGCCTTCCTTCGACGAGATGAAAGAGGCTCTTGATCTTGCCTCCAAGTCGGGGATCCACCGCCTGATCACGGCGCTGGAGGAACGTGGCTTTATTCGGAGACTGCCCAACAGGGCGCGCGCACTGGAGGTGCTGCGGTTGCCGGATTCGATCGCGCCCGGCCTCAACGCGGCAAAAAAATTTTCGCCAAGTGTCATCCAGGGCAGCCTCGGTCAGGGCAACCTTGGTCGCCAGATCAAGCCGGCGCCGTCGCGCTTGCCCGCGGCCGGCAATGACGACGATGCGGTTCCCGCGGTCTCGATCCCGGTGATGGGCCGTATCGCCGCCGGTGTGCCGATCGATGCCATCCAGCATCAGACGCATTCCATCTCGGTCCCGCCTGACATGATCATGGGCGGCGAGCACTATGCGCTGGAGGTCAAGGGCGACTCGATGATCGAGGCCGGGATCTTCGATGGCGACACGGTCATCATCCGCAACGCCGATACAGCGAGCCCGGGCGAGATCGTCGTGGCGCTGGTCGACGAAGAGGAAGCGACCCTGAAACGGTTCCGCCGCAAGGGAGCTTCGATTGCCCTTGAAGCCGCCAACCCGGCCTACGAGACCCGCATTTTCGGGCCGGACAGGGTCAAGGTGCAAGGCAAACTCGTCGGGCTGATCAGGCGCTACTGAGCAGGCACTGGCGCGCTGGTATTGTCAGGCTTTTTATAGGGCGGCAGGCCCCTCGCCTCGCGCGAGAATTTGCGCTGTTCATGCCAGGGACGGTATGGCCTGTCGACGGCGAAGCTGACGATTGGTGGGCCAGTCGCCGATTGGCGGTCGAAGAAGACCGCAGCACTCCCTTTGCGAGCGAGTTGCCGTTTGGTGACGACGAGAACCAGCGGGTTATGGCAGGCGTCATAGCCAGTCGCGTCGTTGACGACGATCACGTCGGCGAAACCGCAGGCTTTCCAGGTATCCTTGCGGTCTTCGACATGCGCGATAATCGCTCCGGACGGGTGCCTGGCGAGGCAGACGCCGTCGGTGCAGTAGAACGGTGCCCCCGGCGGCAGGTTTACGGCATCGGCAATGGCGAACTGCCCGTCTGTCTTGTTGAACACCTCCGGCACGACGATGCTTTCGGATACCAATGCACGTTTCCAGTTGTCGACGGTGAATTCGTTCGGGCGTGCCCGGCTGACCGCGAGTTCGCCACCGCCGATCGGCACCGCGACCAGCCGGGCATCTTCCGAGATCAGCACATCGGGCGTGCGCGTATCCGACACAGTCAACAGGCCGGCAAGCGCGAACGGGAGTGCGGCGAGCCGCAGCCATGTCGTCGCCATCGTCGCGATGACCAGGGCGACCGTCACCAGCAGCACGGATTGCTGGGAAATCAGCCCGACCGCATCGACAGGAGAGCGTTCCGATATCCACGCCGATATGGCGATCATTGCCGTCAGGCCCTTGCCCATCAGGTAAAGGGATGGCGCATCCAAGCCGAACGGCATGAGCAACGCGCTGGCGACGGCCAGGAACATCACGACCGAAACGATCGGCATGACGGCCAGATTGGCGAACAAGCTGAGCGGCGATACACGCTGGAAATGCCAAATGGCAAACAGCGCCGTGGCGCTGCCGGCAATAATGGATGTCATTGCCACGCCTCCTGTGAGCGCGACGAGTTTGCCCATGAGAAAACCGGCCGGTGTTCGTCTGGGCGGAGGCGTTCTGATCTTCCTCGCGCGATAATCCGCCCAACCGGCATAGGCGCCGACCAGGGCAGCGGTCGCGGCGAACGACATCTGGAAACTCGGTCCGACCACTTCATGCGGCGAGACCAGGATAACGGCGACCGCCGAGATCGCCAGATTGCGCATGGTCAGAGCCGCGCGATCGAACAGAACCGCGATCAGCATCACCGCCAGCATGATGAAGCTGCGTTCGGCGGCAACGACGATGCCCGAAATGACGAGATAGGCAGCGATCGAGAACAGCGCTGCGGCGGCCGCGTATTTCTTCACCGGCCTTCGTGCGGAAGAATCTGGAAACAGCGCGAAGGCGCCGCGCAGCAGACCCATGACCGTGCCGGCGACCAGCGCCATATGCAGTCCGGAAATGGATATGATGTGATAGATGCCGGTTCGCCGCATCGCCTCGTTGATTTCGTCGGGAATGCCGGCGCGCACGCCGACGATCAGTGCCGCTGCGATCTCGCCCTCGGCGCCGCCGACGATACCTGTGATGCGGCCAGCGATGGATTGGCGGGCATTTTCCACCGCAGAGGACAGGCGAGCCGAAAGCGGCATGTCATCGTCCTCGGCTGTGACAATCCTGGGATTGCCGAGAAAAAACCCGCTGCCGCCGATGCCGGCGAAATAGCTGTCGAAGGAGAAATCATAGCTGTCCGGCCGCACCGGACCGGTCGGCGGCAAGAGTTTGGCATAGCCTGATATCAACGAGCCGGCGGTCAATTCCCGCGGTATCTTGCGTGCCGAAAGCCGGACCCTTTCCGGCGCATAGCGCAGTTTCGGCCGGGCGGTGGACGTCACGTCAATGGTCAGCCGGATGCGGCCGGTCTCCATCCGATCGAGCGAGACGACGCGACCCGTCACTTCAGTCGAAATCTCCGAGCCCAGCATTCGTGTTCCGGCCCGCCATGTTTCGACCTTCGCCGCGAGCAGGCCCAGCGCGCACAGCAGCATCGCCGTGAAACACAGATGGGTTTTTGGCCAGGAACGCGACGCAAGCGCACAGAGCGCCGTCAGCACGACGACCGCTACAGGCTTGGCAAAATCAGGCTCCGCCGCCAGCGAATAGTAGCCGATCGCTCCGGCGGCCAGACAGACCGGCACCAGCAGAAAGGCGATGCCCCGGTCAAGTTCCAGTTCCGCCGCCTTGGCCACGCCATGGCGCAGGCGAGGCAATGATGTCAGGCCGAATTGCCGGCGCACGCGCGCAATCCTGCCTGCGGCAGGCGATAGACTTGGTGCAGGGATATCCGCCTGCGGCGGCCGGGTGCCCGGCGCGGGCACGAGGGGCGTAGGTGATGGCAACGGGATAGCCGGATGCGTTGCAAACAAGGACCGTTCGCTGACGCCAGCAACAGCGTCCTCGCCCTGATCCGAGCCCCGGCCTCGTCCAGCCATCGGGTCTGCCCCTTGCACCCCTGTCGCCCTATGGTACATGAACCCGCGACGCGCGAAAGTCCGCGCAACCCAACCCCGCTTCAGATGGTTTCCAAGAATTTCATGTCCGACAAGGTCGTCACCCGTTTTGCCCCCTCGCCCACCGGCTATCTGCACATCGGCGGCGCCCGCACGGCGCTGTTCAACTGGCTCTATGCCAAACACACTGGCGGTACGATGCTGCTGCGCATCGAGGACACCGATCGCGAGCGTTCGACCGATGCGGCGACGGCCGCCATCCTGGACGGACTCTCCTGGCTCGGTCTTGGCTGGGACGGCGACGCTGTCTCCCAATTCGAGCGCGCGCCGCGGCATCGCGAGGTGGCCGAGGAACTCGTGCGCCTGGGCAAGGCCTACTACAGCTACGAGACGCCTGCCGAACTGGAGGCGATGCGCGAGGCAGCGCGTGCCAAGGGCCTGCCGCCACGCTACAACGGCCAGTGGCGTGATCGTGATCCGTCCGAGGCGCCTCCCGGCGTCAAGGGCGCAATCCGCATCAAGGCGCCAACCGAGGGCGAGACGGTGGTGCACGACCGTGTCCAGGGCGAGGTGCGATTCCCCAACAAGGATCTCGACGATTTCATCATTCTGCGTTCGGACGGCAACCCGACCTACATGCACGCCGTCGTCGTCGACGACCATGACATGGGCGTAACGCATATCATTCGGGGCGACGATCACCTGACCAATGCGGCCCGCCAGACGGTGATCTACAAGGCCATGGGCTGGGACGTGCCATCGATGTCGCACATCCCGCTGATCCACGGCGCCGACGGTGCCAAGCTGTCGAAGCGCCATGGCGCGCTCGGCGTCGAAGCCTATCGCGCCATGGGGTATCTGCCGGAGGCGCTGCTCAATTACCTGGCGCGCCTCGGCTGGAGCCATGGCGACGACGAGATCATGTCGATCAAGGACATGATCTCCTGGTTCGACATCGGCGACGTCAACAAGGGCGCCGCCCGTTTCGATTTCGCCAAGCTGGATGCGCTGAACGGCGTCCATATGCGCCGCATGAGCGACGCCGAACTGTTCGACATCTTCATCGCCGCCCTGCCCTATCTCGAGGGCGGCCCGGCGATGGCCGCGCGCCTCAACGAGCATAACAAGGCGCAATTGCTGGCGGCCCTTCCGGGCCTGAAGGAGCGCGCCAAGACGCTGGTAGAACTCGTCAATGGCGCCGCTTACCTGTTTGCGGAGCGGCCGCTGCCGGTCGACGACAAGGCGGCGCTGCTGCTCAACGACGATTCCCGCAAGATCCTGCGCGGCGCCCACGAAGCCTTGAATGCGCTTCCGGGGGACTGGACGGCTGCCGCTGCGGAGGCCGCGATCCGCGACTATGCGCTGGCTGGAGGCCACAAGCTGGGCGCCGTGGCACAGCCCTTGCGCGCCGCCCTGACCGGCAAAAGCACCTCGCCCGGCGTGTTCGACGTACTGGCCGTGCTGGGGCGTGAGGAAAGCCTGGGTCGCATAGCGGATCAAATCGATTAGGAGCAAACTGGCCCAAAAAGATTGGCATTGAAAGGCGGGTTTCGCAGTGCAACATTAGGCCTTGGCCCAATCTGGCACGCACCTCCTAAAATGCGGTGGCGAATACGCGCATTGCAGTGATTTCGACGTGTCGCTTCGCAGAAATTTGCCTTTGCCGGCATGATGAAACGAGAAGGAGTTTGCAATGACCGAAGCTGCGACAAAACTGGAATTTGGCGGCAAGACCCAGGAGGCCACGGCCAAGTTGGAGCTCGGCGGCAAGACTCATGAGTTCAAGGTGCGAAGTGGCTCCGTCGGCCCCGACGTCATCGACATTGCCACGCTTTACAGCACAACCGGCGCCTTCACCTACGATCCCGGCTTCACCTCGACCGCGAGTTGCGAATCGGAGATCACCTTCATCGACGGCGATGCGGGCATTCTCCTGCATCGCGGCTACCCGATCGACCAGTTGGCGGAACACGGCGACTTCCTGGAAGTCTGCTACCTGCTGCTCTACGGCGAACTGCCCACCAAGGCGCAGAAGGACGATTTCGATTACCGCGTGACACGCCACACAATGGTGCACGAGCAGATGTCGCGCTTCTTCACCGGCTTCCGTCGCGACGCGCACCCGATGGCGGTGATGTGCGGCGTGGTCGGCGCGCTGTCGGCCTTCTATCACGACTCCACCGACATCTCTGACCCCTACCAGCGCATGGTCGCTTCCATGCGGCTGATCGCCAAGATGCCGACCATCGCGGCCATGGCCTATAAATATCATATCGGCCAGCCGTTCATTTACCCGAAGAACGATCTCGGTTTCGCGGCAAACTTCCTGCATATGTGCTTCGCCGTGCCGTGCGAGGAGTACAAGATCAACCCGGTGCTGGCGCGCGCCATGGAGCGCATCTTCATCCTGCACGCCGATCACGAGCAGAACGCCTCGACCTCCACGGTTCGCCTCGCCGGCTCTTCGGGCGCCAACCCGTTTGCGTGCATCGCCGCTGGCATTGCCTGCCTGTGGGGCCCGGCGCATGGCGGCGCCAATGAAGCGGCGCTCAACATGCTGGGCGAGATCGGCCATGTCGACCACATCCCGGAGTTCATCGCCCGCGCCAAGGACAAGAACGACCCGTTTCGGCTGATGGGCTTCGGCCATCGCGTCTACAAGAATTACGATCCGCGCGCCAAGATCATGCAGAAAACGGCGCACGAGGTTTTGGGCGAGCTCGGCATCAAGGACGATCCGCTGCTCGACATCGCCATGGAACTGGAAAAGATCGCGCTGACCGATCCTTATTTCATCGAGAAGAAGCTCTACCCGAATGTCGACTTCTATTCCGGCATCACGCTGAAGGCGCTGGGCTTCCCCACCACCATGTTCACGGTGCTGTTCGCGGTCGCCCGCACTGTCGGCTGGATCGCGCAATGGAAAGAGATGATCGAGGATCCGCGCCAGAAGATCGGCCGCCCGCGCCAGCTCTATACCGGCGCGCCGGAGCGCGATTACGTGCCGATCGCCAAGCGGTAAAAAGGATATCGCCAAGCGGTAAAATGGATAGGGAGTAGTCAGTAGTGAAGAGGATCATCTACTCACCACTCACTCGCTTCCTCACGCACTCCATCACCACCTGCGCCGCGATCTCACCGGACGGCCTGTCCGTCGCCATGCGCCGTGCGATCTCGGCAAACCCATCTTTCTGCCAGGCGCGGATGCCGGTGTCGGTCAACAACCCTTCCAACTGGCGCGCCAGATTGTTCGGTTTGACGTACTCGTTGTAGAACTCCGGGATCAGCGCGCGATCCGAGATCAGGTTGGGCAGCAGCGCCGACCAGACGGTAACGAGATACGGCGCGACGACGCGCGCGACAGGGTCGAGGCGGTAGCAGGAGACCATCGGCACACCGGACAACGCCAGTTCCAGGGAGACCGTGCCGGACGCGATCAACGCCGCGTCGGCCTTGCCGAAGGCCTGCCATTTACGCTCGGGCTCGAGGATGATCTCGGGTTTCTCGTCCCAGCGCGTGACAGCGGAACGGACGGTGTCCGCGACATGGGGCACCGTCGGCAACATCAGCCGAAGGCGGTGTCCGCGTGCCCGCAGCATCGACACGGTCTCGCCAAACGGCTCCAGCAGTCGCCGCACCTCGCCGCGCCGCGAGCCGGGCAGGACAAGCAGCGTCTTCACGCGGTCCGGCGAAAGGTCGCGCGGCTGCCCCTGAGCCTTCGCCGCCGAGAGAACACCCGCGTCATGGGCGAGACGGTGCCCGACATAGGTGCCGGGCGGGCCGCCAAGCCTGGCGAGTTCCTTCACTTCGAACGGCAGGATGCACAATATGTGATCGACATAGGGCTTCATCGCCACCGCCCTGCCCGGCCGCCACGCCCAGACGCTCGGGCAGACATAGTGGACGATCGGGGTCGACGGGTTGGCCGCGCGTACCTTCCTGGCAACGCGCAGCGAAAAGTCCGGACTGTCGATCGTGATCAGGCAATCCGGCTTCGCGTCCGCGATCATCCCGGCCATCTGGCCGATCCGCCGCATCAGGCGCGGCAGATCGCGCAGGACGGCACTGAAACCCATCAGCGCGACCTCGCCGGCATCGAAGGGCGAAACCAGCCCTAGCCCCTGCAAATGGCGACCGCCAAGGCCGACGAGTTGCACCTCGCGGCCTGTCAATGCCTTCAGCGAACGCACGATGTCGGCGCCCAGCAGATCGCCGGATTCTTCACCGGCCACGATTGCGATCTTCAACGCCTTGTCAGCCATGTGGCGACTCCGTTGCTGGCAGGCCGACGATGAACAGGCCGAGCGCGTTCGCGCGCGCAAGCGTCACCGGACCTTCGAGGATCAGCGAACGTCCAGCCTCGACCGCGATGCCGGCAAGCCCGGCCGCATGCGCCGCCTCGACCGTCTGTGGTCCGATCGACGGCAGGTCGGCGCGCAATTCCTGGCCAGGTTTGGCACACTTGACCAGAACCCCACGGGTCTTGCCGGCAAGCCGGCCATGGCCGCGCAGCTCTCGTGTTCTTTCGAGCAGGCCGTGCGTACCTTCGATGCCTTCGAGCGCGATCGCCCTGCCACCGATGGCAATTGCCGCCTGGCCGATATCGAGTGCGCCGATGGCCTTGGCTGCCTGCCTCGCCGCTTCGATGTCACGCCAGTCCGATTGCTTCGGTGCCGTGGCGGTCAGCGTGCCTTCGGCGGCGGCGAGTTCGGGAACGACCTGATGCGCGCCGATCACCTTGATGCCCCGCCTTTCCAGACCGCGTGTCACGACCTTCAGCAGGCCGTCATCGCCACGCGCCAGCGCCATGATCACCGAGGGCAAAATCGCCAGCAGGCCAAGGCTCAGGCGAATCCTGGCCAATTGCGGCCTTCGTTTGATTTCGCCGGCCAGAACCAGATGCGTGATTCCATATCGCTTCAGCGTCGGTACCAGGGAGCCGATCTGCTCCAGGGCCAGGCTGTCATGCTCGTATAGACGCAGGTCCCGCTCGCGATCAGCTTCGCCTTCCATCAACAGGACGAAAGGCGGATACCCTCGTGTGGCCAAGCCTTGCGCGACTTCGACCGGAAGACTGCCGCCGCCGGCGATGATGCCAACCCTGGCATCAGGCGGGAGATCAAGACCGCTTGCCGCTGTCTTAGTCTTCATCGTCGGCATCGTCGTCATCGCCACCCTTGAGCGATGGCACCGCATAGTGCCGCTTGCCGCGACTGGTGATGAAATCGATGATCTTCATCGCGGTTGGGGACGAAGCGAACTCTGCTTTCGCGAACTCGATGTTTTCGCCAACGGTTCGGGAACGGTCGAAGATCGTCTTGTAAGCTTTCCGCAGCAAATGGATTTCGGACCTTGGCAGGCCGGAACGCTTCAGGCCGATAATGTTGAGGCCGCGCAGGCTGGCGCGGTTGCCAACGGCGATGGCGTAAGGAATGACATCGCCCACGATCGCGGAGCAACCGCCCAGAAACGCGTTATCGCCAACGCGCACGAACTGATGGACGGCGGTCAGGCCGCCAATGTAGACACTGTTACCGATCTCGCAGTGGCCGCCCAGCGTCGCTCCATTGGCGAAGGTGGCGTTGTTGCCGACCACGCAATCATGGGCGATATGGGCATAGGCGAGGAAGTTGCCATTGTCGCCCACCGTCGTCTCGCCGCGGCTGGTGTCGGTGCCGACATGCATGGTGACGCCTTCGCGGATGGTGCAGTTGGCGCCGATAACCAGCGTGGTGCGTCCGCCCTTGTGCTTGGTGTTCTGCGGTGGCCCACCCAGTATCGCCATCGGGTAGACCTTGGTCGAGGAACCGATGGTGGTCGCGCCCATCACCGAGACATGGCTGACCAATTCGACATCATCACCGATCACGGCCTCGGCGCTGACGTGGCAAAACGGCCCTATACGCACACCCTGGCCAATCTGAGCGCCTTCCTCCACGACGGAGGAAGGATGGATTGAAGTCATGATTTTCATAAGCATTCGATCGTCAGTCGCCGGTGACCATCATGGCTGAAATCTCGGCCTCGGCCGCCTTGGTGCCCTCGACCATGGCTTCACAGGCGAATTTGAGCAGGTTGCCGCGCTTCTTGATTTTCTTGACGTGGATCTTCAACTGGTCGCCGGGAACGACCGGTTTGCGGAATTTGGCGTTGTCGATGGTCAGGAAATAGACCAGCGATGGCTTCGACGCCCCAAGGCTGCGGATGCAGATGGCGCCGGCCGTCTGCGCCATTGCCTCGACAATCAGCACGCCCGGCATCACCGGCTGCTCGGGGAAATGGCCCTGAAAATGCGGCTCGTTGATGGTGACGTTCTTGATGCCGATGGCGGATTCATCGCCATCGATGTCGACGATGCGGTCGATCATCAGGAATGGATAACGATGCGGCAGAAGCTTCATCAGCCCCATTATGTCGACCGCTTCCAGCGTCGTCGCCGCCACCATGTCAGCCATTGTCCTTGCCCTGCTTGCGTGCCCTGGCCATCGTGCGCAACATGGCTATCTCTCGCATCGCTTCCGCCATCGGCTGCGCCGGATAGCCGCCCCAGATCTCGCCGGCAGGAACATTGCTCATAAATCCACTTCTGGCGGCAAGCTTGGCTCCCGTGCCGATGGTCAGATGATCCGCAAGTCCGACGCCGCCGCCCATGGTGACATTGTCACCCACGACCACGGAACCGGAAATACCTGAAAGCCCGGCGACTATGCAATTGCGACCGATGCGGACGTTATGGGCGATCTGCACGAGATTGTCGATCTTGGTGCCCTGACCGATAATCGTATCCGACATGGCGCCGCGATCGACAGTGGAATTGGAGCCGATCTCGACATCGTCCTGGATGACCACCCGACCGATCTGGGGAACACGTTCCGGCCCCTTGGCGCCGCCGACGAAGCCAAAGCCATCCTGGCCGATCCTGGCCCCGCCATGGATGATGACCCGGTTGCCGATCAGCGCATATTGGATACTCGCGCCCGGGCCAACATAGCCGTTACGTCCGATCTGGCAGGACTGCCCGATGACGGCATTGGGCGCGATCACGGTGCCGCTGCCGATCGAGACGCCCGGCCCAACGACCGCGCCGGCCTCGATGATCACGCCGGCTTCGACATGCGCGGTTGGATCGACATGGGCATGCGGCGAAACGCCGGTTTCGCCGGTCATTGGCCCTGGCGTGGCGGCCGTGGGGAACAGCAGTCGCCCGACCAGCGCGAATGCCTGCTGCGGTCGCGGGTGGATCAGCACAGCGATGCCGACCGGCGCCTTGTTGGCGAATTCGGCTGGACATAGCACCGCCGCGGCCCGCAGCGATGGCATCAGCGCGGAATTACGCCTGCCGTCCACGAAGACGAGCGCATTCGCTCCGCCCTCGCTGGCTGGTGCCAGTGCTTCGATCGAAACATCGGATTGGCCGGAATCGACAAGCACCGAGCCGGTCAGATTCGCGACTTCGGCCGCCGTATACCGGCGTGATGGCGCGAAGAACACCGGATCGGTCATTCCAGAAGCTATATCCAGCTAGGTCGGAACATTTCTCCCGGATCCGAAAAATCCGGGAGCATCGTTAGCCGCCGATCAGAAGCGGGTCGATATGCCGAAGTTGAATTCCTGCACATCGTCGGTCGCTTCCTTCTTGACCGGGATCGCATAGTCGATACGGATCGGGCCGAACGGCGAAGCCCACATCACGCCGACACCCACCGAAGCGCGCAATTTCATACCAGTAGAATCTGGATTGACCAAGCCGGATGCGAGCTTGCTGCCATAAAGCGTCGCCGCGTCCGCAAACACTGCACCACGCAGGCCGAAGCTCTCGGGAATGACCGGAAGCGGGAACTGGGCCTCGGTCGACGCGTTGAAGTAGGTCGTCCCTCCTACATGGTCGCCGCTGGTTCCGGAAGCGACCGGCCCGATGCCGCCATAGGCGAAGCCCCGGATCATGCGATCGGTGCTTTGGAAGTGGTCGAAAATGCGCAGATCGCCGCCACCGTAACTCTCAACATGACCAGCGCCACCCGAAACCAGGCCTACGAGGTCGAGTTGCTCGGAAAGCGTCTGGTAGATGCTGCCGCGCCCCGTTATTTTCACGAACTTGGCATCGCCGCCCAGGCCCGCGACCTCCACCGTCGTGTTGGCGTAGATACCCTCATGCGGGTTCTTCATGTCGTCGATGGTGTTGTAGACCAGCCCCAGGCTGACCGACGACTTGATCCAGGGGCTTTGCTCAATGCCATCCAGAACGGCCTGGGAAATGTTACAGGTGCCGCTGGGATCTCCTGGACTGGTGGGACCGCAACTGTCATCCACCGAATATTTCTCTTGCGAGATGTTGTAGGCCAGCTGGGTCGTAATGCTGTTGGTGATCGGCAGGCCGAAGCGCACGGTCGCACCCGTGGTGTCGCTGTCGTAATTGCCGTTGTATTGCCGCGTCGACTTGTAGATGTCGAAGCCGGCGGCGATGCGCCGCCCGAGGAAATACGGCTCGGTGAACGAGAGGCTGTAGTCGCGCGAATGCCTGCCGCCACCCGCCGACAGCTTTATGTACTGGCCACGGCCGAGGAAGTTGCGCTCGGTGATCGATCCTTCGACCGACGGGCCGGCCGTGTCACCGCCAGTCGAATAACCGGCGCCAACCGAGAATTCGCCCGTCGATTTCTCGACCACGTCGACCACCAGCACAACCTGGTCGGGCTGCGAACCGGGCACTGTCGAGATTTCGACTTTGTCAAAATAATTCAGGTCTTCCAGGCGCTTCTTCGCCCGCTGGATGAGTACCTGGTTGAACGCATCGCCTTCGCTGACGTCAAACTCGCGGCGAATGACATAGTCCCGCGTGCGGTCGTTGCCGCGGATTTCGATGCGCTCGATATAGGCCTTGGTTCCTTGGTCGATCGTATAAACGACCGAAATCGTATGGTTCTCGAAGTTGCGGTCGCCGCGTGGCGTCACCTGCGCAAAGGCATAGCCCGAACCGGCCACCTTCTCGGTGAGCGCTACGATGGTGTCTTCGACGTCCTTGGCGTTGTAGACATCGCCCTTGTGGGTCTCGACCACCGATTCAAGCGCCTTCGAGTCCACTTCCGGGATGGTGCTTTCGACGCTGATATCGCCGAACGTGTAACGCTCGCCTTCCTGGACGGTGATAGTAACCGTGTACTTGTTCGTCGCGCTGTCGAGTTCGCCGACAGCGGACACGACCTGGAAATCGGCATAGCCGTGATTGTAATAGAAGCGGCGCAGCAGTTCCTGGTCGGCGCGCAGCTTGTCCTCGTCATAAACGTCGTCACGCAGGATGAACGAAACCCAGGACGAGCGCTTGGTGTTGATTACGTCCGACAGGCGGCGGCTCGAATAAGCGCTATTGCCGACAAAATTGATCGCCGCGATCTGCGTGCGGTCGCCTTCGGTGATGTGGAACACCACGTTCACGCGGTTGTCGCCGAGCTCCATGACCTGCGTGGTCACGCCGGCATCGTCACGGCCGATGCGCCTGTAGGCGGCCTTGACCGCCTCGACGTCCGAATCCAGCGTCGCCTGCGAGAAGGTGCCGCGCGGCTTCAGTTGGACCGCGGCCTGGAGTGCATTGTCCTTGAGCTTCTTGTTGCCCTGGAACAGCACCTGGTTGACGACCTTGTATTCGGAAACCTTGACCACCAGTGTCGAGCCGACTTGGTTGATCCGCACGTCCGAGAATAGCCCGGTGCCGAACAGCGCCTTGACCGCGGCGTCGATGTCGGAACTCGAGAAGGCCTTGCCCGGCTTGATGGTGATGTAATTGCGAATCGTATCGGCGTCGACACGCTGGTTGCCGCTGACCTCCACCCTGCTGACGACAGCGGCTTCAGCCGCCGATGTGGCAACGAATTGCACTGCGAGCGCGCCTGGCACAACCAAAGCGGCGGACAGTGCCGCCGCTGACGCGGCGTTCAAAAACTTGGATGCTGCCTTCATCGGGCTTAATAACCTTTTCTCGTAGTCCCCACGGCGAGAAAACCGGACGTGCGGTAATTTCCCCTACCGTATTAACCGGATTTTCCCTACACGCAAGGCTTCTGGTTAATTTGTATTTACTTAACCCTGCTGCGTGGCTTTCGCGTCACTCATATCCCCGTGCATGGTAAACGGCGTCTCAACATCGACCATGCCAAAGCCAAATTTCTTCATGATTTCAGCACCCAAACAGATCGTTCCAGAATACGAAACCCATGAAGCACAAGACCAGAAGCAGACCGGCCCGATAGGCCATTTCCATCATCCGTTCCGACACCGGCCGGCGGATGACGGCCTCCACCCCGTAGAACAAGAGATGGCCTCCGTCGAGGGGGGGAATCGGCAAAAGGTTTAGAATGCCTATCCCGACGGACAGCAGCGCGACAAGCTGCACCAGCCACTCGAAACCCAGCTTGGCCGCCCTGCCGGCCATGTCGGCGATCTTGACGGGACCACCCAATTGACACTTGTCCTCGCGTCCGACGGCGAAGCGCTGCAAAAACTGGCCCGTGCGCTCGATGACATGGCCTGTTTCCTCGACTGCCGCCGCAACCGCTCCCACCGGGGTGTAGGTGATGAGACGGGGCTGGCCGAGTTCCTTGTTGTTGACGACGCCGATCACCGCAACCTTGATCTTGTTGCCGAGCGCGTCTTCCTGCTCCATCAACTTCGGGGTCGCGGTCACCGTGACTTCCTTGCCGTCGCGCAGCATGACGAAGGTGATGGTGTCGCCGGCACGGCCCGAGACCAGCCGCTGCACGTCGCCGAAGGTCTCGACCTTGCTGCCATCAACGCTGACGAATCGGTCGCCGGGCATGATGCCGGCCTTCGCCGCCGGACTGTCGGCGGTAACTTCAGCCACCATGGGCTCCGCGACATAACGGCCATAAGCGGCAAACAGCACGGCAAAGACGACGATCGTCAGCAGGAAATTGAACAGAGGCCCGGCCGCCACCGTCGCCGCGCGCTTCCAGATCGCCTGGGTGTGGAAGGCAACCTTGCGCTCCTCGTCGGTCAGTGTTTCGAGTTCTTGCGATGTCGGCTGGCTGGAGGTGGCGCTCATGTCGCCGACAAATTTGACATAGCCGCCAAGCGGTATGGCGCAAAGCTTCCAGCGCGTGCCGTGCCTGTCGTTGAAGCCTATGAGTTCGGGACCGAAGCCGATCGAAAAGGCCCTGACGCCAATGCCGCACCAGCGGCCGACAAGGTAGTGGCCCATTTCGTGGACGAACACCACCACGGTCAGCACGAAGAGAAACGGCACGAGCGTGCCGAGGAAGAAACCTTCCGTACTGAAAATCGCGTGAAGAATCCCGTTCAAGTCATGCCCTCAAAATTCTTCCGCCGTTGAGGCGTGACTGTGACATCAATCCAGGCGAATCCAAGGCGTATCCGCACCAGATCGTGAAACGACAAGGTCAAATGGGAAACAGCCCCTGCGCCGGATGATCGGCGCCCGCCGCCATCCAGCCGATGACGTATAGGGCGAGAGCCGCCGCGACAAGCCCGTCGACGCGGTCCATGACGCCGCCATGGCCTGGAATGAGCACGCCCGAATCCTTGCGTCCGTGACGCCGTTTGACCCAGGATTCGAATAGGTCGCCGGCCTGGGCGACAATCGAAAGCACGAGCGCCACCACGCCAAGCAAGGCCAGATTGCCGGCACCGGCAATAGCGGCCAGAATGAGCCCGGCGACAACACCGCCAACCGCGCCGCCAAGCGCGCCGCTGCGCGTCTTGCCGGGTGATATTGACGGCGCCAATTTCGGACCGCCGACGGCGCGCCCGACGAAATAGGCAAAAATGTCGGTCGCCCAGACGACCGCGAACAGGAACAGGATGGCGACAAGACCCGAATGATCGCCATTGCGCAGCAAGGCAAGCGACAGGCCGGACACGCTGGCATAGGCAAGGCCGCTCGCCTCCCACTGCCCGGTCTCGCGAACCAGAGCGGCAATCGCTGTCACCGCAATCAGAAACAAGACGAGGGACAGCAGCCAGAATGCGGGAAGGCCGGCAATCAAGGCGCCGATGAAAACGACAGTCAGCATCTCGGGCAGGAAGCCGAGCCGCTTGGCCCCAGCGGGCCGCGACATGCGCGTCCACTCGTAAAAGATCATCGCCGACATGACGGCACACAGCAGCCGGAAAGGCAGGCCACCCAGCCAGGTCAGGCCAAGGGCAACGATGGCAAGCACGACCGCAGAAATGACGCGGAGCTGAAGATTGCTCATCCCGCGGCCGGTCGCGATGCGACGTCTTGCGGGTCCAGTCCGCCGAAACGGCGTTCGCGGCCGGCAAATTCGCGCAGGGCTTCTGCCAGGTGTTCGCGGCTGAAGTCCGGCCAGTAGCACGGCAGGAAGACGAGCTCGCTATAGGCAGCCTGCCATAGGAGGAAGTTGGAAAGGCGAAGCTCGCCGCTGGTGCGGATGACAAGTTCGGGATCGGGGATGCCCTGTGTGTCGAGAGAGGCGGCAAAGCTGTCGGCGGTGATCGCCTCGCTGTCCAACTCACCCCGCCCGACGGCTTCGGCGAGCTTGCGCGCCGTGCGCACGATCTCATCGCGTCCGCCATAGTTGAAGGCGATGACCAGCGTCAGTGACGTGTTCCGGATTGTCAGCGATTCGGCCTCTTCGAGCAGGCCTCTTATGTCCGGCTGCAGCCCTGCCCTGTCGCCGATGATCCTGACCCGCACGCCGCTCTGGTGCAGTTCGGCCAGATCCCGGCGGATGAACAGTTTCAACAACCCCATTAGGTCACTGACTTCGGACTTTGGCCGCGACCAGTTCTCCGACGAGAAGGCATAGACGGTCAGGAATGAGATGCCGAGAGCCGGTGCCGCGCGCACCGTCTTGCGTAGCGCCTCGACGCCGGCGCGATGACCCGCGAGCCTCGGCATGCCGCGCGCCTTGGCCCAGCGTCCATTTCCATCCATGATGATCGCGACATGCGCGGGCGTTGTCATGATCTCGCTTTCGGGTCAGCCGAAGCCCAACCCTAAACCTGCATGATTTCAGCTTCCTTGTCGGAAAGCAGATGATCGATGGTGCTGATCGTTTCATCGGTAAGCTTCTGGACCTGATCCGAACGCTTGCGATGATCGTCCTCGCTGATCGCGCCGTCCTTCTCGGCCTTCTTCAGGAAGTCCATGCCGTCGCGGCGCACATGGCGTGCAGCGACGCGGGCGTTCTCGGCATAGCCATGCGAGATCTTGACCAGTTCCTTGCGGCGCTGTTCGTTGAGCTCCGGCAGCGGAATCCTGAGATTGGTGCCGTCGACGATCGGGTTGAAGCCCAGATTGGATTCACGGATGGCGCGGTCGACCGCGCCGACCATCGATTTGTCCCAGATGGACACCGAGATCATACGTGGTTCCGGCACGGTGACGTTGGCCACCTGATTGATCGGCATGGTGGTGCCGTAGGCCTGAACCTGGATGGCATCGAGCAGATTGCTGGAGGCGCGACCGGTCCGCAGCGAAGCCAGATCATGTTTGAACGCGGCGATCGCCCCATCCATGCGCCTCTTGAGGTCGTCGTACTCACCACTCATCTTAGTCTCCTCGACCCGTCTGCCGCGGGTTCACTGCTTCGGGGCAACGCCCCATGTGCGAGCCTGATTCTCGAAAAGCCGGTTTCCCTTTTTAGGGATCAGGCCCGGATCAATCATCCGCGACGACCGTGCAGCGGCCGCCGCCCCTCAGAATATCGCCGAAACCACCTTTTTCGTGGATCGAATAGACGATTATCGGAATGTTGTTTTCGCGCGCAAGTGCAATCGCAGCCGTATCCATGATGGAAAGGCCGCGCTTTATGACTTCAGCGTGACTGATGCGCTCGAAACGCGTCGCATTCGGGTCCTTTTTCGGATCTGCCGAATAGACACCATCGACCTGCGTGCCCTTGAACAGTGCATCGGCACCGATTTCGGCGGCGCGAAGTGCCGCGGCCGAATCAGTGGTGAAGAACGGATTGCCGGTGCCACCGGCGAAGATCACCACCTTGCCCTGATTCATGTAGGCGGTCGCCTGGCGCTGCGAAAAGCTCTCGCACAGCTCGGGCATGGCGATCGCGGACAGCACGACGGCGTCGACACCGATCTTGTTCAGCGACGTGCGCAGCGCCAGCGAGTTGATGACCGTGGCCAGCATGCCCATGTGATCGCCGGTGACGCGATCTCCGCCCTTGGAGGCGACGGCCACACCTCGAAAGATATTGCCGCCGCCGATGACGACACCGACCTCGATGCCCAGCGCGCGGGCCTCCGCGATGTCGGCGGCAATGCGATCCACGACCGAAACGTCGATGCCGAAATGCTGCTCGCCCATCAACGCTTCACCCGAGGCTTTCAGCAAGACACGTCGGTAGAGGGGCTTCACCGTCATCTGGTTCCTCGAAAATCTCGGCGCGGCAGGTTCCGGAGGCGAAAGGCCCTTGCTTCACCCGGCGGTTCTGTCATGGCGGGTTGATCGGATACACGAAGGGCGCAGCGATGTCACGCCGCGCCCTTGTGCAAAATTTCAGGCTTTCTGGATCAGGTGCTGCTGAGGCTGGCGGCCCGGCCCTCGACCACCACGGGCGGCGAATGGCAGAGAGGCTTGTCGCCGGTCACGACGCCTCCGGCGACCTTGACCTGGACTGTGAACCGAAGCAGAAAATGATCGCGCAGGACATGGTCACGGTCCGGCTGGCGCCACCCTTTCACGCCGTGATCGTCTGTCTCCCCGCCTATATCGGGCGCTGAAACTGCGGGCCTTTATCGACATCGCGCAAGAAATCGGCCTGACATCCCTGCGGACGCCAGGCCGGAAAACCGCTTTCGGGATATGGCGGTAAGCGGCTTACTTCTTGACCGCCGCCGCGACTTCCGCCGCGAAATCCGTCTCTTCCTTTTCGATGCCTTCGCCGAGCGCGAAGCGCAGATAGGCCGTGATCTTGGCCGGGGCGCCGATTTCCTTCTCGGCATCCTTCAGCGCCTTCTCGACGGTGATGTCGGGATTGAGCACGAAGGCCTGCTTCAGGAGCACGACTTCCTCGTAGAACTTACGCAGGCGGCCTTCGACCATCTTCTCGATGATCGCCTCCGGCTTGCCCGACTGGCGCGCCTGGTCGGAGAAGATCGCCTTTTCACGTTCCACCGCGGTCGGATCGATCTGCTCTGCCGTCAGCGCCATTGGGTTGGTGGCAGCGACATGCATGGCAACCTGACGGCCAAAGGCGTTGGCGGCGTGCTCATTGCCGGTGGTCTCGATCGCGACCAGCACGCCGAGCTTGCCGAGGCCGTCGGCAACCGCGTTGTGCACATAGGTCGCCACCGCGCCATGTGGCACGGTGAGCTTGGCCGAGCGGCGGAAGCCCATGTTCTCACCGATGGTGCCGACCGCGTCCTTGATCGTGTCGGTGACCGACTTGTCCGAACCCGGATATTGGGCCGCCGCAACCGCCTCGGTCGTGCCGTAGGCAAGCGCCACCTTGGCGACGTTGGCGACGATTTCCTGGAAGGCGGCGTTGCGGGCAACGAAGTCGGTCTCGGAATTGACCTCGACGACCGCAGCCTCGCGCACCCCATTGTCGACGCCGATCAGGCCTTCGGCAGCGGTACGGCCGGCCTTCTTGTCGGCCTTGGAGATACCCTTCTTGCGCAGCCAGTCGACGGCCTCTTCCATGTTGCCGTTGGTCTCGTTCAACGCCGCCTTGCAGTCCATCATGCCCGCGCCGGTCAAGTCGCGGAGTTCTTTGACCTGTGCAGCCGAAATGCTCATTGTCGCCTCTTTGTTTTAAATGCACCGACGCACCATCGGCATTCGATGGTGCGTCTGTTTAGCGTGCCAAAATATGAGAAAGATGAAGGCCGCAACCGGCCTTCGACTATCAAGCTTTGGGAGCTTCCGACGCCGGAGCCGGATCGAGCGCCGGTTCGACCGGGGCTTCAACCGAAGCGCCGATGTCGACGCCGAGCGCGCCCTGCTGACGGGCGATGCCGTCGATCGCAGCCTTGGCGATCAGGTCGCAATAGAGCTGGATGGCGCGGGCCGCGTCGTCATTGCCGGGGATCGGGAAGTCGATCTTGTCCGGGTCGCAGTTCGAATCGATGATCGCGACGACCGGAATGCCGAGGCGCTTGGCCTCGAGAATGGCGATCGCTTCCTTGTTGGTGTCGATCACGAACATCAGGTCGGGCGTCGAGCCCATGTCCTTGATGCCGCCCAGCGCCTTGTCGAGCTTCTCGCGCTCGCGATCGAGGTTCAGGCGTTCCTTCTTGGTCAACCCTTGCGCCTCGCCGGCAAGCATCTCGTCGAGCTTGCGCAGGCGCTGGATCGAGTTCGAGATCGTCTTCCAGTTGGTCAGCATGCCGCCGAGCCAACGCGAATTGACATAGTACTGTGCCGAACGCTGCGCCGCATCGGCGACGATATCAGACGCCTGGCGCTTGGTGCCGACGAACAGCACGCGGCCGCCCTTGGCGACGGTGTCCGAAACCTGCTTAAGCGCCTGGTGCAGCAACGGCACCGTCTGCGACAGGTCGATGATGTGGATGTTGTTGCGGGCGCCATAAATGTAGGGCGCCATCTTCGGGTTCCAGCGATGGGTCTGGTGGCCGAAGTGAATGCCAGCTTCCAAAAGCTGGCGCATGCTGAAATCAGGCAGTGCCATTCTCATTTTCCTTTCCGGTTAGCCTCCACGGACACAGGCATTTTTGGACTTCAGTCCTCGAACGCCACCGGAGGTTTCAGCCGGATTTCTCCCGGGCAGACACCAAAGTCCGTGTGTGGAATGAGCGGGCATATAGAGGGGAAGCGCGACAAACGCAAGCGTTGTGGCGCGTCAGCGCTCAGCGTGCGGCAATCAGCGCTCCGGTACCGATCATGGCGCTGCCGGCGAACCTGTTCATCAGCCGCATGCGCCTCGGCGTCGTGAACCAGCCCGATGCTCGGCCCGCCAGGGCGGCATAGACCCCCATGGTAAGGACATTGACGCTGATGACAACGGCCACCACGAGCAGGCCGTCGAAAAAGGTCATCGTATCGAGGTTGAGGATCAGCGGCATGATCGAGGCGTGAAAGAGGATCGCCTTTGGATTGCCGAGCGCAATGGACGCGCCGAGCAGGAACGATCGCGACAACCTTGCTTCAGTCGCCTGCGGTTTATCCGGCTGCGCGGCTGCGGCACGCCACATCCGGATCCCGAGATAGATCAGATAGGCGGCGCCTGCATATTTCAGCAGAAGAAAGACCCATTCGAAGGTCTGGGCCAGCGCCACCAGCCCGAGCAGTGCGAGGGTGACCAGCACGGCATCGCCGGCGGCGACGCCGACGCCGGCCATGAAGGCGCGACGGAAACCGCGCGACACACCATTGGTGATGACCGCGAACATCGCCGGACCTGGCGTCGCGGCGGCCAGCGTAATCGCGGCGCAATAAGCCAGGAATGCCGTTGGGGTCATGACTTGGCCTTTCCGTTGGCCACACGCACGCGCCGGAAGATTGCGACGATCTGCTCGCGGCTGCATTCGACGGCGCCGAGCCGCACCGCGCGGTCGCGCTCGAAGCCGGTTATGTCATAATGCGGCGCCGATGTCTTGGGCGGGCCCTGGTAGGACGAGCGCTTGATGCCGAGCTCGGCGGCAAAGCGATGCAACTCGTCGGTATCATCAGCCAGGAGATGGCACCAGAGATGACCGGCCCACTTCCAGATCGCCGCATCGACATAGACCGCCATCAAGCCCGCCGCGGCCAGCTCAATTGCGCTGCTACTTCGACACCGGGCAGGGCTTTGTCTGGTCGAACAGCGACAGGTTGACCAGTTTGCCGGTCATCGAGAAATCGCCATAATCCATGACGAGATCGCGGGTGATGCCGTTTTCGTGCAGCTTGAAGCTGATCCGGTATTCCGGCACCTCTTCGCCGTTCTGGGCGCTGTCGTCGAAATAGGCGATGTCGACCGGCCAGTATTTGTCGGTGGCGAGCTTCGCCAGCGCCGGCGCCTCGGGATCGGCCTTGTCGGCATCGGTCTTCTTGCCGACGACGACGGTGGTCGTCATCACCTTGTTGGCATCTTCCGAACCGTCGAACAGGTTTGTCTGGTAGAAGTTTTCGCCCTTCTCGGCCTTGCCGATCAGTTCGACCAGATGCTGGGTCGGAAACTGGGTGGTGGCTAGCTCCAGGCTGTTCTTCTCGGGCTTGTCGATATCAACTTTCAACCCCTTGGCATTTTTCGTGGCCATACCCTTGACCTCTTTGTCAAGATTCTGGTCGACAAAGGATTTGGTCACGAACGAAAAGGTCTTGCCTTCGGCGTCCTCGAACGTCGTCGTCTGCTGGTCGGTCAGTCTGGTGTTGTCGCTGGTGACGATCTGGGTGACGAAACGGAATTTCACCGTATAGCCTTCGCAAGCCGAACCGTTGAATTCATAGACCATGCGCCCGGATATGCCTGTAATGCCGGAGCGGTCGGAGGCCTTGTTGAGGGTAAGGTCGTACACGGCGCGGTGCGCCTGCAACGCCGGCACGGCAAAGGCGGGGCCCATCGAGAAGACCGCCGACAAAAAAACGGCGTTGAATGCGAGGCGCGTTGCGCGCATGAGGTACTCCGATCGTCGCGGCTGGTGGCAGGCCGCAGGGAAAGATGGTCCAGCTTAAAAAAAGTCGTGGCGGAAGCGAGGCAAAAATAGCAATTTCGGCCCGGCCAGCGCGGCGCCTTCCAGCAATAGGGAAAAGCAATGAGTGAAACAATCGAAAAGCGGCTAAGCGATCTCGGCGTGACGCTTCCTGTCGCGGCCGCGCCCGCGGCCAACTACGTGCCCTATTGCAGGACCGGCCACCTGCTGTTCACCGCCGGACAGTTGCCGCTCAAGGACGGCAAGCTGAAGGCGACCGGGCTGCTCGGCCGCGACGTCGACACCGCTACCGGCAAGGACGCGGCAAAATACTGCGCGATCAACATTCTGGCCCAGGCCAAGGCCGCCCTCGGTGATCTCGAGAAGATCCGCAGGCTGGTGAAGATCACCGTCTTCGTCGCCTCCGCCGCCGACTTTGTCGAGCAGCATCTGGTTGCCAACGGCGCGTCCGATTTCCTGGTCGCCGCCCTCGGCGAGCGCGGCAAGCACGCCCGCTCCGCTGTCGGCACCGCCTCGCTGCCGCTTAACGCAGCGGTGGAAATCGAAGCAATCTTCGAAGTCGAGTGAGCGAAGGCCTGACATGACCGACCTCTCCTGGCTGATCGCCCGGCCCGTTGCCCATCGCGGCTTTCACGACATGAACAAGACGCGCTGGGAAAACACGCTTTCCGCCTTCGCTGCCGCGGCCGAACGTGGCTACGCCATCGAATGCGATGTGCATCTGTCGTCGGACGGCGTTCCCATCATCATCCATGATGACGACCTGAAAAGGCTGACCGGACGGGATGGCTTCGTCTGGCAACGCAGCGCGGCTGAACTGACCGCGCTCAAGGTTGGGGGCACGGCCGATCACGTGCCGACGCTGCAGGAAGCGCTCGACCTCGTCGATGGCCGCGTGCCCATTGTCGTCGAACTGAAAGGGATTCCCGGTCGGGACGAAGGCCTGGTGGCGCGAGTCGGCAAGATGCTCAAGCGCTACACGGGCAAGGCGGCGATCATGTCGTTCGATCATTGGCTGATCCGCGATTTCCCAAAGCACGCGCCTGGCCTTCCCGCTGGATTGACGGCCTACGGCAGGGACCTCAAGCTGATCGAAGCGCATTTCGCCATGCTGGCGCATGAGCTCTCCTTCACGTCGTATGCCGCCGGCGACCTGCCGAACCCGTTTGTCAGTTTCGTGCGTGAAAAACTCAAAATGCCAGTTATCACCTGGACGGTGCATGATCAGCCCGCGGTCGACCTGACCTTCAAATATGCGGATCAGATGACATTCGAAGGGTTCGAACCCGACCTCGTCGAGATCGCCTGAACGAGGTGACTCAAACGTGACTTGTAGCGGCCCGGATGGAGCTTAAATAAGCCGCATGGATCAGGGCGATGACGGCGACGGGCAAACAGCGAACGCGGAGTTTTCAATCCGCATCGCCGCTGGTATCGGTGCCTTCACTTGCGATGAATGGGATGGCTTTGTCGGCACGTCGCGCAATAATGCAGAAAGCGGCTACAATCCCCTCGTTTCATTTGCTTTTTTGAGCGCGCTTGAGGATTCCGGTTGCGCTGTCAGGCGCACCGGCTGGCAAGGACATCACCTGCGGCTCGAAAATGCACAAGGCAGGCTGCTGGGCGCAGTCCCCTGCTATTTGAAATCGCACAGCCAGGGCGAATATGTGTTCGACCACGGCTGGTCGGATGCCTTCGAGCGGGCCGGCGGCCGCTATTACCCGAAACTGCAGTGCGCCGTGCCATTCACGCCCGTCACCGGCCCTCGCCTGCTGGTCAGCAAGGGCGAGGATCAGGATGCGGTGAAGGCTGGTCTTGCGGCCGGTCTCAAAATGGTGACCGACAAGCTCGGCGTGTCCTCGGCGCATGTCACCTTCGCGCAGGAGAACGACGTCGCGACGCTCGAGGCCGCGGGCTTCCTGCATCGCACCGACCAGCAGTTCCACTTCTTCAACGAAGGCTTTTCGACATATGACGACTTCCTCGCCACGCTGGCTTCGCGCAAGCGCAAGGCAATGAAGAAGGAACGGCGCGAGGCGCTTGCCGACGGTATCTCAATCGACTGGCTGACCGGCAAGGATCTGACCGAAGAGGCCTGGGACGACTTCTTTACCTTCTACATGGACACCGGCAGCCGCAAATGGGGCCGCCCCTATCTGAACCGCCAGTTCTTTTCGCTGATCGGCGAACGCATGGCGGACGACATCCTGCTGGTGATGGCCAGGCGCAACGGGCGCTACATTGCCGGAGCCATCAATTTCATCGGCTCCGACGCGCTCTACGGCCGCAACTGGGGCTGCATCGAGGATCACCCTTTCCTGCATTTCGAGGTCTGTTACCACCAGGCCATCGACTTCGCCATCGAACGCAAGCTGAAGGTGGTCGAGGCGGGCGCGCAAGGGGAGCACAAGCTGGCACGCGGCTACCGGCCGGTGACCATGCATTCGGCCCATTACATTTCGCACCCTGGCTTACGCAACGCGGTCGCCGACTACCTCAGGCGCGAAAGGCGCGAGGTGGAGCGGATGGGCGAATATCTGGAAGAGCATACCCCATTCCGCAAGGATCTCGAGGAATAGCAGGCTTTTTGGCATGCCATGCCCCGGCCATGGGTGCGTAAGCCCCTGAGGACACATGCAGGGTTTGGCGTCTGCGCCGCATTTTATTTCGATAGATCATCGCATCGCAAAAGGCGCTTCCATCGCGCACTTGTCGAATCTGGATGGTCGATCTCGCCTGATCGCCCGTCATCGTCTTGCCGCTCCCGAAGAGCTTCGCTACACGGGACGGCGAGGCACAATCTGGAGCATTCGCCATGGCTGAAACCGCCTATGACACCGACAACATCTTCGCAAAGATCCTGCGTGGAGAAATTCCCTCGCATCGCGTTTACGAAGACGATGCGGTCATGGTCTTCATGGATGTGATGCCGCAAGGACCGGGGCATACGCTGGTGGTGCCAAAGGCACCGTCGCGCAACATCCTCGACGCCGACCCGGCGACCTTCGGCCCATTGTTTGCCGTCGTGCAGAAAGTGGCGGTGGCCGTGAAAAAGGCCTTCAACGCCGACGGCGTCACCCTCATGCAGTTCAACGAGCCGGCCTCCGGACAAACCGTCTACCACCTGCATGTCCATGTGGTTCCGCGCTTCGAGGGCGTGCCGCTCAAACCGCATTCCGGACAGATGGAGAAGCCGGAAGTGCTGGCCGAGAATGCCGGCAAGATCCGTGCCGCACTCGCAAGCTGAGGCGTCTGTTCGCCGCACTCGCATGATGACTATGGCGCAATAAAAAAGCCCCGTCTCCGGGGCTTTTTTATTACTGGAGCAAGAGCTGTCAGCCCTTGCGGGGCAGCTGCGGTACAAGGCTGCGCTTGCCGCCATCCTTGCCCTTGGGCTCCGGCTTCTGCGCCACTACCTTCCTTGCAGAAGGCTTCTTGGCCACCGCCTTGCGCGGCTTCGGCGCGTCTTCCGGCTCTTCCTTCTTCGGCTTCACCGGCGCTTCGTCGGCCAGCGATTCGAGCTTCAGGCCGGTCTCGCCGGTTTCCTTCTTCTCGACGGTGACACGCACCGTGCCGCCCTTCTTCAGCTTGCCGAACAGCACCTCGTCGGCCAACGGCTTCTTGATGTGCTCCTGGATCACGCGGCCGAGCGGCCGTGCCCCCATGCGCTCGTCATAGCCCTTGTCGGCGAGCCAGGCGATCGCATCCGGCGACAGGTCGAAGGTGACGCCACGCTCGGAGAGCTGGGCTTCGAGCTGCATGACGAACTTCTGCACCACCTGATGGATGACCGGCACCGGCAGCGAGCCGAACGGGATGATCGCATCGAGGCGGTTGCGGAACTCCGGCGTGAACAACCGGTTGATCGCCTCGACATCGTCGCCTTCGCGCTTGGTCGAACCAAAACCGATCGCCGCGCGCTGCGCATCCGACGCACCCGCATTGGTGGTCATGATCAGGATCACGTTGCGGAAGTCGATCTGCTTGCCGTTGTGGTCCGTCAGCTTGCCGTGGTCCATGACCTGCAACAGGATGTTGAACAGGTCCGGATGTGCCTTTTCCACTTCGTCCAGCAGCAGCACGCAATGCGGATGCTGGTCGACACCATCGGTCAACAGACCGCCCTGGTCGAAGCCGACATAGCCGGGAGGCGCGCCGATCAGCCGGGAAACGGTGTGGCGTTCCATATATTCCGACATGTCAAAGCGGATCAGCTCCACGCCAAGCGAAGCAGCCAACTGCTTGGCGACCTCGGTCTTGCCGACGCCGGTCGGGCCCGAGAACAGGTAGGAGCCGATCGGCTTTTCCGGTTCCCGCAGGCCGGCCCGCGCCAGCTTGATCGCCGAGGTGAGCGCGGTGATGGCGGTATCCTGGCCGTAGACGACGCGCTTCAGCTCGATATCGAGGCCCTGAAGCACCTTCTCGTCGTCGGCCGAAACCGTTTTCGGCGGGATGCGCGCCATGGTCGCGATGGTGGCTTCGATCTCCTTGATGCCGATGGTCTTCTTGCGCTTGGCTTCCGGCACCAGCATCTGCGAGGCGCCGGTCTCGTCGATCACGTCGATCGCCTTGTCCGGCAGCTTGCGGTCGTTGATGTAGCGCGCCGACAGTTCCACCGAGGCCTTGATGGCTTCGCTGGTGTAGCGGACCTTGTGGAATTCCTCGAAATAGGGCTTGAGGCCCTTCATGATCTCGATGGCGTCCTCGACCGTCGGTTCGTTGACGTCGATCTTCTGGAAGCGCCGCACCAAAGCGCGGTCCTTCTCGAAGAACTGGCGGAACTCCTTGTAGGTGGTCGAACCGATGCAGCGGATCGCACCCGACGACAGGGCCGGCTTCAACAGGTTCGAAGCGTCCATGGCGCCGCCCGACGTCGCGCCCGCACCGATCACGGTGTGGATTTCGTCGATGAACAGCACCGCGCCGGGATAATCCTCGAGTTCCTTGACGACCTGCTTCAGCCGTTCCTCGAAATCGCCGCGATAGCGCGTGCCGGCCAGCAGCGTGCCCATATCGAGCGCGAAGATGGTGGCGTTGTGCAGCACTTCGGGGACGTCGCCCTCGACGATGCGCTTGGCCAGCCCCTCGGCGATCGCCGTCTTGCCGACGCCGGGATCGCCGACGTAGAGCGGGTTGTTCTTCGAGCGGCGGCACAGCACCTGGATGGTGCGGTTGATCTCCGACTCGCGCCCGATCAGCGGATCGATCTTGCCGGCCTTGGCCTTGTTGTTGAGATTGACGCAATAAGCCGTCAGCGCATCCTGCTGCTGTTTCTTCTTGCCGCCTTCCTCCTGCGGCTCGGCGCCATTCTGGCCGCCCTGCTCGTCATCGGCGCCACGCGGCGAGCGCGTCTCCGATGCGCCCGGACGCTTGGCGATACCGTGCGAGATATAGTTGACCGCGTCATAGCGGGTCATCTGCTGTTCCTGCAAGAAATAGGCGGCATGGCTCTCGCGCTCGGCGAAGATGGCGACGAGCACGTTGGCGCCCGATACCTCCTCGCGGCCCGACGACTGCACATGGATCACAGCGCGCTGGATGACGCGCTGGAAGCCGGCCGTCGGCTTGGAATCCTCGTCGTAACCGGTGACGAGGTTGTCGAGCTCGGTGTCGATATAGGTGAGAACAGTGTGCTTCAGCTCGTCGAGATCGACGTTGCAGGCGCGCATGACGGCGGCGGCCTCCGTGTCGTCGATCAACGCGAGCAGCAGATGTTCAAGGGTTGCATATTCATGGTGCCGCTCATTGGCGAGCGTCAGCGCCTGGTGAAGCGCCTTTTCCAGGCCTTGGGAGAAAGCCGGCATGTTACCTCACTTCTTCTCCATCACGCATTGCAGCGGATGCTGATTCTGTCGGGCGAAATCCATGACCTGAGACACTTTGGTCTCGGCCACCTCGAATGTATAGACCCCGCACTCGCCCACTCCATGATTGTGAACATGAAGCATGATGCGTGTGGCGGCTTCGCGGTCCTTCTGGAAAAAACGCTCCAGCACGTGAACCACGAACTCCATCGGAGTGTAGTCATCGTTGAGGATGAGGACCCGGTAGAGGCTGGGCTTCTTGGTCTTGGTTTTGGTGCGCGTGATGACCGCCGTCCCGCGGCCGGCCTCATTGCCGTCACCGCCGCCGTTTTGCATCCGCGCCACTTGTTTCGTGGCAGTCAAACCGATCGTCACGTAATCCTGCCTCTTCGAATCCTCATGCGAGTTCAACATGTAGGTGTTCGATGGACGATTTTAAGCCCTTCTGGTTAGCTGACAATATGGCTAGGTGACCAAACTTGGCGGATTTTCGCAATCGTGAAGCGTGACGCGGCCCTGGACCGGAAATTGACATGAAAAAACCCGGCTGCGTTTCCGCCACCGGGTTTGTCCCAGGCCCAAAGGGCCGGAGTTAGACTGTCAGGCGAAAATTACTTCGCCTTGGCAACGATCGATTCGAACGGCTTGTAGGCTTCCTTGGCGAGTTCGGCATAGAGGTCGCCAATCTTGGTGGCCTCGGCAACGAATGCCTCGTAGGACTGCTTGGCGTAGTCGGACTGGATCTCGATCGCCTTGTCCAGCGACTTGGCCGAGAACAGCTTCTCGAAGGCGGCGCTGCCGGCTTCGAAGCTCTTCTTGGTGTATTCACCGGCCTCGGTGGCGATCGCCTGAGCGCCCTTCGACAGCGAAGCGAAGCTCTTCAATCCGGTGTCGGCAAACTCTTTGCCGTATTTGCTGAAATCTTCGTAGGTCTGGGTCATTTCCTGATTCCCTTGACGGTTGCCTGTTCATAGGACGCGCCCTGCCCGGGCGGCGTTTTGTGCAATGCACGTTATATATTGTGCGCTGCACAAAAAGTCAACATTTCGCCCGCTGGAGGCACCGCCCGAACGTCAATGGCTAAGATTCGAATAAAGAGAGCTTCAAGCCCGAAGAAAATGGTGAACGCGGCGGTTACCATAAACGGATTGGTAACGCTGCCCCGGTAGCGTGGCCGGAAGTGAGGCAGGATCCCTTTGCCGCCTCCAAAGCAACGAGAATTCAAAGGAACTACCAGTGCGTCAGGCGTTGTCGGGCATCGTTTCCAAATCCACCTCTCCCCTCAAAACGATCATGATCATCGCCATGGCGATAACGTTTGTCGTTGCCGGCGCCGCCTCGTCCTTGGCGGCGAGGTCGTCCGCCATCGTGGTCGACGCCAAGACCGGCAAGGTGCTCTATTCAGCCGATGCCAACGGCCGCCGCTACCCGGCCTCGCTCACCAAGATGATGACGCTTTATCTGACCTTCGAAGCGATGGCGGCGGGCAAGATCGGCAAGAACTCGCCAGTCGTGTTTTCCGCCAAGGCATCCGCGGAGGCGCCGACGAAGCTCGGTGTGAAGCCGGGCGGTTCGGTCACGGTCGAGACCGCCATCCTGTCGATAGTCACCAAGTCGGCCAACGACTCGGCGACAGCACTCGGCGAAATGTTGGGCGGCAACGAAACCAATTTCGCCCGAATGATGACCGCCAAGGCGCGTCAGCTCGGCATGAACGGCACCGTCTTCCGCAACGCCAACGGCCTGCCCGACCCGGGTCAGTTCACCACGGCGCGCGACATGGCCACGCTCGGCATCGCGCTCCGGGAGCATTTCCCGCAATATTACGGCTATTTCTCGCAGCGATCTTTTCTCTACGGCCGCCAGCGCATCAACGGTCACAACCGTCTGCTTGGACGCATCAAGGGCGTCGACGGCATCAAGACCGGCTATACCCGCGCCTCCGGCTTCAATCTCGTCTCGTCAGTGTCCGACGGCAACCGCCGCCTTGTCGCCGTTGTGATGGGCGGCACCTCGGGCGGCAGCCGTGACAACCAGATGGCGAGCCTGATCCATACCTATATGCCGCGGGCCTCGACCCGCGGCGATGGTGATCTGGTTGCCAAGGCCGACAGCAACCCGGTCAAGGCAATTGCCAAAGTCCTCCTGCCCAAGCACGACGCGCCGACCCCGGACGACAAGCCGGTGGCGGTGGCCAGTGCCGATGACGCCGTTGCCGAGGATGCGATGGTCGCCCAGGATGAAGACAATGCCGACAGCACTGCCGAGGCCGAGACTCCCAAACTCGTCGCCCCGGCAAAGAAGGTGAAGACGGTCATCGTCTCCAGCCCGAAAGTCGCCACGGCACAGGTCGTGGCCGCCTATGCCGAGCCGGCCCCCGCCGTCGATCCGGTCAGCACCGCGTCGGTACCGTCGGGCTGGGCGATCCAGGTCGCCTCTTCGCCGAAACAGTCCGAAGCCCAGGCATTCCTCGACAAGACCACCAAGCAAGCGCCCAAGGTGCTGGCCGATGCTTCCGGCTTTACAGTTGCATTCGACAAGGATGGCGAGACCTACTACCGCGCCCGTTTCGGCGGTTTCGACTCGAAGGATGCCGCCTGGAAGGCCTGCACCGCTTTGAAGAAGAAGAAGATCGCCTGCTACGCCGTCCAGCAGTAAGGCGGCGAGATATCTCCCGGAAAATTTCTGCGTCGAAGGAGAACTAGTTGTGATTGGAGAGCAAGACGTCCTTGGCTTCGTTAATCCGCGCCGCCAGGAAAGACGTGCCGCCGACATCGGGGTGCAGGCGCTGCATCAGGCGGCGGTGCGCCTTGCGGACATCCGCCGCGGCGGCCCCCGCTTCAAGACCAAGGACCTTGTAGGCCTCCTCCTTAGTCATGGCGCCCGGACCTGGCGCAACACCCAGCCCTTCGCCTCCGTTCGTCTCAGTGTTTTTGCGCCAGACGGGAAATCTGCCGTCAAGATACGTCTCTAGCAGCTGGCGGCTCTCCGCATCGCCGGAGAGTTCGCGGTAGAGATGCTGCAATTCCGAAAGACCCATCGCGCCAAGCATCTTGCCGTCGTGGCGGCCGGCCAGAACCAGTCCTTCTAGGCCACCCGTATTGTGGTCGAGCTCCATCTCGAGGGCTGCCGTCCGCACCATCGAGCGTTTCCCAGGCGCCAGATTGGCATTTGGCCGGCTCGCGCGCGTGGCGCCGTACCAGGCGATCGCCGCGAACAGGATGATACCGCCGATCCCTTGACGTCCGACCAGGAGCACCGCGCCACCAACCAGTGCCAGCAGGATCGGCCCAACTGTTTTCATCCCGGTTGCGAGCCGGGCCGGATTGGCCTGGAGGAAAGCCGAGGCTATGCCCAGCAGCACCAGCAGCAATGCGACCAGAACGATAATTGCGCCTAACATTTCCCACTGCCCCGCAGGTGCCCTGTCCGCCTGGACAACCGCGTGATGTCCTTCAACACTTTTTCTGCGCCGGAATCATGGCCTTCCCGCGGACAAGAATAGGGCCGCGATACGAACCGGGTCCGCCAACGCCGCAGCCTTCGTCGACTTCGACAGTTTCATCGCGCATGAATTTCAAGATGTGGCGTTGTCGCGCCGCTTGCAAGTCCAGTGCGAAGCAAGATAGAGGGCCAGAAACCAGCCCGCGACAGCAACGGGCAACGCTTCGGCTCGATGAGCTATAGCAAGCCCAGGTCGGCAAGCTCGCGCCGGAGTTTCGGCGGCATCTCGACCAAACCCGCCTTGCCTTTGCCGAGATCGGCCGGTGCGTCCGATGGCTTCAGATAGCGCCACCCCTGGAATGCCCGGCGCGGCTGCCAGTCGGTGCGCACGACTTGCTGGTCGAGAACCAGGTGACAGCGGCCGATGCCCTCATCGTCGGTAAAAGGTCGGATCTCCGTGATCAGCTGACGGCATTGGACGCTGCCCTTGATCACCCAGTAGAGCGAGCCGCCGTCGGTGATCTCGGCGCCGCGCGTCGGCACCATGCGGGTCGTGTGCCAGTGTTCGGCCGCTTCGCCGGCCCGGCGCCGTTCGTCGAGGCGGAATGCAATCCATTCCTCGATATCCTCGACGCTGTCGCAGCCGACGCATAGTTTCAAGAGATTGAGAGCCATTCCCGAAGATTTAATCCGGTGCACCAACGCGTCAACGGCCTGAACAAGTTCTCCACAGTGCCAGACGCCCGCTCAGCACTCCACGACATTGACAGCCAGGCCGCCAAGGCTGGTTTCCTTGTACTTCTCGTTCATGTCGAGGCCGGTCTGGCGCATGGTCTCGATCGCTGCGTCGAGTGGCACGAAATGGACGCCGTCGCCCTTGATCGCCAGCGACGCAGCCGTCACCGCCTTGACGGCGCCAAGCGCGTTGCGCTCGATGCACGGCACCTGCACCAGCCCGCCGACCGGATCGCAGGTCATGCCGAGATGGTGTTCGAGAGCGATCTCGGCGGCGTTCTCGACCTGCTCGGGCGTGCCGCCCATGACGGCGCACAGGCCTGCCGCGGCCATTGCCGAGGCGGAGCCCACCTCGCCCTGGCAGCCGACCTCGGCGCCGGAGATCGACGCATTGGATTTGATGATGCCGCCGACAGCGGCAGCCGTCAGCAGGAAGTCGCGGATGCTTGGCTGGTCGGCCTCGGGATGGAAATGCAGCCAATAGCGCAGCACCGCAGGCAGTGTGCCCGCGGCTCCATTGGTGGGGGCGGTGACAACGCGGCCGCCGGCGGCATTCTCCTCGTTCACGGCCATAGCGTAAATCGACAGCCAGTCATTGGCGAGCAAGGGATTCGGCCGGTTCTGCTGCCACTGCTCCTGCAACTTGTCGTGGAGCTGTCTGGCGCGGCGCCGCACCTTCAGCCCGCCCGGCATGACGCCGTCCTGCGACAAACCACGGTCGATGCAGCTCTTCATGGCACTCCAGATGGCGTCGAGACCGGCGTCGAGCTCTTCGCGCGACATCTGCGTTTGCTCGTTGACGCGTTTCATTTCGGCAATCGAAAGGCCGCTCCTGGCCGCCATCTTCAGCATTTCGACCGCATTCTTGAAGGGATACGGCACTTTCTTGCCTTCTGCCGGCACCGACCCCTTGGCCCTCATCCGCTGCAACTCTTCTTCCGAGACCACGAATCCGCCGCCGATCGAATAGTAGATGCGCTTGAGCAGCAGGCGGCCGTCCGCGTCGTAGGCATAGAACGCCATGCCATTGGCATGGCCGGTGAGCGGCGTCTTGCGGTCGAGCACCAGATCGGTGACCGGGTCGAAACGGTAGGAGGGATGGCCGGGCGGTGAGATCAGCTTGTCGGCGGTAATCCGGCTGACGATTTCATCGGCCTGGTCGGGGTCAACAGTTTGCGGGGTCTGGCCGGCGAGGCCAAGGATGACAGCGCGGTCGCTGCCATGGCCGATGCCGGTATAGGCGAGCGAGCCATGCAGGCTGACGCCGATGCGGGCAATTTTGGCGCCGGCGGGCCGAGGCCAGTCATCTCCCGCGACCTCGTCGAGAAATCGCCGCGCGGCCGTCATCGGCCCCATCGTATGCGAACTGGAGGGGCCGATGCCGATCTTGAACAGGTCGAAAACCGAAAGGAACACGCTGTCTCCTGAGTCACGTCGAGGACTACATATAGGAATTGTGTCGGGATGTTTCCGCTCTTTTGGCAATCGCGGCGCAGCATCTGCCGACCTTGTTTGCTCCGGCAGCGACATTGATTGCGGGAGAATCAGGGCGCGGCTATTCTGCACGTCGCGCATCGATGCGATTTTTGCGGTTGCCCAGGGGGATATGATGCTTGTGTTGGATGCCAGGCCGAAACCGGTGCATATCGATCCCGCCCGGACAGCGGTCGTCGTCGTGGACATGCAGAACGCCTTTGCCTCGGAGGGCGGCATGTTCGACCTGGCTGGCATCGACATATCGGGCGCGGCCCCGGCCATCGACGCCAACAGGCGCCTGCTCGCGGCCGCCCGCAAATGCGGCGTGACGGTGGTCTACCTCCAGATGTCTTACAAACCCGACCTCAGCGACGCGGGAGACCCTTCCTCGCCGAACTACCAGAAGGAATTGGGCATGGTGCTGATGCGCGAGCGCCCAGAGCTTCGCGGCAGACTGTTGATCGACGGCAGCTGGGATTGGCGGATCGTCGACGCCCTGAAGCCCGAGCCGGGCGACGAGGTTATTCGCAAATCGCGCTACAGCGGTTTTTGCAACACCGGCCTGGAAACATACCTGCGTGCCCGTAAAATCCGCTATCTCCTCTTCACAGGGGTCGCCACCAACATCTGCGTCGATGCAACCGCGCGCGACGCCTACATGCTGGAGTTCTGGCCTATCCTGGTCGAGGACGCGATCAACCATTCGGGCCCGGATTTCAATCGCCAATCGACATTGTGGAATTTCGAGAACGCCTTGGGATGGGTCACCAGCACCGACAAAGTCATCAAGGCCTTGGAGATGGAAGCCACCGAACCCTTGCTGACCTGAGCCAACCAAAGCAGGTACAAGAAAGCATGGACGATTCCTCCTACCTGTCGACGGCAGACCTCGCGGCGCTCGGCTTTTTCCTCCTGGCCTGGGTGCTGCACACGCTTGCTTCCGACGGCAGGTTGGTCAGCCGCATGTCACTGACGACGGCGATGAATGCGCAGCGCGAAGCCTGGATGCGCACCATGGCCGAGCGCGAGATCCGCATCGTCGACACCGCCATCATGAGCGGCCTGCAGCAGGGAACCGCCTTCTTCGCCTCCAGTTCGCTGATCGCGCTCGGCGGCTGCTTTGCCTTGCTCGGCGCCTCCGACCGGGTTCTTGAAGTGCTAAGCAACCTGCCGCTCGGCAGCGCGCCGTCACGCTCGGCCTTTCAGATCAAGGTGCTCGGGCTGGTACTGATCCTGGCTTTTTCCTTCTTCAAATTCGGCTGGGCCTACCGGCTGTTCAACTATTGCTCGATCCTGATAGGCGCCGTGCCGATCCCGCATGGCGAAGCCTCGCGCAACCCGGTCACCGAAACGGCTGTCTGGCGCGCAACGCAGATAAACATGCTGGCCGGCAAGCATTTCAACTCGGGCCTGCGCGGCGTGTTCTTCTCGATCGGCTATCTCGGCTGGTTCGTCGATCCCGTGGTGTTCGTGCTGTCGACGCTTCTGCTGCTGGCCGTGCTCGTGCGGCGCCAGTTCTTCTCGGCGGCGCGGCGCGCCGTCATTGGTCAGCCGCCCGGCGCCGGAAAGGGCTGATCGATACGGCCGGAAAGCCAATAGGCGAAAAGCCCGATCCATTCGCGGATCGCCATGGTCGTGTTCTGCAAGGAATCGGCGGCGTTGTCGCGAAACAGGCCGACGCCCTCCTTGCCACAGGTGCGATAGTCGACCGGCCAGGGGATGGTTGGAAAACCGGCCTTGTCGAACAATGCCTTGGCCCGGGGCATGTGGAAGGCGGAGGTCACCAGCAGCCAGGTCTCGCCCGGCTTCGGATCGACCAGTTTGCGGCTGAAGACCGCATTTTCATAAGTGTTGCGGGACTTGTCCTCGAGGACGAGGCGATCGGCCGAGACACCCAGCGGGCCGAGCAGGCGGGGCGCGGTGTCGGCGTCGCCCTCGCCATCAAGGAAAAGCGAACCGTTTCCGCCTGATATAACCACTTTGGCCTGCGGGAAGCGCCGGGCCAGGATCGCGGTCTCGACCATGCGATCGCCGCTGGTGCTCAATTCGTAGCCACCGCGCACGAGGTTGATGGCGCCCTCGAAGCCGCCGCCGAGCACGACGATGCCGTCCACCTTCTCCGGTAGCGGCGGCCGTGGAAAGCGTTCCTCCAGCGGATTGAGCATCATGGCGCCAAGCGAGGTCCAGGCCGACAGGGCGAGGATCAGGAAGGCGAGCACGCTGCTGGTGCCCGTAAGCCGCCGGTGGCCGAAAAGCGCTGCCAGCAAGCCTGCCAGCAGTAGCAAGATGGCAAGGTTGAGCGGCTGAATGAAGAACCAGAATATCTTGGAAAGATAGAAGAACATCGCTCACCCCATCACAGCGCCGCGCGTGCTTGGACGCGCAAAGGACGCTGTAAAACTTTGATTCTGCGCATGATCCTTTCCGAAATCGATTCCGGTATTCGGGGCCATGCGCTAGTCGAGCGATACCCTTACCACCACTTCTCCGGCTGGAATGTGCCGGCCGCCTGTTCGATGACAGCCGCCGTCTGGAACAGCGTTTCTTCCTCGAACGGCCTGCCGATCAGCTGCAGGCCGAGCGGCAGCCCCTTGGGGTCGAGACCGGCGGGCACGGCGATGCCCGGCAGGCCGGCCATGTTCACGGTGACCGTGAAAATGTCGTTGAGATACATCTTGACCGGATCGGATGCCATGTCCTCGTCGGCGATGCCGAAGGCGGCGGACGGTGTCGCAGGCGTCAGGATGACATCGACACCGGCGGCGAAGACGTTTTCGAAGTCGCGCTTGATCAGGTTGCGCACCTTCTGCGCCTGCAGATAGTAAGCGTCATAATAGCCTGCCGAGAGCACATAAGTGCCGATCATGATGCGGCGCTTGACCTCGCGGCCGAAGCCCGCGGCGCGGGTCTTCTCATACATTTCGACGATGTCCTTGCCCGGCACGCGCAGCCCATAGCGGACGCCGTCATAGCGCGCCAGGTTGGACGACGCCTCGGCGGGCGCCACGATATAGTAAGCCGGCAGCGCGTATTTGGTATGGGGCAGGGAGATATCCACGATCTCGGCGCCGGCCTCTTTAAGCCAGGCAATGCCCTTCTGCCACAGCGCCTCGATCTCTTCGGGCATGCCGTCGACGCGATACTCCTTGGGAATGCCGACCTTCATGCCCCTGATCGGCTTGCCGATCGCCGCCTCGTAGTCCGGCACCGGCCGGTCGACGGAAGTGGTGTCCTTTGGATCGACGGAGGCCATCGACTTGAGCAGGATCGCGGCGTCGCGCACGTCACGGGCGATCGGGCCGGCCTGGTCGAGCGAAGAAGCGAAGGCGACGATGCCCCAGCGCGAGCAGCGGCCATAGGTCGGCTTGATGCCGACCGTACCGGTGAAGGCGGCCGGCTGGCGGATCGAGCCGCCGGTATCCGTCGCCGTGGCGCCGGCACACAGGAAGGCAGAGACGGCGGTCGCCGAACCGCCGGAAGAACCGCCCGGCACCAGCTGCGTATTGTCCAGGCTGCGCTGGGTTTTCGTGCCACCGGCCGATACGAAACCGCCATCGCCCTGATGCGTCGTCGGCATCACCACCGTGTCGAGGCGCGAACGCCGCCACGGATTGATGACCGGGCCATAATAGGAGGTCTCGTTGGACGAGCCCATGGCGAACTCATCCATGTTGAGCTTGCCGAGCATCACCGCGCCGTCGGCCCAAAGATTTGCCGTGACGGTCGATTCGTAGCGCGGCTTGAAGCCGTCGAGCACGTGGCTGCAGGCCTGGGTGTGGACACCCTTGGTGCCGAACAGGTCCTTGATCCCCAACGGAATGCCTTCCAGCGCACCGCCCTCGCCCTTGACCAGCCTTGCGTCGGACGACTTGGCCATATCGCGCGCCTTGTCGCCGGTGACCGCGACATAGGCATTGAGCGCCGGATTGGCGCGATCGATCGCGGAGAGATAAGCCTCGGTGATCTCGGTCGCGGTGATTTCCTTGTCGCGCAGCTTGGCGCGGGCCTGCGAAATCGTCAGTCGGGTCAGGTCGCTCATCAAAGGCTCTTTTCGTAAAACACCGACCACTCGGAATCGGGATAATCCAGCACCGGGCCGCAGCGCGAAAACCCGGCACGCTCGTACACGGTCCATGCGGCGGGATGGCGGTCGCCCGTCTCCAGTACCAGCCGCTTCAGCCCTTCATCACGCGCCAGCGCCTCGAGCCGCTCGACGATCCTGGCGCCGATCTTCTGGCCGCGATGCGAAGGCCGCGTGTACATGCGCTTGACCTCGCCAATGGCATCGCCATGGCGTTTCAGCGCACCGCATCCGATGGCAACGCCGTTGTCGCGGGCGATGAAAACGGTCGTGTCCTGGCCTGCCATCTGCTCGACTGTCATGTGGTAGCAATGCTCCGGCGGCGTTAATTCGAGCAAGGTCTCGTTGAGTTCCCTGACCAGGCCGCGCACGTCGTCCTGCAACGGCGTCTCGATGGCGATCTCGATTGCCATCGGCGCGTTACTCCACGACCTTCGGCACGAGGAAGAAGTTTTCTTCGGCCGCCGGTGCGTTGGCGACGATGTCGGCCGCCTTGTTGCCGTCGGTGACGACATCCCTGCGCTTCTTCATCTCCATCGGGGTCACCGAGGTCATCGGTTCGACACCGGAAACATCGACCTCGTTCAGCTGCTCGACGAAGCCCAGTATGGCGTTCAATTCGCCGGTCATGCGTTCGGCATCTTCCTCGCTCACCGCGATGCGGGCGAGATGCGCGACGCGCTTCACTGTCTTGAGATCAACGGACATGTATTTGCCTATTTGCCTCGGGGAAAACCAGTCCGGGCTATAGCGGCGCGGCACGCGGTGCGCAACATGCATCATGCGAAGCGTGGGCCGGCGTACTCCGAAGCCGTTTAGCTCTGCCGGTACCCGGTATCGTGATGGACCGAGATGGTCAGCCGCGCATCAGGGAGCGGCTGCAAGGATAGCCGGCAGCGGAGGATGGCGATACATAAAAAGCCTCCGCTGACGATCTCCAGCTGCCATTACGCGCCGACTGTTTCTAGATCGTAATCGTCTCGCCGATCTTCGGCAAAGCGACCTTGACGCCGGATCCTTCCAGGCCGGTCTCGAATTTCTCGGCGGTCGGATCGATCATAGGAAAGGTGCCGAAGTGGCAAGGGACGACCGTCTCGAACTTGAAGAAGCGGCGGCAGGCAAGCGCCGCCACCGCGCCGCCCATGGTGAAACGGTCGCCGACCGGCACGATGCCGATCTTCGGCTCATGCAACTCGTTGATCAGCGCCATGTCGGAAAAGATGTCGGTATCGCCCATATGATACAGCGTGCTGTCTTCCGGGAAATGCAGAACCAGCCCGCCGGGGTTGCCGAGATAGACGTTCTTGCCGCCCTCTTCGCCAAACGAGGACGAGTGCAGCGCCTGGACGAAAGTGGTGGTGAAGCCGCCGCAATCGACCGTGCCGCCGATGTTGCCGGGATTGATCTTCTTGTCGCTGACGCCCTTCCCGACGAGATACATGCAGATCTCGAAATTGGCGACCAACTGGGCGCCGCTCTTGCCGAGAACTTCCAGCGCGCCGCTGATGTGGTCGCTGTGCCCGTGCGTCAAAAGGACATGCGTGATCCCCTCCGCCGGCCCTTCCCAGCCGCCCGTCCAGGACGGGTTGCCGACCAGATAGGGGTCGATGAGGATCTTGGCGTCGCCGGTTTCGATGCGAAAGGCCGAGTGGCCGTACCAGGTCAGTTTCATGGATGCATTCCTCGATTTTTGCCGGCCCACAGGATAGAACGCCAATAGCCCCGAGATCAAAGGGTATAGTGTGCCTTGCATCCGCAAGAGCGCGCGCGGCTGAAAAAGACGAGGGAAACCGTTGGCTATCATCACGATTGAGCAATTGCCGGCATGGCTCGCCGATGGCAGGACGCTGGCAGGGCTCGATCTCGGCGACAAGACGATCGGCGTCGCGGTTTCCGACCGGGGTTTCTCCTTCGCTCACCCACGTCCGGTCATTAACCGGAGGAAATTCTCGCTCGATGCCGCGGCCTTGCTGGCTTTGCTGAAGAAGGAGAACGTCGGCGCGGTGGCGATCGGACTGCCGATCAACATGGATGGGTCCGAAGGCCCGCGCGCACAGAAATCGCGCGCCTTCGTGCGCAACATGGCGCAATTGAGCGACCTGCCATTCGTGTTCTGGGATGAGCGACTGTCGACGGTCGCGGCCGAAAGGACGCTGATCGAAATGGATTTCTCGCGCGCCAAACGCGCCGGCAAGATCGATTCGGCCGCGGCGGCCTTTATTCTGCAGGGAGTTCTGGACCGGCTCCAGTCACTCGATGCAGCCGCTCGAACGGAGCCTGACCCGCCGTCCGCCCCTTGATCCAGCCCCAAATTTCGCGGCGGCGGCGGAACGCCCACAGCGCCATCAGCAGAAGCCCGTCGAAGATGCACGTCTTCGCCACCATTCCGGGGATGATCGACGGGTCGATGCCCAGCATCTGGCCGTAGAGCTGGAAGAAGAAGTCGTGCGTCTGCCGGGTGAACATGACGTAGCCGAAATTGATGTCGTTGGCCGACAGATAGAACCAGCCCCAGAAAATCGCCATCGGGCCCGCCCACATCGCGAAGATGTAGCGCATCAGCGGCCTCCCTTCGGCCCGGCCCGGCCCGATATCAGGGACAGCAGCGAATTATGGGCCGCCGCCTTCGCCATGCCATGCGCCGTGGCACGGAAATCGGCATCATCCGACGCCGCTGCCGAGCGCCGTTCGGCGAGCATGGCGACGTAGGACGCCAGGAGTGCGGCCAGTTGCACGGCCACCATCATGAAAAGACCGTTGATGCCTTGTGCTGCGCCGCCGATCAGGATCATCGACAACACGCCGGAAGCCGAGATGAAGGCTATGCGAACAACGCTGTCCGCGCCCGGGCTGGCCGTGTCGTTGATCAGCGTATCGACAAAGGCCCAGAAGAACAGCACCGACACGACCAGCAATGCGATCGCCAGCGGCGCGACCACGACGACGTTCTCCAGATCGACGAAACGAGCGCTCCCAATGGTCACGCCGAGCACGCCTAGAGCCGCCGCCACACCACGGTTTCCGTCGATGCAGATCAGTGCCAACAGGGCGAAAACGATCGCCCAGTGCACGGACAAGAAAGAGGTCAATACATGTCGCATCGTGATTCCTGCTTCGACAGGAATGACAGTGGGCTTTGCGCTTCGCCGCCGCAATGGAAACCATTTGTTAAGGTTAACGGCAGCGGCCTCGGATCAGAATGCCGATGGCACCATCGAAAGATGGATGGCACCGTCCTTGGACGGCGTCCGGTTCAGGTCAACGGCGGATAGAGCGTATCTATGATCATGCGGGCGTCGTGGCGCGAATCGAGCATGCCATAGGTGTTGCGCCATTGGCCGGCCAGGCGGGTCTCGACGAAGGCATCGGCAATCCGCCCTGCCCCCAGCCGGCGCAACTCCGCCGCCGCGGCCGACAGCGCCAGTTGTTCCGTCAGCAGTCGGGCCGAGCCCTCGTCGGTTGCGGCGACCTGCATCGCTGCCTTCAGCACACCGATCGTGCCACGCCCACCGGCGCCGAGGTCACGGTCGATGCCGGCCAGCACCTCCTCGAACAGGCCAGGCGCGCGGCCGAGCACGCGCAGCACGTCGAGCGCCATGACATTGCCCGAGCCTTCCCAGATTGCGTTCACCGGAGCCTCGCGATAGTAGCGGGCGAGCGGCGCTTCCTCGACATAGCCATTGCCGCCGAGGCACTCCATCGCCTCGTAGAGCAGCGGTGGCGCGATCTTGCACACCCAGTATTTGACGACCGGCGTCATGGCGCGGGCAAACGCCGCCTCGCCGCGATCGCTCGCCGCCTCATCGAAAGAACGCGCCAACCTGAACGATAGTGCCGTGGCGGCAGCGACATCCAACGCCATGTCAGCCAGCACGCGCTGCATCAACGGCTGTTCGATCAGATTGGCGCCGAACACCTGGCGATGGCGGACATGATGAACCGCCTCGGCCAGCCCCGCCCGCATGATCGCCGAAGACGCCACCGCGCAGTCGAGCCGCGTCAGCGTCACCATGTCCATGATCGTCTTCACGCCGGCGCCGGGTTCGCCGACCATCTCGCCGATGGCGTTGACGAACTCGACCTCGGAAGATGCGTTGGAGCGGTTGCCGAGCTTGTCCTTGAGGCGCTGGAAGCGGAAGCCGTTGCCCGACCCGTCGCCGAGGACGCGCGGCACGAGGAAGCATGACAGCCCCTCCGGCGCCTGCGCCAGCACCAGGAAGGCGTCCGACATCGGCGCCGACATGAACCATTTGTGCCCGGTCAGACGGTAGAAACCGCTGCCGACGCGCTCGGCCCTGGTCACATTGGCGCGCACATCCGTGCCGCCCTGCTTCTCGGTCATGCCCATGCCAAGCGTCAGCCCGGTCTTCTCGACCGGCGGCTTTTGGCTCTGGTCATATTTGCGCGTCGTCACGCGCGGCGCCCATTCGCGAAACAGTTTTGGACTGGCCATCAGCGCCGCCAGCGAGGCGCTGGTCATGGTGATGGGGCAGAGGTGCCCGGTCTCGAGCTCCGCGGTCAGATAGAAACGGGCGGCCCTCACCTGATGGCGGCGGCCGATCTCGGCGTCGCCATTTTCCCAGACCGAAGAATGCAATCCGTTCGCCACCGAGCGCCGCATCAACGCATGGTAGGCCGGATGGAATTCGACCACGTCGATGCGCCGTCCCTGGCGATCATGGGTCCTGAGTTTCGGCGTCTCGACATTGGCCAAGCGCGCCAGTTCCTGCGCTTCCTGCGTCAAGACGAAACGGCCGAGCCCATCGAGGTCTTTGCGTACCGGATCGGAAAAGCGCTCGGCAAGCTGGATCAGCAACGGATCGCCTCGCCAGGCGTTGCCGCCCGTCAACGGCGGCGGCTGGTTCGTTACGTCGTCGGTCACGCCCAATCCTTCTATCGGCAGAAAGGCCCCTATTGCCGGAAAGCCACGAATCCGAAGCCATCGGCTAGATATAGCCCAAGCGTTGGCGGGCGCGCGACGAAAATACCGGGGAGAATGGCGCCAATCCAAAGCGGGTGCTTGCGGGCACGAAATCCTCACCCTATAGCAGCCCCTTGAGATGACCGACGCTTCGTCCCTGCCACTCTATCCTCACCGCCATCTTCTGGGCATCAGCGATCTTTCGCCTGGAGACATCGCACTGTTGCTCGACAGGGCGGATCGGGCGGTCGCGATCTCGCGGCAGTCCGAAAAGAAGACCTCGACGCTGCGCGGCCGCACCCAGATCAATCTCTTTTACGAAGCCTCGACCCGCACGCAGTCCTCGTTCGAGCTGGCCGGCAAGCGGCTCGGCGCCGATGTCATGAACATGTCGGTGGCGAGTTCCTCGGTGAAGAAGGGCGAAACGCTCATCGACACCGCCATGACGCTGAACGCCATGCGGCCGGACATATTGATCATCCGCCACCAGTCGGCGGGTGCCGCCGCCCTTTTGGCGCAGAAGGTCGGCTGCTCGGTGGTCAATGCCGGCGACGGCGCGCATGAACACCCGACGCAGGCGTTGCTCGATGCTCTGACCATCCGCCGCGCCAAGGGCCCGCTGTCGAAGCTGATCGTGGCGATCTGCGGCGACATCCTGCACTCGCGCGTGGCGCGCTCCAACATCATGCTGCTCAACGCGCTCGGCGCGCAGGTGCGGGTCGTCGCGCCTTCGACGCTTTTGCCCTCCGGTATCGATAGAATGGGCGTAATCGTGTCGCGTTCGATGGCCGAAGGCCTCAGGGATGCCGACGTGGTGATGATGCTGCGCCTGCAGCGTGAGCGGATGGAAGGCGCCTTCGTACCGTCGACCCGCGAATATTTCCGCTATTTCGGCCTCGACGCCGAGAAACTGAAGGCCGCCAAGGATGACGCGCTGGTGATGCATCCCGGCCCGATGAACCGTGGCGTCGAGATCGCCTCGGAAATCGCCGACGGCCCGCAAAGCGTCATCCAGGAACAGGTGGAAATGGGTGTCGCCGTGCGCATGGCGGTGATGGAAGCGCTGCTCGACCCCCGTCGTAATCAAGGGGGCCGCAATCAAGAGGGTCGCGGCGCATGAGCACGACGGTCTTTGAGCGCGCCCGCATCGTCGACCCCTCGCGCGGCATGGACGAAGTCGGCTCCGTCATTGTCGATGGCAGGAAAATCGTTGCCGCCGGCAAGGCGGCGCTGAACCAGGGCGCGCCCGATGGGGCCGCGCTGATCGACTGTGCCGGCAAGGTAATCATCCCAGGCCTGGTCGATGGCCGCGTCTTCGTCGGCGAACCCGGCGGCGAGCATCGCGAAACCATTGCGTCGGCAAGTGTCGCGGCGGCCGCTGGTGGCATCACCTCCATCGTCATGATGCCCGATACCGACCCGGTGATCGATAATGTGGCACTGGTCGAGTTCGTGCTGCGCACCGGCAAGGACACGGCGGTCGTCAACATCTTCCCGGCGGCGGCGATCACCAGGGGACTCGACGGCCGCGAGATGACCGAGTTCGGCCTGCTGCGCGAAGCAGGCGCCGTCGCCTTCACCGATGGCCGCCACACCATCTCGAGCGCGCTGGTGATGCGCCGCGCGCTGACCTATGCGCGCGACTTCGGCGCCACGATCGTGCATGAGACGCAGGATGCAGATCTTGCCTCGGCCGGGGTGATGAATGAGGGCCTTTACGCGAGCTGGCTCGGCCTTTCCGGCATTCCCCGTGAAGCCGAATCCATTCCGCTCGAGCGCGATCTGGCGCTGGCTCGGCTGACGCGCGGCTCCTACCACGCGGCCAAGATCTCGACGGCTATGGCGGTTGGATCGGTGGTGCGAGCGAAGGCCGACGGCGCGACGGTTACATCGGGCGTGTCGATCCACAATCTGTCGCTCAATGAAAACGATGTCGGCGAATATCGTACCTTCTTCCGGCTGACGCCGCCGCTGCGCGCCGAGGAAGATCGCCTGGCGATGATCGAAGCGGTCAGGGATGGTACGGTCGATATCATCGTCTCCTCGCACGATCCGCAGGATGTCGACACCAAGCGCCTGCCCTTCGCCGACGCGGCAGCCGGCGCCATCGGGCTGGAGACGTTGCTTGGCGCCGCCTTGCGGCTCTACCACAATGGCGACGTGCCATTGCCGCGGCTGATCGAGACACTCTCCACCGCGCCGGCAAGGCTGTTCGGATTGCCCGGCGGCACGCTGAAGCCCGGCGCTATCGCGGACCTTGCGCTTGTCGACCTCGATGAACCCTGGATCGTCAGTGAGAGCGGGATCCGCTCGCGCTCGAAAAACACCTGCTTCGAAGGCGCGCGCCTGCAAGGCAAGGTCTTGCAAACGCTGGTCGCGGGCCGCACAGTGTTCTCGGCATAGACCGGGAACGGGCGTCGCGCCTGATCCGGTTGGCAGGGGGAAATGCGGGGGAAACAATGACTTACGGCCTGATCTTGGCATTGGTATTCGGTTACCTTCTGGGGTCGATTCCCTTCGGGCTGTTGCTGACGCGAGCCGCTGGTCTTGGTGACGTGCGCAATATCGGCTCCGGCAATATCGGCGCCACCAACGTGCTGCGCACCGGCAACAAGGGGCTGGCAGCCGCGACCTTGCTGCTCGATGCGCTGAAAGGCACGACCGCAGTGCTGATAGCAGGCCATTTCGCGCCCGAAACCGCGGTCTGGGCCGGCCTTGGCGCCTTTCTCGGCCATCTCTTCCCGGCCTGGCTAGGCTTCAAGGGCGGCAAGGGCGTCGCGACCTATCTCGGCGTGCTGGTCGGCCTGGCCTGGCAAGTGGCGCTGGTCTTCGCCGTCGCCTGGCTGGCGATGGCATACCTCTTCCGCTACTCCTCGCTGGCAGCACTGACGGCAGCTGTGATCGTGCCGATCGCTCTCTACGTACTGAGCACACCGCGGATCGCCGCTGTTTTCGTGGTGATGAGCATCATCGTCTTCATCAAGCATCGCGCCAACATTTCACGCCTGCTTGCCGGCACAGAGGGCAAGATCGGAGCCAAGGGGTGAGTGATCCAGCCGCCGGGCCGCGCCTCAGCGACCGGCAGCGGCTGAGCTGGCTGCGGCTGATCCGCACCCAGAATGTCGGCCCTGCTTCCTTCCGGGACCTGATCAACCGCTTCGGGTCGGCCGAAGTCGCGCTTCAAATGCTGCCGGAACTGATGATTTCCGGGGGCGCCAACCGGATGGTCCGCATCCCTTCCGTTGCCGAGGCAGAAGCCGAACTGGAAGCAGCCCGGCGCAATGGTGCACGCTTTGTCGGCATCGGTGAGGCCGATTACCCCCCGCTGTTGCGCAGCATGGACCATCCGCCACCGCTGCTGGCGGTCAAGGGCAATGCCGCCGTGTTCCGGTTGCCGGGCGTAGCCATCGTCGGCGCGCGCAACGCATCGCTGGCTGGCATCAAGATGGCGCGCATGCTGGCGGCCGATCTTGGGCGCGATGGATATGGGATCATCTCCGGCCTGGCACGCGGCATCGACACAGCGGCACATCAGGGCAGTCTGTCGACCGGCACGATCGGCGTGCTGGCCGGAGGCCTTGACCTGCCCTACCCGCCCGAAAATGCCGGCCTGTGCGAGGAAATCGCCGAACATGGGGCGGTCATCTCCGAGATGCCATTCGGCTGGCAGCCGCGTGCGCAGGATTTTCCGCGCCGCAATCGTCTCGTCGCGGGTGCCGCCCTTGGGCTGGTGGTGATCGAGGCGGCGCAGCGGTCGGGATCCCTGATCAGCGCCAGGCTTGCCGGCGAAATGGGCCGCCTGGTCTTTGCCGTGCCGGGCTCCCCGCTCGATCCGCGTGCTGCCGGCACCAACGGCCTGCTCAAGGACGGCGCCACGCTGGTCACCGAAGCATCGGATGTTTCCAGGGCAATCGCGCCGTTGACCGGCATGCAGGCACCTGACGTGTCGCCGTTTGAGGACCCGCCCGATTTCTCGGCCACACCGCCGCCCGGCGAGAGCGACCGCACAGAGGTAGTCGAGGCGCTCGGCCCGACGCCGGTGTCGATCGACGAAATCATCCGCCACACCGGCCTGCACCCGGCCCAGGTTTTCATGGTGCTTCTGGAACTCGATCTCGCCGGCCGGCTCGAACGTCATGCGGGCGGCCATGTTTCGCTGGTTTTTGGGAAAGACTGAAGCCGTCCTTCAGTGGCGTTTGGTCCCTTCGTCTGGAGTTTCCGCGTAGTCCTGTGTATTGGCGCCAAAGAGATCCTTTTCGACAATCTTGCGCCAGACCATATCTGCATTCGCCGGGCGAGACGGATCGAGCCCTGACTCGGTCTGCTGCGCGTTCTGGCGCGGGCGCCGGCGCAGCCAAGTAGGCATGATCTCCCGAATGAGGCTTGCGAGTTGGGTCATTGCCGGCTCCTTCGGTTCATGAGATGGTCAGGCGGTAAGTCTCTTCGCATTACTCCGGCTCACGGCGTCCAGCCAGGCGAGTGCCTCGTCGACATTGGCAAGCGTATGGTGCGCGGCTGTCGGTGCGCGCGGTCTGATACGTACCGAGACCCCATCCATTTCGTTGATGACATCGAATCCGTTCTCATCGGACGTATCGTCGCCAAGAAACACCGGGCATCGTTCCGTGAAAGCCGGTTCCGCCATGAAGCGCCTGATCGCCGCTCCTTTGGCAGCCTCAAGCGGCATCAGCTCGACCCCTGCATTGCCAGCCAGCACCCGATATCCCGGGGGCAACCTGTCCAACGCCCGTTCGACCAACTGTGTCGCACGCTGAAGCAAGTGCGGCGCCGCACGCGTATGAATGGCCAGGATCGGTCCCTTTCGTTCGATATAGACATCAGCGCTGGCCAGTTCCGCCTCGATTTCCCCGGCAAGTGCTGCAATGTCGGCCGGCTCGCCCGCCGCCTCGACCGGACCATCCCGCGCCAGCCTGTGCTCGAGACCATAAAGCCCGGCGGCGCGCAGTCGAAGGGGCTGGAAGAGATGGTCGACAGCGGCAATCGACCGTCCCGTGATGAACGCCAACGCTCCGTCCAATTGCATTTCAAGTCTTGCCAACAGCATGCGCAACGCGTCATCGACGACCACTGCGTCAGGATGCGTGGCATGTTCAAGAAGCGTGCCGTCGATGTCCAGGAACAAGGCCCATGGCCCTTGGGGAACGTCAGGCGCGGGCAGGTTCGGAAGTATCGACATCACAGAGCCGCCACCCGCTTGCGGTCGAGCAATGATATCACGTTACGTGGAGCCACCGGAGCGGCACCGACGGCGCGATCGATTTCAATACGTTTGCGCAAGCGCGCGGCGTCGAGCAGCATGCTGCCTGCCCATCGATAGACATTGTTGTCGCGAACGACCTCACGCATGCGCTGCATGCGCTGGCGCTGCTCCTCTTGCGACATGATCAAAGCCTGAAGCAAGACGTCACCCATCATCGCTGCGTCATAGGGATTGACGATCAGCGCCTCAAGCAACTCCTTGGAAGCTCCAGCGAACATACTGAGCAGCAGGACACCCTGTTCGTCGTCACGCGCCGCGACAAATTCCTTGGCGACTAGGTTCATGCCGTCATGCAGGCTTGTGACCATGCAAACATCAGCGGCGCGATAGAGCTCGTAGACCTGTTCTTGTGAGTGGTGTTCCGTCACCATCACGACGGGCGTGTAACCCTCGCGACCATAGCGTTGGTTGAGATCCTCTGCCTGACGCAGGCACTCTTCATGCAACTGCTGATAAGCAGGCAAGCTTCCGCGGCTGGGCGCGGCGATCTGCAGGAACGCCACCTTGCCGATCCATTCGGGATGGAGTTTCAACAGTTCATCGAGCGCGTTGAAGCGATCAAGGATACCCTTGGTGTAGTCGAGACGTTCAACGCCCACGCACAGTCTGATATTTTCAGCCAGTCCGAATCTCTCACGAACACGCTGGCGGCATTGCGCCACGTCAGGCAATTTGCCGAGTTGCACCGGTGGCCATTCGATCGAAATCGGATAGGCGTGAACCAGGCTGATCTGGCCACCATAGGAGATGGCCGAATCCTCCCGCTCGATCCTGCTCTCGAGAAAGCGGTCGACGCTGTCGATGAAGTTGTTGCAATGGAACTGGGTGTGAAAGCCGACAATTGAACTGCCGAGCAGGCCTTCGAGAATCTTCTCGCGCCATGGGCAGATGCTGAACACCTCCGAATTCGGCCATGGAATGTGCCAGAAGGTGATGATGATCGCCTCCGGCAGGCGCTCCCGGATCATCCGCGGCAACAACGCGAAATGGTAGTCCTGGACCAGCACTATGGGCCGTTCGTTGCGGGCTTCCGCGACAACGGTGTCGGCGAATTTGCGGTTGACCGCCTCGTAGGACTCCCAATCGGAGGCGCGGAATATTGGCCGGGTGAAGGCGATATGGCACAGCGGCCAGAGGCCCTCATTGGCAAAGCCGAGATAATAACCTTGCTGTTCTTCTTCGCTCAGCCAGACACGACGCAACGTGTAGGAAGGGTTTTCGGGCGGTACCTCGACCCTGTCATTTTTGTCGACCACGAGCGTGTCGGCCGACCCACCGCCATAGGCGATCCACGTGCCTGCACAGGCCCGGGTGATCGGCTCCAGGGCGGAGACGAGGCCGCTGGCGGGTACGACCAGTTGTATGTCCTCCCCCTTGCGGTTGTGGATATACGGCTCGCGATTTGACACGACGATCACCTGGGCATCGGGAAGCTCCGTCGCCAATATGTGACGCAGCGTTTCGGGCGACCACTGCACCAGCGCAGCGGCGGCGGACTGCCCATTCTTCGCGAATTCCGGCAATGGACCGCGAGCCGGCTCAACCGTCACGGCGGCGAGCTTCCTGCTCCTCTTCGCCCGCAACATCATGGTCGCCCGCGCGATGATCAGGATGCCGACAGCTACAAGGACAAGGAGCCACAAGGCGGACGAGGGAGCGACCAGGTACGAAGTGTTGTCGGGCATTTGAAGTCAATTACCTTTCAATGGGATGCCGTAGCTGGCCTCGCCGACTGGAGTTCCGGCACCCATCGCGCCGGGGTCCAACGTTCGCGGCGCGCGATGGTTCCGATGTTTTCAGCTTCTGACCACGAGAGGCACCAGCCCCTCATGGCGATCGGCCAGGAAGGCGCCGACGCGGTCCCCTACCCGCTGAAATGTCAGATCCACAGCAACACCCGCGACCGCGAGATGGCGGACCACCAGATTGTCGATGCCGATTGGCAAGCGCGGCCGTGTCACCTGGATTTCACCGGTCCAGCCGTCGATCTGCAGGCCGAGACACGCCTGCATGAGCATGAAGGCCGAGCCTGCCGACCAGGCCTGCGGCAAGCACGCGACCGGATAAGCGATCGGCGCCTCGCCAGGTGCGCGGGTGAAACCGCAGAACAGCTCAGGCAGCCGCATGTTGAAATGGACGGCGGATTCGAATGTACCGCTCATCAGCCGCACCACGCTGTCGCGGATGCCGTATCGCGCAAGGCCTGCCGCACAGATCGCGGTGTCGTGTGGCCAGATGGAGCCGTTGTGGTACGACATCGGATTGAAGAAGATCGCGTCATCCGCCAGCGTGCGCAGTCCCCAGCCGGTGTGGAATGAAGCCGACAGCAATTGGTCAGCGACGATCCGCGCGCGATCCGGGTCGGGAAGGCCGACATAAAGCAGGTGTCCGGCATTGGACGTGCGCACCTTGCAAGGCTGGCCGTCGCCGTCCAGGGCCAGCGCATAATAGCCAAGCTCCTCCACCCAGAAATGGCTTTCGACCCGCTGACGGATTTCCTGAGCACGCCTCTCCCAACCTTCGGCCTTCTCGTCCTCGCCGCGCAGCCGAGCCAGCTTCGCCAACCCCTGGAACGCCGCGAAGACGTAACCCTGGACCTCGACCAGCGCGATCGGCCCCTTCGGGATGCGACCATCGGCGTGGAAAACGGAATCGAAACTGTCCTTCCAACCCTGGTTGGCGAGGCCTGATTCCGCCGCACGGAGGTAGGTGACAAATCCTGTCGGCCGGCTCGCGGCTTCGATCCATTCGGCGGCGGCGCACAGCGACGGCCACAGGCCATCGATAAGGTCCGTGTCGCCAGTGCGGTCAGCATAGGCACAGGCAAGATGGACATAGAGCGGCGTGGTGTCGACGCCGCCATAGTAGCGGCCGAACGGCAGTTCGCTGAGCGCCGTCATCTCGCCCTTGCGCGTTTCGTGCATGATCTTGCCGGGCTGGGAGTCGCTGAAGGGCGAGGTTTCGGTTGCCTGGTGTTGCGCAAGAAAGGCGAGCACGCCGCGCGCCAGGCCGGGGTTGAGCCACAGCATTTGCAGCGCGGAGATCACCCCGTCCCTGCCAAAGGCCGTCGAGAACCATGGAATGCCAGCATAGGGATAGGGACCTGTCGCCAGCTCCGTTGTGAGCAGCGCCACGTCGGCACGCGCCCGTTCGATCCAGTCGTTGAACACCCTGCCGGAGCTGTGCAGCGTTGCGCCGTGGCGACGCTTGGCGCGCATGCCGAAACGCGCGCGGGCGGCCGCAGCGCGAAACCGCTCGCGTTCGGGCGTATCCCTGGCATCGGTGCCAACCTCGACATACAGCGTCTTGCGACTGCGCTTGGTGACGGCGATGAGGAAGTCCGCTCGTTCCGAGGTCAGTTCGTCGGGCACTTGCGAAAACGATATCGCCGATTTGCGCTCGACCTTGTCCAGCCCCTCGTAGCGAAGCATCACGGAGCTCCGGCCAACCTCGGCCGTATGTGAGGTGCCCCGCTTCGGCCGCGTCGATCCACGAACTTCGAACATGTCGCGGAAATCGGCGGCAAAGCGCAGCGAAAGCAGGATGGTGGAATGCTCCCGGCCGTAGTTCGACAGCGTCAGCCGCTCATAGAGGCGGTCCTGCCACAGCAGCCTGACGCGCTCGATGTGAATGGCGCCTTGCGCAATGGGCCGGCCACCAACGGTTTCGATCGGCAGATTGGTGAGATTGGCGGTGAACAGGACATTGTCCTGGCTGAGCGACGCACCAAGAAGGGATGTCGAACGGCCGCCGATCGCGAGGCGATATTCAGAAAGCACGCGCGTGTCATCGCGGAAGAACCCGTCGCCGACACCACGGATGTCGCCATAGGCATCGGCGACGGCAAAGCAATCGCCATGCTTGAGCGCGAAGAGCCTGTGCGGCTCCCTGGGCGCGGTTTCATCGAGTGAAGCCAGCGCTATCGCCGGATCAAGCTTGCGTTCGTCGAGTTGGATGATGGTCAAGAAGACTGTCCCCGTGTTGGGTTTCCGAACGGGTGAAGGGGCCTAGGAGGCTCTGCTTTGCTGATGGCCGTCGCTCAGCCGGGAATAGGCCGCGACATAATCCCTGGCCATTCTGTCGGCTGAAAACCGCCTCTCGAAAACCGCTCTTATTCGCCGCCTGTCGAGTTGGAGGAGAGCCGGCATCGTCGCCACAGCATCTTCAATGGTTTCGACGACGAAGCCGCTGACCCCATGATCGATGATCTCGGGCATGGCGCCGCAACTCCAGGCCATCACAGGGGTACCACAGGCCATGGCCTCGACCACGGCAAGGCCGAAAGGCTCGGGCCAATCGATGGGAAACAGCAAGGCTGCCGCATTGCCAAGAAACCTGTTCTTCTGGTCCTCGCCGATCTCGCCGACATATTCGACCCGGTCGCCATCGATCATCGGTTGGACGACTTCCTCGAAATAAGCGCGATCGCCATCGCCGATCTTGGCCGCGAGCTTGAGTTTCAGGCCGGTACGGCGGGCGATCTCGATCGCCCGATCCGGCCGCTTGTCACGCGACATCCGGCCGAGAAAGGCGAGATAGGAACCATCCGATCCTGCCTCGAAATCGGGTTCATAGAGCTCGATCGGCAGCCCGTGATGGATCGTGGCCAGCCAGTTCGCGGATGCGAATCGCGCTCGCTGGCTGCGGGATATGGAAATCATCGGGAACCGCGGGAACCGATCGTAGGCTTGTGGGAGGTCGGCGTAATCCAGCCTGCCATGGGGCGTCGTCACGGTGCGCTGCGGCATGTCGCGGAAAAACGGGAAATGCAGGAAATGGCTGAGATGAAAATGAATGACGTCAAAATCGTCGGCCCGTTTGCGCACCTCGTCGAGCATCGACAAATGCGCCGCTATCTCGGATTTCAGCGGACGGGGATCGAGACGAAGCGCCCGTTCACGGCATGGCACCAGATTGGCTGAGGTCTTCGTATCGCCGCTGGCGAACAGGGTCACGCTATGGCCGAGGTCGACGAGAGCCTCGGTAAGGTAGGAGATGATACGCTCGGTGCCGCCATAGAGCCTTGGCGGCACGGATTCGTAAAGCGGTGCGACATGGGCAATCTTCATGGCCCGGCGTTCCCTCAATGAGCTGGTCATAGAGCGAAATGCTTCAGGCGCGGGATCGTTCCTGTCTTACGAGAAGATGGAGCGAATGATGGCCAATTCCCCTGTTTGATGTTCGATCAAGCTGCCCTATTTCCTGTTTGTGCTGCCGATATCGCACGCATGGCAGCCAAGGAGGCCTAGGTGCAGGAACCGAAGGATGTTGCAGCCCGACGTCTGAGCATGATCATCGAACAATATGTCGAGGCCAGAAAGCGGCGTTTTGGTTTTGTGTCGACGGACCAGGCTGCCCGAGTGATCCGTAGAATCCTGAAACCCGCTCCTTCGGACCCGGCACTCTCCGACCGCAAGCTCGACGATATGGTCGCCGCTCTCGCCGTCAAGAACGGCCTGCCCGTCTTCTTCGACCGCGGCCTCAGAGGACCGGCCGGCACCGAGGCCGACCTGAACAGAAAGGAGCCGATCATGCGAGCACCAACGGAGACGCCGGATGTTGCCGGCGCGGTGGATGCCATCCTGAGCGGTCAGACGGCCCAGCTTTCTATGAAAGCGGTGATCTCGCTGCTGCGGGAACGGACCGGCACCAAACGGTCGGACGCGGATTTGGAAGGACTGATTGCAAAGAAAGCCGCCGTTCTTCACGTTCATTTGTCGCAGAGCGGCTGAGCGGTCGATCACCTTGTGCCGCGGTGGACTAGCTCGCCCAGCCCGTGCGGGATCTCCGCACGGAAATCGAAGGATGATTGCGAAGCTGATCGGCGCTGTCACCGGTAGTGAAGACGCGCCTTCGAACGAAACGGATCCTCTGCCTTGCCCTTGCACATGTCGCTCACTCTTGTTGTGAGACGGAGACTAAGGCCGTCGTCGGCGGGTCAACTGCGGCGGCTGGCCCGCGCCAGGGAGTACATCGCTGCCAGCAACAGCTCAAAGGCAGGCGTAAGCACGATAATCTCTTCGAAGCTCCATGCCAGGAGCGCGATCATACCGACAAATACTCCAGTCCAGAGGCTGGACGAGACGGCCGCTTTGGCAATCTCTCGCACAGCAATCCATACGTAGGCACCGTAGCCGGCAACCCCGATAAGACCAAAGTTCACGGCCAGCCACAGAATCGAATTGTGCGGGTTCCATGTGATACTGTAGCCCATCTCGATCAGATAGACAGATCGAGGCGCGCCGACGATCGGATGCAGCCTCAGTGCATCGACGCCGGAGCGCCAATATTCGAACCTAGCCATCAAGGACGCCAAGTGAGGCATATGTGGCACGGCGTCCCTTAGGACATATAGAACAACCAGGCCGACTGCGCAGAGGATCGCTGCCGACGTCGCAGCTTTCACCGGGTTCACTTTCGAGCGCAAGACATAGACGCCAGTGACAACCACTAGCATGGCTATCCCAAAGCGGGACAGGGTCAGAAACACAAGGATACCAAAGACCCCGGCGACGAGAGGAAGCCCGGAAAAAAGCGTTACCGCGAATAGAAACACTAAAAAAACGGCGATATAATTCGACAATCCAAGGAAGCTTCTGGCTCTGTTTTTCAGGTCGTAGAACCCTTGATCTCCGACCTTAGGCGAGAAAGCTTCCCTGCCAGCGGGCGCAGCTACTGATGGCGTTTGAGGGGAAGGATTTTCGGCATCGATTGATGCGGGATCTTGCGCCAACGGCTGCACGATGATGGGGCGGGACGTGGTCCTTTCCACGTCCGCTGCATATGCAGCCTCGACATTGGCCGCGTCCTGGCCCGGCAGAAGAAACGCGCCGTTTGGAACAAACACGATCATCGTAATCATAATTGCGGCGGTCACCGCGCCGCCGGCGATCATGGACCGAAGCGCCATCCGATCAGAAATAGAGGCGCGCCTCAGCGCCACGATCGTCAAGCCTGCAAAGGCAACCGGTAGCCAGACCGCCAGATCGGATTTCCATCTGAAGGCGGGGTTACCGAGATACATGCCGAACTGGATCAGGATGACGACGACTATCACCAAGAGCGGAACGCAGGCCGGAGGGAGCCGCAAGTTGAACTGGGCGCGGCTCATGAAGAATACCGGCAATATCAACGTGCTTATCGGTAGCGTAATCTTGCCGAGCCATACGCCACCCAGGAAAATGGCGCCAACAAAGAAAGCCGCCAGCCAAACGTGAAACGTCTTGACGTTACTGTTTGTAAGACTCAATGTCGCCCCTTGGTCAAAATTGGAATAATAACCTATACGACGGGTGCTCGATATAAGACTTAAGGATCTTGACGCCGGTCGTGTGATCAGCTGGATGCCGCAGCCCTGGCAGGTGATGTTGCAATCCCAGACGGTGAACTCGCGTGCCAGGCACTTGCGCGAGTTCGGTCCCCATATAGTTGCCCTGGGTATTCATAGTCGTGCTGGCGATGAGCATGTTTGGTGAGCGCGATGGGATTCGAACCCATGACCTACTGATTAAAAGTCAGTTGCTCTACCGGCTGAGCTACGCGCTCCCGCGGGCTCGAAAAGGCCGCCCCCGAAATTGCGCGGAACATAGGGAGAGTGCCGCGAGCGGTCAACCGGAAAAGACGGCTCGGCAGCCGCTTCTTCGCCCCTAAATCGCGGCACCTTTGCCTGCTGGTACCGGTCGGGCGGGCAGTCCGTCAGGAGTGGGCCACGATCTCCACCCGATAGCCGCCGCCCGCCTCCCGCGGAACAAATCGCGTGCGACGTTCGTTTTCCGTCGACAGGGACGTTCGCAAAACCCTCGAGGAGAATACCATGAGCAGAGTCAAATCGGGCCTTCTTGCTGCGGCCCTCTCAGCCACACTCATTGCTGCGGAGACCGTGCCGGTCAACGCCCAGCCGGCCTATGTGCCCATGCCCGAGATCGCAACGCCGGATGTGCAGACGGTGCAATATCAGGAATGGAGGCGAAACCGTCCGTTCAATCGCAGTTTCTCGCGCAATCGCAGCTTTGCTCGCAACGGCGACATGTATTGGAACGGCCATCGCGGCTATCGTGAGTATCATCGCGGCTATCGCCGCCATGGCGACTACTGGTTCCCGCTTGCGGCCTTCGCTACCGGCGCGTTGATCACTGGCGCTATTGTCAACAGCGAGAACCACCGCGTTTACGAAGGCAATGCCCACGTGCAGTGGTGTTATGACCATTACCGAAGTTACCGCGCTTCGGACAATACCTTCCAGCCGAACAATGGTCCTCGTCGGGAGTGCCGCTCCCCCTACTGATTGGAGCTATCAAGGACGAGTCTCTTTAACCCCGCGCCGACGGGCGCGGGGTTTCCCATGGTCTTGAGATCGTAAAAAAGACCGAATCAGTTGGCCCAGCCGATCCTTTTGATGATTAGATAAAGTCCGCCACCTTCGCCGCTTGGAGAGCGATAGGCGCCAAGGGCATTGCAAATCCGCACCATTGCTCCGGTCAGTTCCCAACCGAGCGGTTCAAGGTCGTTGATCCCATCCGTCACATAGGCCCGGGCCAATTCGTCTATGCCATTCTTCTCCCCGAAGGACCGAACCAGCTTTGCGTCGCCGAGGAGTTCACCAGGCAAATTTGCGTTTGCCCAGGCCCAGAGCCAGTTGTTCGCCTTGGCGCTCGTGGTGCCCGCGATCTGGATCTCGGCAATGACCTTGACCGTTCCTTCCTCCGAGAACAGGAGCTTCCCAGTTTTCAGGTCATAGTCGTAGCGCGGCCAGGTGCCGAGGCGGAAATCTTTGTGCAGGCGCTCGTTCTTGACCTCCAGCTGTTCGAAGGCCTCATCGCGCCAATCAGAATACCAATCTGGCTTCATTTCCCCCACATCCATCCGCACAGTCCCTTATTGCGAGCTCAGGGTCCTGCGCACGGCATCGCGCCAGCCTGCCAGTTTGGCGGATCGTGTGGCGACGTCCATGTCCGGTTTGAATCGCCGGTCGAGCGCCCAGGTCTTGGCGAATTCCTTCGCCTTGGGCCACACACCGGCCTTCGAGCCGGCGAGCCAGGCCGCACCGAGCGCGGTCGTCTCCAATATGGTCGGGCGGTCGACCGGCGCGTCGAGTATGTCGGCTAGGCGCTGCATCGTCCAGTCCGACGCCACCATGCCGCCATCCACGCGAAGTACCGTGGCTGCGGCGCCTTTCCAATCCTTGTGCATGGCATCCAGCAGGTCGCGGGTCTGGTAGCCGACAGATTCGAGTGCGGCGCGGGCAAATTCCGCCGGGCCCGAATTGCGCGTCAGCCCGAAGATGGCGCCGCGCGCGTCCGCGTCCCAATGCGGCGCGCCCAGTCCGACGAAGGCCGGCACCAGATAGACCTGCTGCGCCGGATCGGCCTCGGCAGCCAGTTTGCCGCTCTGCTCGGCCTTTCCGATCACCTTGATGCCGTCGCGCAGCCACTGCACGGCGGCGCCGGCAATGAAGATCGAGCCTTCCAGCGCATAGGTGGTCTTGCCGTTCAGCCGGTAGGCAATCGTGGTCAGCAGCCGGTTCTTCGAGCGCACCAGATCGGCGCCGGTATTGAGCAGCGCGAAGCAGCCTGTGCCATAGGTGGACTTCATCATGCCTGGCTCGAAGCAGGCCTGGCCGATGGTCGCGGCATGCTGGTCGCCGGCGACACCGAGGATTCGTATCTCCGCGCCAAACAGGCTCTTTTCCGTCACCCCATAATCGTCCGCGCAGTTCTTCACCTCAGGCAGCAAAGCGGCGGGGATACGCAGGATGGAAAGCAGTTCGTCGTCCCAAATATTCTCAGCGATGTTGTAGACCAGCGTGCGCGAGGCGTTGGTGGCATCGGTGGCGTGGACCTTGCCGCCGGTCAGCCGCCAGATCAGGAAACTATCGATGGTACCTGCCAGCAATTCGCCCCTCTCCGCGCGTTTCCTGGCGCCTTTCACCTTGTCCAGCATCCAGGCGATCTTTGTGCCGGAAAAATAGGGATCAAGCAGCAGCCCTGTCTTGCGGGTGAATTTCTTCTCCAGGTCCTGCTTCTTCAATTTTTGGCAGAGCGGCGCGGTGCGGCGGTCCTGCCAGACGATGGCATTGTGGATCGGCTTGCCGGTCGCCTTGTCCCAGATGACGACGGTCTCGCGTTGGTTGGTAATGCCGATGGCGGCCACATCCGAAGCCTCACAATCGGGGGCCCTCAGCGCGGCTTTCACGGTAGCCACGACACTTGCCCAGATTTCTTCCGGATCGTGCTCGACCCAACCGGACGCGGGATAGTGCTGGGTGAATTCCTGCTGCCCGCTGCCGACGACTTTCATGTCGCCGTCGAACAGAATTGCCCGGGTCGATGTCGTTCCCTGGTCGATTGCCAGCACAAAACCGCTCATTCCCGCGTCCTCCGCCTTGACACAAAGAAGGGAGACGGCAATGCGCCGCCTCCCCCAATTTCACACGGGCACGGCGCCCGCATGGATCGTCTTACTTCTGCCAGCTCTTGACCAATTCGTCATAGTTGATGGTGATCGGCTTTTCCTTCTCGTTATCGAGCTTTAGCTGCGGCGCGAGGTTGCCCTTCTTCACCGCGTCGGCGTTCCAGTAAGCAAGGTCATGCTCTTCGGCCATCTTCGGACCGATATCGCCCTGGACACCCGACTTCCCGATACGCTCCAGAACCTTCTCCTGATCGGCGCAGAGGCCATTCATTGCCTCCTGCGGCGACTTGGCTCCCGACGAGGCGTCACCGATGTTCTGCCACCAGAGCTGCGCCAGCTTCGGATAATCGGGAACGTTGGTACCAGTCGGCGTCCACTGTACGCGCGCCGGCGAACGGTAGAACTCGATCAGCCCGCCGAGCTTGGGAGCGCGTTCGGTGAAGCTCTTGTCGTGGATCGTGGAGTCGCGGATGAAGGTGAGGCCGACATGGCTCTTCTTCACATCCACGGTCTTGGAGATGACGAACTGAGCATAGAGCCAGGCGGCCTTGGCGCGGTCGGTCGGCGTCGACTTCATCAGCGTCCACGAGCCGACGTCTTGGTAGCCGAGCTTCATGCCGTCCTTCCAGTAGGAGCCGTGCGGCGACGGCGCCATGCGCCACTTCGGCGTGCCGTCGTCGTTCATGACAGGCAGGCCGGGCTTGACCATGTCGGCGGTGAAGGCGGTGTACCAGAAGATCTGCTGCGCCACGTTGCCTTGCGACGGAACCGGGCCCGATTCAGAGAAGGTCATGCCTTGCGCCTCCGGCGGCGCATAGGCCTTCAACCAGTCGAGGTATTTCTGGATCGCATAGACCGACGCCGGGCCGTTGGTATCGCCGCCCCGCGCCACGCATGAGCCGACCGGGCGAGAGTTCTCGTCCACCTTGATGCCCCATTCGTCAACCGGCAGGCCGTTCGGCAGGCCTTTGTCGCCATTGCCGGCCATCGACAGCCAGGCGTCCGTAAACCGCCAGCCGAGCGACGGATCCTTCTTGCCGTAGTCCATGTGGCCGTAGACCTTCTTGCCGCCGACGTCGCGACCGGTGAAGAATTCGGCGATGTCCTCGTAAGCCGACCAGTTGACAGGCACGCCGAGGTCATAGCCGTACTTCGCCTTGAAGTCGGCCTTGTTCTTCTCGTCGTTGAACCAGTCGTAGCGGAACCAGTAGAGGTTTGCGAACTGCTGGTCGGGAAGCTGGTAGAGCTTCTTGTCCGGCGCAGTGGTGAACTTGGTGCCGATGAAGTCGTTGACATCGAGCATCGGATCGGTGACGTCCTTGCCTTCGCCCGCCATCCAGTCAGTCAGGTTTCGCACCTGCTGGTAGCGCCAGTGGGTACCGATAAGGTCCGAATCGTTGACCCAGCCGTCATAGATGTTCTGGCCGGTCTGCATCTGGGTCTGGATCTTCTCAACGACGTCACCTTCCTGGATGACGTCGTGCGTGACCTTGATGCCGGTAATTGCGGTGAAAGCAGGCGCCAGCACCTGCGATTCGTACTGGTGTGTGGTCAAGGTTTCCGAGACGACCTTGATGTCCATGCCGGCAAACGGTTTGGCCGCATCGATGAACCACTGCATTTCCTTTTCCTGGTCGGCGCGCGAAAGCGTCGACAGATCGCCTATCTCCTTGTCGAGAAAGGTCTTTGCTTCATCCATTCCGGCATAGGCATTGCCCGCGCCGAGCAACAGGACAAGGGCAGTCGTTGACGTTAAAAATTGCCGTCGCATTGTGTCTCCTCCGAGTTTTTAAAAGGTTTCAAGTGCGATCTGGAGCGTCCGCCGACACGCGGCCGCTCCATCAGTATTCTCCCTCTATACGTAGCGGAACACGCCAACGGCGTAGAGCACGGAGAGAGCGAGAGCCCACCACAGGTTGGATCCAACGAGACCCAACCAAGCGAGATGGATAAAGGCGCTGCCAAGCAGCGAAACGAAGAGGCGATCGCCGCGCGTCGTCTCGAAGCGCAGCACGCCGACGCGCGGGTTGCCGCCCGGCGAAGCGTATTCCCAAACACCCATGCCAAACAGAAGCAGCGCGATGACGACAAAGAAGGCGGCCGTCGGCCAGGTCCATGCCATCCAGGTGAAATTGAGGTTCATGGATCAGACCCTCCCCAGGGCGAAGCCCTTGGCGATATAGTTGCGCACAAACCAGATCACGAGCGCCCCGGGGATCAGCGTCAGCACGCCGGCGGCCGCCAGCAGCCCCCAGTCCATGCCCGACGCGGACACGGTGCGTGTCATGGTCGCCGCGATCGGCTTGGCGGCAGTCGTGGTCAGCGTGCGGGCGATCAGCAGTTCGACCCACGAAAACATGAAGCAGAAGAAGCACGCGACTCCGATGCCGCTAGCTATCAGCGGCATGAATATCTTGATGAAGAAGCGCGGGAACGAATAGCCGTCGACATAGGCTGTCTCGTCGATTTCCTTCGGCACGCCCGACATGAAGCCTTCGAGGATCCACACAGCCAGCGGCACATTGAACAGGCAGTGGGCGAGAGCCACCGCAATATGGGTATCGATGAGTCCGAAGGCGGAATAGAGCTGGAAGAACGGCAGTGCGAACACCGCTGGGGGCGCCATGCGGTTGGTCAGCAGCCAGAAGAACAGATGCTTGTCGCCGAGGAAGCGGTAGCGCGAGAAGGCATAGGCCGCCGGCAGTGCCACGGTGACAGAGATCACCATGTTCATCACGACATAGGTGATCGAGTTGATGTAGCCGGAATACCAGGCCGACTGCGTGAAAATGGTGTAGTAATTATGCAGGGTCGGTTCGTGCGGATACAGCCTCAGCGAGTTGACGATCTCCGCATTGGTCTTGAAGCTCATATTAATGAGCCAGTAGATCGGCAGCAGCAGCACAAAGATGTACAGCGTCGGCACCATCCACCACCAGCGTGATTCCTCGCCGCGCCGGCGCATCCGCCTGTCCAGTTCGCTCTGCGACAGCGAACTGGCGAGCCCCTCGGAGGCGGCGGTCCCGTTCATCGCACTACGTTCGGTGCGTTCGTTGACGCCGGTCATCTCAGCGCTCCGCGTCGTAATTGGTCATCACGGTGTAGAAAACCCACGACAACAACAGGATGATGAGGAAGTAGACCAGCGACATGGCCGCTGCCGGACCGAGGTCGAACTGGCCGAGCGCCGTCTTGACCAGGTCGATCGACAGGAACGTCGTCGAATTGCCCGGGCCGCCGCCGGTAACGACGAAGGGTTCGGTGTAGATCATGAAACTGTCCATGAAGCGCAGCAGCACGGCGATCAACAGCACGCGCTGCATCTTCGGCAGTTGGATGTAGCGGAACACCGCCCAGCGAGACGCGCCGTCGATCTTGGCCGCCTGGTAAAAGGCGTCCGGAATCGAGACCAGACCGGCATAACAGAGCAGCACGACCAGACTGGTCCAGTGCCAAACGTCCATGATGATGATCGTCACCCAGGCATCGAACGGATCCTGTACGTAATTGTAGTCGATGCCGAGAGCGTTGAGGTAATAGCCCATCAGACCGATGTCGCCGCGCCCGAATACCTGCCAGATGGTACCGACCACGTTCCACGGGATCAGCAGCGGCAGCGCCATCAAGACCAGACAAACCGGCACCCCCCAGCCCTTCTTCGGCATGTTGAGCGCTATGAAGACGCCAAGCGGAACCTCGATGGCCAGGATGATGAAGGAAAAAATCAGGTTGCGGGCCATCGCCTCCCAGAAGCGGTCGGAATGCAACAATTCCTCGAACCACTCCGTTCCGGCCCAGAAGAAGACGTTGTTGCCGAACGTGTCCTGCACCGAATAATTGACGACGGTCATCAGCGGGATGACGGCCGAGAACGCTACCAGCACCAGCACCGGCAGCACCAGGAACCAGGCCTTGTTGTTCCAGGTCTTTTCCATCTAAGCCCCCATCTCGACACGCCAGGAATCGGCATAGATGTTGATGCCGGCAGGATCGAACCGCACTTTGGGCTCGGCTGGAACGGTCTCGTCCTCGCCGATGACCGCCGCGATGTCGCGACCCTCCAGCTTGGCGCGCACCACCTTGTGGCGGCCAAGATCCTCGACCTTGCTGATCGAAACGGCCATGCCATCGCGGCCGAGCCTGATATATTCGGGGCGAATGCCGAGTTCGACGGCGCCGCTGCCGGCCTTCGGCACGCCAGGCAGCTCGATGCGCTGCGAGCCGAGCGTCGCCGTCCTGCCGTCGATCGCCACCGGCATGACATTCATGCCGGGCGAGCCGATGAAATAGCCCACGAAAGTATGACGCGGCCTTTCGAACAGTTCCGCCGGAGAGCCGATCTGCACGATGCCGCCATCATACATGACCACGACCTGGTCGGCGAAGGTCAGCGCCTCGGTCTGGTCGTGGGTGACATAGACCATGGTATAGCCGAAACGGCGGTGAAGTTGCTTCAACTGCGAGCGCAGCACCCATTTCATGTGCGGATCGATGACCGTCAGCGGCTCGTCGAACAGGATGGCGTTGACGTCCGAGCGGACCAGCCCGCGGCCGAGCGATATTTTCTGCTTCTGGTCGGCGGTCAGCCCTCTCGCCTTCTTCTTGGCCCAGGAGGCCAGGTCGATCATTTCCAGCGTCTCGCGCACCTTGCGGTCGACGTCGGCCTCCGTCACGCCGCGATTGCGCAGCGGGAACGCCAGATTGTCGTAGACGGTCATGGTGTCGTAGATGACCGGGAACTGGAACACCTGTGCGATATTGCGCTCCTGCGTCGACAGGTTGGTCACGTCCCTGCCGTTGAACAGCAACTGGCCGTGCGAGGGACGAAGCAGGCCTGAAATGATGTTGAGCAGTGTGGTCTTGCCGCAGCCGGACGGCCCAAGCAGCGCATAGGCGCCGCCATCCTCGAACGTATGATGCACTTCCCGCAGCGCGAAATCGGCGTCCGTTCGCGGGTTAGGCAGATAGGAATGCCTGACATGGTTGACGTCGATGCGCGCCATATCGCCCTCCTATGCCGCCAGCTTCGGCGCGGTCACGGCGCGGCCGTGCTGGTCGAAGACCATGATGTGACGCGGATCGATGAACACTTCGACCACCGCGTCGGTCTCGAAATCCCTGATGCCATGGGTCAGCATCACCCAGCGGGCATCGGCGAAGTCGAGATGGACGAAACTCTCGGAGCCGGTGATCTCGGTGATGATGACTTTCGCCCGCACCGGCACCGCCAAGGCATCAGGCCGTTCGAGCGACAGGTGATGCGGCTGGAAGCCGATCGTGTAATTGCCGTCGGCGATGCCGACGAGTTCCGTCGGCACCGGCAGTTTGACGCCGCCCTCCAGCAGGAAGTCGGGCCCCTTCTTGGCCAGCACGATGGTGTTGAGCGGCGGATCGGCGAATGTCCTGGCCGTCACCAGATCGATCGGCTTGCGGAAAACATCGATCGTCGGTCCGAACTGCGTGATCCGGCCTTCCGACAGCGTCGCCGTGTTGCCGCCCAGCAGCAGCGCTTCGTGCGGCTCGGTGGTGGCATAGACGAAGATGGTGCCGGCGGCGGCGAAGATCCTCGGCAGTTCAGCCCGCAATTCCTCGCGCAGCTTGTAGTCGAGATTGGCCAGCGGTTCGTCGAGCAGCACCAGGCTGGCATTCTTGACGATGGCGCGCGCCAGCGCGGTGCGCTGCTGCTGGCCGCCTGAAAGGTTGAGCGGTGTGCGGTCGAGATAGGGCGTCAGCTTGAGCAGCGCCGCGGCCTCGCGCACCTGGCTGTCGATCTTGCCCTGCTCTACGCCGGCCACCCGCAGCGGCGAGGCGATGTTCTCGTAGACGGTCATCGCCGGATAGTTGATGAACTGCTGGTAGACCATGGCGATCTTGCGCTTCTGCACCGGCGTGCCGGTGACGTCGCGGCCGTCGAACCAGACCGAACCCGTGGTCGGCACATCGAGGCCGGCCATCAGCCGCATCAGGCTGGTCTTGCCGGAAAGCGTTGGCCCGAGCAGAACGTTGAGCGAGCCGTGCTGAAGCGTCAGCGACACGTCGCGAATATGCTCGACCGCACCGACCGTCTTGGTAACGTTCCTCAATTCAAGCATGACGCCTCCTCCCAGGCTTTCTGCATCAGCTCAAAACCTCTTCATTCGGCAGCAGCGACATGTCGGCGGCTTATGCCGCGCATGAATTCATCGAGCGCTGCGACCTGCTCGCGGTTAAGGTGCAGACCGCGCTTGGTCCGGCGCCACAGCACATCCTCCGCCGTAACTGCCCATTCGTTTTCAACGAGATAGCGCACCTCGGCCTCGTAAAGGTCACCACCGAAGTTGCGGCCGAGTTCGGCATTCGACTTGGCAAGGCCGAGCAGAACCTGAGCGCGCGTTCCGTAAAGCCGGGTCAGCCGGCGGGCGAGGCGCGCATCGAGGAACGGATAGGCCGCCTTCAGCTTCGTCACCTGCGCATCGAAACCGGTGGCCGGGAAATCGCCGCCCGGCAGCGGTGCGTTGGCGGTCCATGGCTTGCCGCGTGTGCCGAGGAACCCTTCGATCTTCTCCAGCATCGATTCCGACAGCCGGCGGTAGGTGGTGATCTTGCCGCCGAAGGCATTGACGATCGGGGCGGACCCCTCGCCGGCATCGGCCTTCAGCACATAGTCGCGCGTTGCTTCCTGCGCCTTGGAGGCGCCGTCATCATAGAGCGGACGCACGGCTGAATAGGTCCAGACGATGTCGGACCGCATGACGGGTTGAGCGAAATATTCGCTGGCCGCGGCGCAGAGATAATCGATCTCGGCGTCGCTGATCTTCACGTCATGCGGATCGCCGGGATAGTCCCGGTCGGTGGTGCCGATCAGCGTGAACTCTTCCTCGTAGGGAATGGCGAAAATGATGCGGCCATCCTTGTTCTGGAAGAAATAGGCGCGCGGATCGTCGAATTTCTTGGCGATGACGATGTGGCTGCCCTGCACGAGGCGGACATTGTGCACGTCATTGAGGCCGACGACGTCGGAGAGTACGTGATCGACCCATGGTCCGGCGGCGTTGACCAGCAGCCTGGCCCTGACCTCCTCGGTATCACCGGTCCTGAGGTTCTCGATCTTGATCACCCACATGCCGGCTTCACGACGGGCTCCGACCACCTTCGTGCGGGTCCGGATCGTCGCGCCGCGATCGGCGGCATCGCGGGCGTTGAGCGCCACCAGGCGCGCATCATTGACCCAGCCGTCCGAATATTCAAAAGCCTTTTTGAACAATGGTTTCAGAGGTTTGGCCGCCGGATCGCTCGCCATGTCGAGTGTTCTGGTCGCTGGCAGCAATTTGCGCCCGCCAATGTGGTCGTAGAGGAACAGACCGAGCCTGATCAGCCAGGCGGGACGCAGGCCCTTGGCATAGGGCAGCACGAAGCGCATCGGCCAGATGATGTGCGGCGCGTTCTTCCACAGAACCTCGCGCTCCATCAGCGCCTCGCGCACCAGGCGGAATTCGTAGAATTCGAGATAGCGCAGGCCGCCATGGATCAGCTTGGTCGAGCCCGAGGACGTTCCGCTGGCGAGGTCGTTCTTCTCGGCGAGAAAAACCGAGAACCCGCGACCAACAGCGTCACGGGCGATGCCGCAGCCGTTGATGCCGCCGCCTATGACGAAAATGTCCCGGACCGAAGATGTGTCCACTGAGCTCCTCCACGATTTCGCATTGCACCATTTTTGGCCTTTTGCGAAACCGTAGCGGAATTATTTCGAACTGATAACGAATGTCAAACGAAATATCACGAGCCCGTGAAATGACCCCTGAATGGTTTCAGCCAAGCGACGTCTCGATCAACTGAACCTCGGCCTCCTGACATATCCTGCGCACCGACGGGATGTCGCAGCGGTCGGTGATAAAGGTGTTGACCTGCGACAGGTGGCCGATACGCACCGGCGCTGTGCGTTCGAACTTGGTCTGGTCGGACACCAGGATGACGTGCCTGGCATTGGCGATGATCGCCTGCGCCACCTTCACTTCGCGAAAATCGAAATCGAGCAAGGCGCCGTCATGGTCGATGGCCGAGGCGCCGATGACGGCGTAGTCGACCTTGAATTGCCTGATGAAGTCAACCGCGGCTTCGCCGACGACCCCACCGTCCGAGCCGCGGACCACGCCACCGGCAATCACAACCTCGATCGACGGATAGATGCGCATCCTATTGGCGACATTGATATTATTGGTGATCACCATCAAGCCATCATGATCGAGCAACGCCTTGCTGACCGCCTCCGTCGTGGTGCCGATGTTGATGAACAGCGAGGCGTTGTCGGGGATCAGTCTCGCCGCCGCGCGGCCGATCGCCTCCTTCTCGTCCGCCGCGATCTTGCGCCTGGCCTCATACTCCATGTTCTCGATGCCGGACGGGAACAACGCGCCGCCATGAATGCGCGAAAGCAGCCTCTGGTCGCACAGATCGTTGAGGTCCTTGCGAATGGTCTGCGGCGTCACGTTGAAATGTGTGGCCAGATCGTCAACCAGCACGCGGCCGTGGTCCTTGGCCATCTGGATGATCTCGGCATGACGCGGCGACAGATACATTAGACAGCTCCCATTTTCGTTTTTCTTGCTTATAGACGAAAACGAAACCAATGAAAAGGCACAAGCCGGCTAACGAAAATTCCTGACGGCGACAGCACCAAAGGCCCGATTCGAATCCGGGTTGATCATGCCATGCCGCGCGCGATTTCCGTGATGACAGCGAAAGCCGCATCGACATCATCGCCGGTCGTTTCGAACTGCCCGACCTGGAAGCGGATCGCCACCCGTCCATCGACCCGCGTCTGCGTTAGGTAGATGCGGCCATCATCGTTGATCGCATTGACCAGCCGCAGATTGTGCTCGTCGGCATCGCCGTTCACGGCAGCCTTGTGCCGGAACGAAAACAGCGACAGCATCGGTTGGCTGACAATCTCGAAGTCAGGCTCCCCGGCCAGCCGGGCGGCAAGGCCCTCGCTCCAGGCGACATGGTTGCGGATCATGGTGCGCAGGTTTTCCAGCCCGTGGGCGCGCAGCAGGAACCACAATTTCAGGGCGCGGAAGCGCCGGCCCAGCGGCACTGACCATTCGGAATAGTTGATGATGCCGTCATGTCCGTGCGTCTTGAGATAGTCGGGCTTGATGGCCAGCGTCCTGACATGGCTTTCGGGATCGCGCAGGAACTGGATCGAACAGTCGAACTGCGCGCCCAGCCATTTGTGCGGATTGAAGACGATCGAATCCGCACCTTCGATACCTGTCCAGAAGCGCCGGTACTCCGGACAGATCATCGCCGATCCGGCCCAGGCCGCATCGACATGGAGGTAGAGCCCATGCCGCTTGGCGATCTCGGCGACCGCGGCAACGTCGTCAGTGCCACCCGTGCTGGTACCACCTACGCAAGCAATGATGCCCGCCGGCAGCAGGCCGGCTTTCCTGTCAGCGACGATCGCCGCTTCAAGAGCTGCGGTGTCCATTGCGCGAAAGCGACCTGCCACCGGGATACGGACAAGATTGTCCTCGCCGATACCGGCAACCCATATCGCGCGGTCGATCGACGTATGCACCTGGTCGGAGCAATAGATGCGCAACCGCGCCTGCCCGGCCAGTCCCTTCTTGTTGCCTTGCCAGTCCAGCGCCCGCTCGCGCATGGTCAGCACCGCGTTGAGCGTCGCCGACGAGGCCGAATCCTGGATCACGCCGGAGAACCCTTCCGGTAGGCCGAGCGCCTGGCGCATCCAGTCGACGGTCCGCGTTTCAAGCTCGGTTGCCGCCGGAGAGGTCTGCCATAGCATGCATTGCGCGGCCATTGCCGAAACCAGATACTCGGCCACCACCGAGACCGGTGCCGCGTTGGCCGGAAAGTAGGCGAAAAAGCGCGGATGCTGCCAATGCGTCATGCCGGGCACGATCTTCGCTTCGAAATCGGCGAAGATCGCGTCCATCGGCTCCGGGGCTTCGGGTGGAGAGGCCTCGATGCTCCTGAATATCTCGCCCGGCGCAATCGCTGGCCGCACCGGCCGGTCGCGCAGGCTGGCGCGATAGTCGGCGCCCCAGTCGGCGGCCCGCCTCGACCAGTCGCGGAACTCTTCACTGTCCATGCTTTTCTCCCAATAGCCGGCGAGCGGGTAGGTTGCCCCAGCCATCGCTTTAATTAATATGTTAAATACACTGGAGCAACCGGCGAGAGGCCTGGCGGCAGCACTATCCCGGGAAGTCCGGCAGGCTGGCAAAGGCTGACTTCAACGCATTCGACCAGCCTTCGGAAATGGCGCGGTAATATTGGTCGTCCTGGCTGATCCGTTTCTTCAGCCCGACCTGGAAAGCATCCTTCTCCAGGAACAGAAGGTCGAGCGGCAAACCAACCGACAGGTTCGACTTCAACGTCGAATCAAATGAGACCAGAAGCAGCTTCACGGTCTCGGCAAGGCTCATCGTCCGCTCATAGGCGCGGATGATGATCGGCTTGCCGTATTTGGTCTCGCCGATCTGGAAGAATGGAGTGTCGTCGGTCGATTCGATGAAATTGCCTTCGGGATAGATCATGAACAGCCGTGGCGGGCTGCCCTTGATCTGCCCACCCAGGATGAAAGAGGCATTGAAATAGGAATCGGCCTTCTCGCCGACAGGCGACGAATGGGCGATCACCTCCTTGACCGTGTCGCCGACCAGCCGCACCGTCTGATACATCGACGGTGTTTCGAGCAGCGTGGCATGGCGGTCCGCCACGGCCTTGGTGCGCTCCTCGAGCAGGCTGACCACGGCCTGCGTCGTCGCCAGATTGCCGGCGGACATCAGCACGATGACGCGCTCGCCCGGCTGTTCCCAGACATGCATCTTCTTGAAAGTCGAGATCGAATCCATACCGGCATTGGTGCGCGTGTCCGACATGAACACGAGCCCGCGATCGATCTTCAGGCCGACGCAATAGGTCATGGAATCTCTTCTAGAGTGGCTCGACGCAATTCCGGACGGAAAACCGCTTCACACTTTTCCTGGAATTGCTTGAGCGGCAAATCCTGAGGGATTACTGCTCTACCGTGACGGTGACCGCAAGCTGTTCTTCCGCCTGCCCCAGCCGAATTCCCGAAACCGGCGAAGCGTCACGATAGTCACGGCCGGTGGCCACCTTCACATAGCGCTCGTCGGGAGAAATACCATTGGCGGGGTCGAAGGCAACCCAGCCGAGGCCCGGAACATGTGCTTCGGCCCAGGCATGGCTTGCCGCCTGCTCGACAGCCGCCTCCATCATCAGATAGCCGCTGACATAGCGGGACGGAAAACCCATGGCGCGCGCGGCGGCGGCAAAGATGTGGCTATGGTCCTGGCAAACCCCGGTTTTCAGCGCCAGGGCCTCTTCAGCCGGGGTCGCCGCATTGGTGATGCCAGGTGTATAGGCGACGCGCTCGCCGATGATGGCCATCAGCCGGTGCAGCCTTTCGATATCGGTGCCCGTGCCGACCGCTTCGGCAAGACCACGGATGCCGCTGCCTATGGCGGTCAAAGGCGTCTCCTGCGCGAACAACCAGAGTGGCGCGAAGCCCTGATGCGGACCGCTGACGCCTGATGTGTCGCGCGTCACCACCTCGCCCGACGCCTCGACCGTGATGAAGTCGTGGTCGCCCTCGACGCTCAACAACCTGTTATCGTTGCCATACTGGTCGGTAAATCGAACCTCCTCGCGCGCGCCTTCAACCTTCAACGCCCAGGACAGCACCGTCTGTGTCGGCCCGCTTACCGGCAACAGCCTCAGCCGTTGCAGCAGATACTGGACCGGAGCATCGTAGCGGTATTCGGTCCGGTGAGAGATCTTCAGCCGCATGGCTATCGTCCGTTTGAATGCATGAACTTGCTCGAAAACCGGCAACCATTTTTCGCTAAGGCGGTCCTTCGGTTGGGCAACATGGTCAATTAAACCTGTAGTCCTGTGCGATCTCGTCGCCGAGCCTGGTGTTGTCGCGAATGAAATTGGCCAGGAATTCGTGCAGGCCGGTATCGAAAATGTCCTTGATCGACCCTGCCCTCAACATCGCCTGCGTTTTCTCCGCCGTTGCGTGGCAGGCATGGCGTTCGCCATAGTCCTCGCCGAGGAATTTCAGATGCTCCGCCAGGAAGCGATAGCAAAAGGTCAGCGATCGCGGCATGCGGACGTTGAGGATCAGGTAATCGGCGATATTGGTCGGCTTGTAGTCAGCGTCATAGACCCAGCGGTAGGAGCGATGCGCCGACACCGAGCGCAGGATCGATTCCCATTGGTAGTTGTCGAGCGTCGAACCGACCCAGGAGATCGACGGCAGAAGCACGTAGTATTTCACGTCGAGGATGCGCGCCGTATTGTCGGCACGCTCGACATAGGTGCCGAGCTGCGAGAAGTCGAAGATCTCGTTGCGCAGCATGGTGCCGTAGAACGAGCCGCGGATCAGCGCCGTCTCGCGCTTGATGGCGTCGAGCACGCTGGGCAGGTCGCGCTCGTCGATCGGCCTTGCCAGCATCCGCTTGAGCGCCATCCAGGCCTCGTTGATGCTTTCCCATGTCTCGCGCGTCAGCGCGGTGCGCACCATGCGCGCATTGTTGCGGGCCGTCTCGATCGACGCCATGGTGCTCGACGGGTTCGACGTGTCGCGCAAAAGGAAGTCAGCGACATTGGCCGCCGTGTAGTCCTGGTATTTCTGTGTGAAGGCGGCATCCGAACCGGCGCTGAGCAGCACTGAGTTCCATTCTTCGGATGCGTCCTGCGTCCGGGTCAGCGCCATGCGCAAGCCGGCATCGACCAACCTTGCCATGTTTTCCGCTCGCTCGATGTAGCGGTTCATCCAGTAGAGCCCGTTTGCGGTGCGGCCGAGAAGCATGGAAAGCGGCCCCTTCGAGCTAGTGAGTAGGGAATAGTGAGTAGTCAGTAGTAAGCAGTTGAATCTCCATTGGATATGGCATGCGCTGTCCCCCTCTACTACTGCCTACTGCCTACTGCCTAATCCCTGCTCATCTCAATCATCCAGCACCCAGGTATCCTTGGTGCCGCCGCCTTGTGAGGAGTTCACGACCAGCGAACCTTCCTTCAGCGCAACCCGCGTCAGCCCGCCGGGTACGATCTGGATGCGGTCGGAGACCAGCACGTAGGGCCGGAGATCGACATGGCGCGGCGCCAACCCCTTCTCGGTCAGGATCGGACAGGTCGACAGCGCCAGTGTCGGCTGGGCGATATAGTTGGAAGGCTTCGCGGCCAGCTTCTTGGCGAAGTCCTGGCATTCCTGCTTGGTCGCTGCCTGTCCCACCAGCATGCCGTAGCCGCCGGAGCCATGGACTTCCTTGATCACCAATTCGTGGATGTGCTCGAGCACATATTTGAGGCTGTCCGGCTCGGAACAGCGCCAGGTGGGAATGTTGCCGAGGATCGCCTTGCGGCCGGTGTAGAATTCGACGATCTCGGGCATGTAGGAGTAGATCGCCTTGTCGTCGGCGATGCCGGTGCCCGGCGCATTGGCTATGGTGATGTTGCCGGCTCGGTAGACATCCATGATGCCGGGTATGCCAAGAGCCGAATCCGGCCGGAAGGTCAGCGGATCGAGGAAGGAATCGTCCACACGGCGGTAGAGCACGTCGATCTGCTTATAGCCTTCGGTCGTGCGCATCGCGACGTGGCCGTCGATAACGCGCAGGTCCTGGCCCTCGACCAGTTGAACCCCCATCTGGTCGGCGAGGAAGGCGTGCTCGAAATAGGCGGAATTGTAGCTGCCGGGCGTCAGCACCGCAATGGTCGGCGCGCCCTTGGTGCTCTGGGGGCGAACCGCCGCCAGCGACTGGCGCAGCAGCTGCGGGTAATTCTCCACCGGCCGCACCTTGATCTTCTGGAACAGCTCGGGGAACAGCTGCATCATCGTCTCGCGGTTCTCCAGCATGTAGGAGACACCGGACGGCGTGCGCGCATTGTCCTCCAGAACGTAGAACTCGTCCTCGCTGATGCGCACGATATCGACGCCGATGATGTGGGTGTAGACGCCGGCCGGCGGCCGCACACCGATCATCTCCGGCAGGAAAGCCTCGTTCCTGGCGATCAGGTCCTTGGGGACACGGCCGGCGCGCAGGATCTCCTGGCGATGGTAGATATCGTCGAGGAAGGCGTTCAGCGCCTGCACGCGCTGTTCGATGCCTTGTGTCAGGCGCCGCCATTCCTGGCCGGAAATAATGCGCGGAACGATGTCGAAAGGAATGAGCCGCTCGGAGGCTTCCTGCTCGCCATAGACGGCGAAGGTGATGCCGGTTTTGCGGAAGACGCGTTCGGCGTCCTGCATCTTCTCGGTAAGCCTGGCTGGATCCTGCTCCTTCAGCCAACGGTCATAAGCCGAATACGGTCTTCTAAGTCCGGAGACCTCCGGAAGCATTTCATCGAACGCTGCCAATCGCAAACTCCCCTGTAACGCCATTTCACTGGCGTCGCCGGAGAAAATCAAGCGCAATCGGTGATTTGAGGGGTGCAGCCGATCAGTATCTTGCGCTTGCCTAAATTTAAGGCAGTTGAAATATCACCTTGCTCAGGCTTTGCATGATGCCCGGGCAAATCCGCTCGGCAGCTAGAAGGCGCGAAACGTGACGACGGTGAAGGTGTCCTTGATGCCCGGCAGAACCTGCACCTTTTCGTTGACGAAATGTCCGACGTCTTCCTCGTCGTCGACATAGAATTTGGCGAGCAGATCGTAATTGCCGGCGGTGGAATAGATTTCCGACGCGATCTCGGCATCGGCAAGCGCGCTGGCAACCTCATAGGATTTGCCGAGTTCGCATTTGATCTGCACGAAAAACGCCTTCATGGCTTCGTCCCGCTAAACTTCCAGGTCCAAGCGGCCCTTCTGGCAGACTGGAGGCGGCCTTTCAAGCGTTGGAATGCGCACTTAGCCGGCGCGGGCCTTCGCCACGGCCTCGCGCAGCTGCGCAACCGGCGTGCCGCGCTTGCAGGACCTGCCGCCGATCACCAGTGCCGGCGTGCCCTGCAGCAGGAAGGCGGTTGCCTGGGCGTCGTTGCGTGACAGGGCGATGTCGACCCTACGGAGCCGAGAATATCGTTAGTGCGGTCTTCGGAAAGCCCCAGCTCATTGGCCGTCAGCATCTGCCGCAGGGAAACGAATATTGGCGGACGCTGAAACCGTGGAGCGCCGTCATGCGTATGTTAGAATACCCGCCGACAGCTTTTTCAATGGCGGCTTTCGAGGACAAGGGAGACCGGTCATGCGCCGCACACTTTTCGCATTCGCTTTGGTTCCGCTGATACTCGCTTCCTCGGCGTCTGCCGGCGATGCCGATATCAAGGCGGCCCAGGCAGCCATAGATGGTCAGCTGAAAGCCTTCATCGCCAATGACGGCGCCACCGCCTACAGCTTCGCGGCCCCTAATGTGAAACAGATCTTTCCGACCATCGACACCTTCATGAACATGGTCACCAATGGCTATGCGCCGGTACGCAAGCCACAGACCTACTCCTTCGGCAAGGTCAAGGAGACGAGCCCAGGTTCGATCGTCCAGCAGGTGCTGATCGTCGGACCCGACGGCAAGGACTATGAGGCGGTCTACACGTTGCAGCAACAGCCCGACGGCACGTTCCGGATCACCGGCTGCAGCCTGCGGGCGTCGAACTCGCTCAGCACCTGAACGGCTATAGCGCCGGGATATCGCCCCTCGCCCAGCCCTCGGTGATCTCGGCCCCGCGCGTCTCGAAGCTGCCGGCCTCGATCGCCGCCCGGATGTCCTGCATCAGCTTCTGATAATAGGACAGGTTGTTCCAGGTCAGCAGCATCGCACCGAGCGCCTCCTGCGACCGCACCAGATGATGCAGATAGGCACGCGAATAATCGCGCGCCGCCGGGCAGTCGCTTTCCTCGTCGAGCGGGCGCGGATCATCGGCATGGCGGGCGTTGCGCAGGTTGACTTTGCCGCGCCTGGTGTAGGCAAGGCCATGGCGGCCCGCCCGCGTCGGCATCACGCAATCGAACATGTCGATGCCGCGCGCCACCGATTTCAGGATATCATCCGGCGTGCCGACGCCCATGAGGTAGCGAGGCTTGTCCGCGGGCAGCTCCGGACAGGTGATGTCAAGCATTTCAAGCATCACCGCTTGGGGCTCGCCGACAGCCAGCCCGCCGACTGCATAACCCTTCAACTCCATCGCGCTCAGCGCCTGCGCGGACCGCACCCTGAGCGCCGCGTTATCGCCGCCCTGTACGATGCCGAACATCGCCTTGCCGGGCTGCTCGCCGAACGCCACCTTGCAGCGCTCGGCCCAGCGCAGCGACAACTCCATGGCGCGCTCGATCTCCTTCAGCTCGGCCGGCAGCGCCGTGCATTCGTCGAGCTGCATCTGGATATCGGAATCGAGCAAACCTTGAATCTCGATCGAACGCTCCGGCGACATCTCGTAAGGGGCGCCGTCGATATGCGAGCGGAAGGTAACGCCTTTCTCGCTCAGCTTTCTCAGCTTCGACAGGGACATCACCTGGAAACCGCCGCTGTCGGTCAGGATCGGATGCGGCCAGCGGGCGAATTCGTGCAGTCCGCCGAGCCGCGCCACGCGCTCGGCGCCGGGCCGCAGCATCAGATGATAGGTATTGCCCAGGATGATGTCGGCGCCGACGCCGCGCACCTGGTCCATGTACATGGTCTTGACCGTACCGCCGGTGCCGACCGGCATGAAGGCGGGCGTGCGGATTTCGCCGCGCGGCATGTCGATCAAACCGCGCCGCGCCTTGCCGTCGGTCGCCAGAACCTTGAAGCTGAACGGCTTAGTCATTGAAGTCCTTGTCGTGGATTAGCGCACACGGCGCCTGCGTGTTGAGCGACTGGCATTGGATCATGCAGGGCTCATCCGCGCGCGGTAAAGCAGGCTCGCGTCTCCGTAGGAATAGAACCTGTAGTGGTTAGCGATGGCATGCGCATAGGCCGCACGCATCGTGTCGAGGCCGCTGAAGGCCGAAACCAGCATGAACAGCGTCGAGCGCGGCAGATGGAAATTGGTCATCAGCATGTCGGCGGTGCGAAAGCGATAGCCGGGCGTGATGAAGATGTCTGTCGGGCCCGACCATTCAGCCAGTGCGCCATCCTCACGCGCGGCGCTCTCCAGCAGGCGCAGCGAAGTCGTGCCGACGGCAATGATACGCCCGCCCCTCGCCTTCGCCGCATTCAAGGCGTCGGCGGTCGCCTGACTGACGGAACCGATCTCGGCATGCATCTTGTGATCGGCGGTGTCGTCCGCCTTCACCGGCAGGAACGTGCCGGCACCGACATGCAAGGTGACGAAGTGGCGCTCGACCTCTTTGGCATCGAGTGTCGCGAAAAGCTCCGGCGTGAAATGCAGGCCGGCCGTAGGCGCCGCAACCGCCCCTTCCTCGCGGGCATAGATGGTCTGGTAGTCGGCGCGGTCGCGCTCGTCGTCGTCGCGCTTCGAGGCGATGTAGGGCGGCAGCGGAATGTGGCCGACGGCGTGCATCGCCTCGTCGAGGAAAGGCCCCGACAGGTCGAAGCCGAGCAGCGCCTCGCCGCCCTCGCCTTTCTCGATCACCGTCGCATCGAGCTGGCCGAGGAAACAGGAATTGCCGTCATGGCCAAAATGGATGCGGTCGCCGGCGGCGATGCGCTTGCCTGGCCGCATGAAGGCGAGCCACCGATCCGGCGCCACGCGCATATGCAGCGTGGCCTCGACCTGCGCCTGCGCTTCGCCGCGCCGTCTGATGCCTTTGAGCTGCGCCGGAATGACCTTGGTGTCGTTGAACACCAGAACGTCGCCGGCCTTGAGCAAGGAAGGCAGATCGCCAACCGTCCGGTCATCGAGCGCCTCGCCCGGTTTGACCACCAGCATCCTGGCGCTGTCGCGCGGCTCTGCCGGGCGAAGCGCGATGCGCTGCTCCGGAAGGTCAAAATCAAAGAGGTCGACACGCATTGGAAATCAAAACAGCCGGACGAGCAGTGCTCCGACCAAGAGCAGCACCGCGCCGGCGACGCGGCCGAGCGAGATTTCACGCACCGCGACACCAAGGAAGCCGACGCGGTCGATGAGCATGCCGGCCAGCAGCTGGCCGGCCACCAGGAACGCCATCAGCGCGGCAGCGCCGATGCGCGGCGTGAGAATCGTCGAGAGCGTGACATAGAAGCCGCCGAGCATGCCGCCGGCGACGAACAGCCACGGAGCCGGTGCCTTCCAGTCGAGCGAAATGCCTTGCAGCTTCACCACCGTGACGGAGATGACACCAAGCACGATAGCGCCCGACAGGAACGAAAACGCGGCCGCCGCGACCGGGAGTCCCAGGCCGCGCGCCAGCTGCGAATTGATCGGCGCCTGAATGGCAATGAAGGCGCCGGACAGGATGCCGAGAAGCGACCAGACGACGCCCATCATTGTTATCTGCCTTACTTGACGTCAGCCGCGACCTTCAGCGACACGATTTTGTCGGGGTCCTGCACCGGCTCGCCACGCTTGATCTTGTCGACATTGTCCATGCCTTCGATCACCTGGCCCCAGACCGTGTACTGGCGGTTGAGGAACGCGGCATCGTCGAAGCAGATGAAAAACTGCGAATTGGCCGAGTTCGGGTTCTGGGCGCGGGCCATCGAGCAGGTGCCGCGGCCGTGATTGGCGTTGGAGAATTCTGCCTTCAGGTCCGGCTTGTCGGAGCCGCCCATGCCCGCGCGGGAAGGCGCGAAAGTCGGCTTGGACGAATTACCGAACTTGACGTCGCCGGTCTGCGCCATGAAGCCTTCGATGACGCGGTGGAACACCACGCCGTCATAAGCACCCTCACGCGCCAGTTCCTTGATGCGGGCGACATGGCCGGGCGCCAGGTCGGGAAACATTTCGATGACGACCTCGCCCTTGGTCGTTTCCATGATGAGCGCGTTCTCGCGGTCCTTGATTTCGGCCATGTCAGATATCCTTTTTCAAAACAGAATTATTTGTCGGCGGCGATGCGCACCTTGATCATCCGGTCGGGATCGGCGACCGTGCCATTGTCCGCCTCATCGCCCTTCTTGATCTTGTCCACCAGTTCCATGCCGGTGACGACATTCCCCACGATGGTGTATTGGCCGTCGAGCGGCGGCGCCGGCGCGAACATGATGAAGAACTGCGAATTGGCGGAGTTCGGGTCCTGCGAGCGAGCCATGCCGACCACGCCTCGCTTGTAGTGCTCGGTCTGCGAGAATTCGGCCGGCAGGTCGGGAAGATCGGAACCTCCGGTGCCGACGGCCTGGGCATTGAAACCCTTCTTCATGTTGCCGAACTTGACGTCGCCGGTCTGGGCCATGAAGCCGTCGATGACGCGGTGGAACGCGACATTGTCGTAGGCATGCTCACGCACGAGCTTCTTGATCTGCGCGACATGCTTGGGCGCCAGATCGGGCCGAAGCGCGATGGTTACGTCGCCGTCCTTCAGCGTGATGATCATGGTGTTTTCGGGATCGGCGGCATAGGCCGAGACCGATGCGGTCACGAGACCGGCAAGCACGACGAGGAACGAGGCAAGCTTTTTCAGCTGCATGGTCTTCTCCGGGAAACTTATTTTGCGAATTTTGCGGTGAGCGCGCCGGCTACCGCCGCCGGCACGAAGGGGCGGATGTCGCCCCCCATCGAGGCAATCTGGCGCACAAGTGTGGCGGTAATGGTGCGTACCGAAGGGCTGGCGGGCAGAAAAACCGTCTGCAATTCCGGCGCCATGGTCTCGTTCATGCCGGCCATCTGCATCTCGTAGTCGAGATCGGTACCGTCGCGCAGGCCGCGGATCATGATCGAGGCTCCCTGTTTCCTGGCGGCATCGATGACCAGCCCGTCAAAGGCGACCACCTTGATGCGGGTCCCGTCGCGGCCGAATTCAGCCTTCGTCGCCGCTTCGATGAGGTGCACCCTCTCCTCGAAGGAGAACAGCGGCTTCTTGCCCGGATGAATGCCAATCGCGGCGTAGACAATGTCTGCAACCGCCAGAGACGCTTTCAGCACATCGAGATGGCCGTTGGTCAGCGGGTCGAAGGAGCCGGCATAGAGGGCTGTGCGTTCGGTCATGCCGGAGCTTCTAGCGAGCCTCTCTCACAAAGGCAAATCCGATCGGGATCATGTCCGTGAACCTTTTCCGGCACATGAACGACAGATGAACACGCTGATCACGAAGCCTTCACGCAGCGTTCACTAGAGCATCGGGCGATTAACATGCAACGTAGCCTGCCTGTTTGAGATAGTTCCAGCATTCGGTTGGATCGAACATG
>NZ_VFUX01000059.1:0-11735 GCF_006441275.1 Mesorhizobium sp. B2-4-17 | reverse complement strand
GTCCATCAAATGCCGGGACTAAACACCTAGGGTCTTCGCGACGGAGCTCCGCTCCTGCTCCGCCCTAGGATGACGAAGTGAGGTTTGTTTCAGCCAATCGCAAAGTCTTCAAAATGCAACCGCCAAACTTAAAACATCCGCGATTGGCTTGGCTGTTTTTGTCTTCGTCATCCTAGGGCGAAGCAAGGAGCGCAGCGACGCGGCGCAGACCCTAGGATCCATGCCGCGACGTCGGCCGAAGAATACCAGCCTCCCGGTGCTTGCACGCCACTCGCCGTTCAACCCCCCAGCGCCTGTTCCAGATCCGCGATCAGATCGTCCGCGTTCTCGATCCCCGCCGACAGCCGCACCAGCGAATCCGATATGCCGATCTCGTCGCGTTTCTCGGCCGGGATCGAGCCATGCGTCATCAGCGCCGGGTGCTCGATCAGGCTCTCCACGCCACCGAGGCTTTCGGCGAGCGTGAACAGCTGCGTGCGCTCGAGGAAGCGCTTTGTGCCGGCGAGGTCGCGGTCGAGCACGGCGGTGATCATGCCGCCGAAGGCATGCATCTGCTGGACGGCGATGGCATGCTGAGGGTGGCTGCCGAGGCCGGGATAGATGACGCGGCGCACATCTTTTCGCGCTTCCAGCCATTGTGCGATCTTCAGGCCGTTAAACGAGTGGCGCTCCATCCTGAGTGCCAGCGTCTTCAAGCCACGCAGCGCCAGAAAGCTGTCGAACGGGCCCGAAATCGCGCCGATGGCGTTCTGAAGAAACTTCAGCCGGTCGGCGAGATCCTTGTTGTCGCCGACGACAGCCACGCCGCCGACCATGTCGGAGTGACCGTTGAGATATTTGGTCGTCGAATGGACCACGATGTCGATGCCGAGTTCCAGCGGCCGCTGGATATAGGGGCTGCAGAACGTGTTGTCGGCGACCGACAGGATGCCCTTGCGCCTGGCGAGCGCCGCGACGCCTTCAAGGTCGACGATGCGCAGCAGCGGGTTTGTCGGCGTTTCCACCCAGAGCAGTTTGGTTTCGGGGCGGATCGCGGCCTCCACCGCCGCAAGGTCGGTGAAGTCGACAAAGCTGACCTGCAAATTGGCCGAGCGCTTGCGCACCCGCTCCATCAGCCGGAATGAGCCGCCATAGATGTCGTCGGTGGCGACGACGTGGGCGCCGGAATCGAGCAGCTCCAGCACGGTCGAGATCGCCGCCAGGCCGGAGGCGAAGGCGAAGGCGGCCGAACCGCTTTCGAGGTCGGCCATCGCGCGCTCGAAGGCAAAGCGCGTCGGGTTCTGGCTGCGGGCATACTCGAACCCCTTGTGCACGCCGGGCGACTGCTGGCCATAGGTGGAGGTGGCGTAGATCGGCACCATCACCGCACCGGTCAGCGGATCGTGGCTCTGGCCGCCATGGATGGTGCGGGTGGAGAAGGCCAGGCGGTTTTTGCCCAATGGTGGTCTTGTCGATGTCATTTCGCGCGGCGCCTCAGATGGTTGATCAGGTCGATGCGGGTTATCAGGCCGACGAACTCGTCGCCGTCGAAGATGATGGCGACCTCGTTGCGGTCGAACACCGGCAGCAGCGCATCCAGGGTCTGGCTCGCCTGCAGCGTGTGCAGATTGGAGGTCATGGCGGTCCGCACCGGGCCGTTGAAGCGCTCCCAGCGCCCGTCATAGGGGCCGTCGACATGAGCCAGTATATCGCTTTCGTCGACGATGCCGATCAGCTTGCCCTCATCGAGCACCGGCAGCTGCGACACATCGGAACGGCGCATGCGGCCATAGGCGTTGAGCAGGCTTTCGTCGGGGCCGACATAGACGATATCGCCGGTGCGGGGCGAGCGCATAACGAGGTCGCGCAGGTCGCCATGCTGTTCATGATCGGCGAGACCTTGCTCGGCCAGCCAGATATCGTCGAACACTTTCGACAGATATTTGTTGCCGCTGTCGCAGACGAAGGTGACCACACGCTTGGGCGATGTCTGCTCGCGGCAATAGCGCAGGGCGGCGGACAGCAGCGTGCCGGACGACGAGCCGGCCAGAATGCCTTCCCGGGACAGGAGATCGCGCACCGCCAGCATGCTCTGCTTGTCGCTGACGGAATAGGCCTTCTTCACCAGCGACAGGTCGGCATTGGGCGGCACGAAATCCTCGCCGATGCCTTCGACGGTCCAGCTGCCGGCCTCTTCCATCTTGCCGGTCTTGATCAGCGGCGCCAGCACGGAACCGACGGGATCGGCGAGCACCATCTCGGTCTTCGGCGAGACCTCGGCGAAGTAGCGGCCGAGCCCGGTCAGCGTGCCGCCGGAGCCGACGCCGACCACCACCGCGTCGACATTGCCGTCGAGCTGCGAAAAGATTTCGGGGCCGGTCGTCGTCTCATGCGCCAGCGGGTTGGCCGGGTTGGCGAACTGGTTGGCGTAGAAGGCGCCGGGCAGCTCTCCCGCGATCTTCTCGGCCATGTCCTGATAATATTCGGGATGCCCCTTGCCGACATCGGAGCGCGTCATGCGCACTTCCGCGCCGAGCGCGCGCAGATGCTGGATCTTTTCGCGCGACATCTTGTCGGGCACCACCAGGATGATGCGGTATCCCTTGGGAATGCCGACCTGGGCGAGGCCAAGGCCGGTATTGCCGGCGGTCGCCTCGACGATGGTGCCGCCTGGCTTCAGCATGCCCTCTTTCTCGGCCGCCGCGATCATCGACAGCGCGATGCGGTCCTTGATCGAACCGCCGGGATTCTGGCTTTCGAGCTTGATGAACAGCCGGCACTTGCCGGTATCGAATCTGGTCAGCTCGACCACCGGCGTCTGGCCGATCAGGTCGAGAACCGATCTGTAGGGCGGCAGCAGGCGGGACGGTGCGCTTTCCGGGGAAACCCTGCCAGACGCGGCGATCTCGTGCTCGCTCATATCGATGCTCCATGATCAAGCGGCCGCCCAAGAGCGGAGCGGCAGCGTAGCCTCTTTTCCAGCCGTTTGTCGCGGGAAAGAAGATAGATCATGCCAATCACCCGGCCAGACGGGGAATGATGTTCCAGCTTGGAAGATGTTGCAGAGGCGCGCTGTCGCGTTGCCGTGCCGTCCCTCCAGCTTCCGAAGGAAATCAGCTTACCCAGGCAAGCGCCTGCTCAGCCGCGCGCACTGCACGCGGATGGCGATCTTGAAGACAAGGAGTGAGCGGCTCAGCCGCGCGGGCGGTTCGCCCACACCAACCCGGCCAGGCCGACCAGCATCGCGGCGAGGCCGATATAGAGCCATTGCGACTGGCCGGTCATGAAGCTGCCGCCGACCACTCCGATGCCTTGCAGCGACCACAGCGCGCCGATGGCGAGCACAATCAAGGCTAGCAGATTTTTGGTCAGTCTCATTGACGGGTCTCGCTTTCCCAGTCGATCGATTGCGGCGCCGTGGCGCGGATGAATGAGCCGAAGGAAGTGGGCAAATCTTGCCGGTTTCTACTTGGAGAATAATCGCGGATCTTGTAAAACGGATCTCCGATGTCGGTTGGAAGATCATCGGATTTGATTATCGGGCCGCCGGAAAATCCATGACAGACTGTTACCTGGTGACTCCAAACGTGTGCTCCCGCCATGGAACCGCCAGATCGCTGCCGTATTTCCCGCCTTATTCGGCACTTAACGGCTGGCGTCTGTCAAAAACGGAGCCATCCCCCAAATATGAAGACCAACAAACAAACCGCGCTTGTCGCGGTAACGCTCGCTGCTGGCCTGATGGTCGGCGCTTCCGCCACTTCGGCGACCGCGTCGGCCGGCCAGTGTGGCCGTGCCTCATGGTACGCGCTGCATTCGCGGACCGCATCGGGCGAGCGCATGAATCCCTCTGCCCTGACCGCCGCCCACCGCACCTTGCCTTTCGGCACCAAGCTGCGGGTCACCAACAAGAACAACGGCCGTAGCGTCGTGGTCCGCATCAACGATCGTGGTCCGTTCATCAGGGGTCGCGTGCTCGATCTGTCGAAGGGCGCCGCCAGCCAGCTCGGCTTCATCGGCTCCGGCCAGACCGCGATCTGCATGGCACGCGTTTGATGTTTCCTGTGTCCGGCATGAGGGGCCGGACACATTTCCTACACACTTCGCGACACACATTGAGCCGGCTCCGCCGTTCCGGTCGGGTTTTCAACACCTTGGACGAAAGAACCATTGGTCACGCCAAGTGACGTATTGCATCGCAGCAATTAGTTGTTAACCTCGCCGCGAGACATTTGAGGCTCGGCGCTGCTCGTCGTCCCTTTCGGTCGAGGCAGCAGCGGGGTTTTTGATGTTTTACCAGCTCTATGAATTGAATCACGCGGCTCTGCAGCCGGCGCGGCTTTATGCCGATGCGGTGCGGATGTTCTACTCCAACCCGCTCAACCCGTTTTCGCACACGCCCTGGGGCCGTTCGGTCGCGGCGGGCGCCGAGCTGTTCGAACGCACCACCCGCCGCTACGGCAAGCCGGCCTTCGGCCTGGGCAAGACCGTCGTCGATTGGAAAAGCGTCGAGGTCACCGAAAGGACCATCTGGTCGAAGCCGTTCTGCAATCTCGTTCGTTTCGAGCGTGCCGTCCCGGCCGGCCGCCGGGCGGACCCGAAGCTTCTCATCGTGGCGCCGATGTCGGGCCACTATGCCACGCTGCTGCGCGGCACGGTGGAGGCGATGCTGCCTTATGCCGATGTCCACATCACGGACTGGGTCGACGCCCGCATGGTGCCGCTGGCCGACGGCAGCTTCGATCTCGATGACTATATCGACTATGTCATCGACATGCTGCACACGCTGGGCCCGGATACGCATGTGATGGCGGTGTGCCAGCCTTCCGTGCCGGTGCTTGCGGCCGTGGCGCTGATGGAGACGAAGGGCGACCCCTTCGTCCCTTCGACCATGACCCTGATGGGCGGGCCGATCGACACGCGCCGCAACCCGACAGCGGTCAATCTGCTGGCCGAGGAAAAAGGCATCGGCTGGTTCCGCGACAACGTGATCATGCGCGCGCCCTGGCCGGTGCCGGGCTTCGGCCGCGAGGTCTATCCCGGCTTCCTGCAGCTCTCCGGCTTCATGAGCATGAACCTCGACCGTCACATCATCGCCCACAAGGACTTCTTCATGCACCTTGTGAAGTTTGATGGCGACAGCGCCGAAAAGCACCGCGACTTCTATGACGAATATCTGGCGGTGATGGATCTGACGGCGGAGTTCTACCTGCAGACCGTCGACACCGTCTTCGTGCGCCATGCCTTGCCCAAGGGCGAGATGACGCATCGCGGCACCAGGATCGATCCGTCCGCGATCCGCAACGTCGCCCTGTTCACGGTCGAGGGCGAGAACGACGACATATCGGGCCTTGGCCAGACCAAGGCCGCGCAGGATCTGTGCGTCAACATTCCGGCCGACAAGAAGGCCCACTATATGCAGCCGGCGGTCGGCCATTACGGCGTCTTCAACGGCTCGCGTTTCCGCTCCGAAATCGTGCCGCGCATCGTCGACTTCATCACCAGTTACGGCCGCCAGAACCGGGTTGCGGTGAAGCCGAAGCTGGTCCGCACGGCCAAGCGATAGGCAATTCCTGGAAAAGTCTGGCGGTATCGGCGCCCGATCCTGTTCTGTTGCATAATAGGCGCTGTCCCTGCCTGCGGGTAACCATGCTTGCAAATCGGACCGGCGTCTTGATTGACACGGACTGTAAATCGCCGTTAACTTTTCGTTAACAACAGGGCGAGCGGGGACAATGAACTCCTCAACGATGGCGCGAGGGCTGCGCGCGTGCGTGGCAGCCGGGCTGGCAATGGCGGGAGGCTGGGTGGCACCGGCTTTGGCGGCTGGAGCAATGGCGACCGGGGGCTTTACCTCGCAGCCGATCGGCCACTACGATTTCTGCAAGCTCAATCCCGGCGAGTGCTCGATCCGGCCGGCCGATCTGGCGCCGGCAATCCTGACCGACGGGTTGATGCGCAAGCTGGTCAACGTCACCACCAGGGTCAATGCCGCCGTCAAGCCGATGAGCGACATGGATGTCTACGGCAAGGACGAGGTCTGGGCCTATCCCGACAAGGGCGTCGGCGACTGCGAGGACTATGTGCTGGAAAAGCGGCGCCAGCTCGCCCGCATGGGCATGTCGCTTGCCGATCTGTTGATAACAGTCGTGCGCAAGCCCGACGGCGAAGGCCACGCCGTGCTGACGGTGCGCACCGACAGGGGCGACTACGTGCTCGACAATCTGAACGACAAGATCAAGCCCTGGGACCAGACCGGCTACCGCTTCCTCAAGCGGCAGGCGATCGACAATACCGGCCGCTGGGTCTCGATCCGCGACGACCAGCAGGTTTTGGTGGGGTCGGTGGAGTAAGGGCCGGAACCGCTTGAGCGGCGCCACCCCAGCCCTTCGTCATCCTAGGGCGCAGCAGTCGCGAAGCGACGTCGCGGAGACCCCAGGATCCATGCCGTGACACCAACATTGAACACGGCGGCCTAGGAACAGGCGCGGCTATATCACTACATTCTGCGCCGCTGCGGAGCTCGCAGGTCGCGGCATGGATCCTCGGGTCTGCGCGTCCGCTTCGCTCCCGCTCCGCCCGTGGATGACGAAACCGTGGAGGCTTCCGCCAATCTCTTGGGCCTCTGCCATAGCCGCACTGCCTTTGACTCACCGCTCCCTTTGGGGCCCTCCCGAAAATTTTCTCGCATCTCCGTGAACCAATTTGTCCCGCCCGGCGACACACAGCCGTGGACGACAGAACAAACCATGGAGATTTCAAATGACTGCTTTCCTGCGCAATACCCTTCTCGCAGCCGTCGCGGTATCGGCCCTGACCGGATCCGCTCTGGCTGGTCAGACCGACACGAGCTGCGTCAAGACCACGCTCAATGACCTTTGGGCCGGCCGTTGTTGTGGCACTGCAGGCGCCTCGGACTGCCTGGGCGGCGGCAACGGCCGCGACCATCATGACAATGGCCGCCCGGGCACCAATGGCGGCAACCCCAACGGCAGCACGGCCGGCAAGTATTGATCTCGCCACAATGCCCGCTGGATGCCGCCGGCGAGCATTGTCTTGCAATGAGCGGAACGCCCGGAATCCTGATGAAAACCAGTTACTTCAGCTGGCCCAGCGCCTTGCGGATCGACGCGGTGATGCGGCGCAGTTCCGCTTCGTCGAGCTTCTCGATGTTCTCGGCCAGCAGATTGGCAAGCTCGGTGGCGGCGGGACTTAGACCCGACGTGTCGAGTTTTACGCGCGGGTGCGAGGCTTCGGCCAGCCGCGCCAGTTCCTCGGCGTCGTCCCAGATGATGTTGAAATAACCGATGATCTTCTGGATCAGCGTCCAGGTCGGCGCGCCGCGCCTGCCATGCTCGAGCGCCGACAGATAGGCGGCGCTGACGCCGATCGCCGCCGCCATGTCCTTCTGGCTGACGCCGCGCTCTTTCCGCAGCGCCCGCAACCGCTCGCCCAACGGCGTCACGAAACCGTCCTCACGGCCGCACCCGCCGCAGCCGCACATAAAGCGCGCCGGACCCGCCATGGTTGCGGGCGGCGTGGTCATGGCTGGAGACCAGCGGCCGGAAAGCGGGCGTCGCCAGCCAGGCGGGCACCGCGCGCCGCAAGACGCCGTCACCGCCTGAGGAGGATCCCTTGCCCGTGATGACCAGCACATAGCGGACGCCGCCGGCATGCGCCCGGTGCAGGAACGAGAACAGCAGCGAATAAGCCTCGTCCTGGGTCATGCCGTGCAGGTCGACGCGGCCCTCGATCGGCAGCCGGCCTTTTGATAATTTGTCGAGCGTCGGCTCATCGAGCCGGTGCGTGACATGCTGGGCCTTCGGCTTGGCCGCCGCTGCATTGGCGGCGGGCTGGGCCGCTTGTGGCGTCGCCGGCCTGGCATTAGCCGTCATGTCGGGAATGTCGACCGCCGCCCGGCCCTTCAGCGGCTTGGCCGTGCGCGCCACCAGGTTCCACAGCACCCGGTCGTCCTCGCTGAGCTTGTCGGGGCGCCTGCTCATGATGCGCTTCCTGCCAGCGCGCGCGGCACCAGCGCATAGAAATCGGCGGCATTGCGCACCACGCCGGCGATCTCGCCAGCGGCATCGCCCGAACCGGCGAACAGATCGCCGCGCGCCGGTCCGGTAATGGCCGAGCCGGTGTCCTGCGCGATCATCAGCCGCCGGAACGGTTTCCCCTCGAAAGCGGTGAGCGTCGGTGCGTCGATGTAGAAAGGTGCGCCGAATGTGTGCAGCAGCCGGTCGACCGCGACCGAGCGGCCCGGCGTCAGCGGCACCTTGGCGGCGGCGATCGGGCCGAGTGCGGCGTCCTCCACATCCGCCTCGCGGAAGAAGATGTAGGAGCGGTTCCGCCACAGGATCTCGTCGATGCGCTCCGGATGCGCCTTGAACCAGGCGCGGATCGACTGCATCGTCACATCAGCCAGCGGGATTTCACCTGTTTGGCTCAAAATCTTGCCGGGCCCGGTGAAACGCTGGCCGGATTTGGCGGCGTAGGTGACGCGGCAAAGCCGGCCGTCGGTCATGGCAAGCCGCGCCGCCCCTTGCACATGGATGAAGAAGGCATCGACCTTGTCGGCCAGCCAGGCGATCTCCAGCCCCTGGCCGGAAAGCGCGCCGCGCTCGATCGCGCCACGGTCGAAATATTCCGCTAGCCCGTCCGCCCTCCGGCGCGCGAAAGCGAGATAGGGGTCCATTCCGGGCGGCCGGTTGGCGTCGTCGACATCGGCGAGATCGGCCGGCCGCGAAAGCAGCGGCACGACGAAACGCGCCGTCCGCACCGGCGAGGCCTCGACTTGCGGTTCGTAGAAGCCGGTGACGAGCCCGGCGCCGGTCTCGGCCCCAACCAGCGTTGGGACAACCAGCATGGGGACGAAATGGCGTTCGAAGAAGGCGCGGGCTTCCGATCGGCTGGCGCAAGAGACACCGCGCGCTTCGGCATAGGCCTCGGCGAAGGCACCGAAATCAACGCCGAGCGCGCCGCTGCGATAGGGTTTTACCGACGCATGGAAGGCGGACCGGCGAAAAGCCTCGAAGGCCGGCAGATGGTCGTCGTCGGCCCAGCCGGGAAGATCGTCAAAGGACTTTGCCGCGAAGGAAGGCGATAGCGACACCGGAGCCCGCCGCCTGTCTAAAGGACGTTGGGCTCGAAGAGCGTCATGCGACGCGCTTCAAGCCCAGGTTCTGATGCATGCCGTTGCCCCAAAACCGCTTCGCACTTTTGGGCGACATGCATCGGGGGCTCAGTCTTCTTCTTCGGTGGCGACGAGCTTCCAGTTCGGATCGCGCGAGCGCGTGTCGCGGGCGAAGGTCCAGACATCCTTCACCTCGGCCACGGTTTCGGGATCGCCGTCGATGACGGTGCCTGCCTTGTCACGCGTCGCCGAGATCAGCTCGCTGATGATGCGCAGCGTCACATGCGCCTCGCCGCCCTTCATCTCGGCCGAGACGATGTCGGCCTTGTCGATGCCGACGAAGGAAGACTGGATCTTCTCCGACTTGGCCTCGCGTTCGCTGATCGCGGCGACGAAGCCGTCATAGACCTCGCGCGACAGGAGATTCTTCAGCGTCTTTCGGTCGCCGTCGGCATAGGCCATGACGATCATCTCATAGGCCATCTTGGCGCCGTCGACGAAACCCTTCGGGTCGAAGGACGGGTCATTGTCCTTGATCGCGCGCAGGCCCTTGTTGAGATCGGTGTCGGGCTTGGCGAAGGCATCGATCGCGGCATAGGCGTCGGCCGGCGCCGGCTCGCCGGGCAGCCGCTTGCGCGGCAGCGAAACGACATTTTCAGGCTTCTGCGTGGCGTCCTTGTCGGTGCGCGCCGCCGTGTAGGGATCGAAGGGCGGCCGCTCGCTACCGGTCCGACGGCCCAGCACATTGCGCAGCTGGAAGAAGATCACCACCGCCGCGATCAGGAAGAAAATCGTGCCGAAGTCGAAGAAACCCATATCTTCCGCCAATCAATCCCTGTCTCTTGGCCGGACCGCCCGGCCCGGAGCCCACGGTCGCATAGCGTTCAATATCCAAAGCATATAGAACGCAAGGCGCAATCATTCAAATTAAAGGCAGGCATACCTATCTAACAGCCCCAGGGCCAGCGGCGATTGGTCGCCAACGGCCAAAACAATCGAAACGGCCAAACGACAGAAAAGGTTGGCAAGACTTGCGCATCTCCTTGCTACCCCTCTTCCTCCTCGCGCTTCCGCTGCTGGAAATCGCCGGTTTCGTCATCGTCGGCCGCGAGGTCGGCGCCCTGGCGACGGTCGGCCTGGTGGTCGCCTCCAGCCTTGCCGGCGTTTTGCTGCTGAGGCACCAGGGTTTTGGCGTCATGGCCCGCATCCGCGCCGAGATGGATGCCGGCCGCGACCCCAGCCGCCAGCTTGCCCATGGCGCCATGATCGTGGTCGCCGCGATCCTTTTGATCATCCCCGGCTTCATCACTGACATTATCGGCCTGCTGCTGTTCCTGCCGCCGGTGCGCGACCTTGCCTGGAGCAGGTTCAAGGGCCGCATCGTCGTGGCCACCAACTTTTCGCCAGGCGGCTTCCGCGGCCGGCCGCGCGACAGGGTCATCGACCTCGACGACGCCGACTATTCGCGCGAGGACGATCTGAAGCGCGGCCCCGATCACAACTCGCCCTGGCGGCGGCTGAAGGACGACTAGGTGGGCCTATCCTACGCTTCGTCATCCTGGGGCGGAGCAAGGAGCGAAGCGACTTGCGCAGACCCCAGGATCCATGCCGCGATCTCTGAACGCCGCTACGGTGGAAGATATCCACCCTGCCGCGCCGTTGTGAGGATCGAGCCGCCGTATTCCTTGGCCACGGTCACGGCATGGATCCCAGGGTCTCCGCGACGCCGCTGCGCGGCTGCTTCGCCCTGGGATGACGAGGTGAGAAGCAAGGCCGCAAACCTTGTCTTGTCATGCCGGCCATGGTAGCGAACGCCCGATTTCAATTCGGTCAGCAACGCTGCCCAGGCAAAAGGATATCAGGCTCATGGCCAGCAATGATGACGCGCCCGCCGGCGCCGCCAACGGAAACGGCAACGCGACGCAGCCCTCGCTCAACGTCCTGGCCCAATATGTTAAGGACCTCTCCTTCGAAAGCCCCGGCGCGCCGAATTCGCTGCGCGGCCGCGACAAGGCTCCCGGCATCGCCATCAATGTCAACGTCAACGCCAATCCGCTCTCCGACAAGCAGTTCGACGTCAATTTGACGCTGAACGCCAAGGCCTCCTTCGACCAGGAAGTGCTGTTCAACGTCGAGCTGGTCTATGGCGGCGTCTTCGCCATTTCGGGCTTCCCGCAGGAGCACATGCTGCCGATCCTGTTCATCGAATGCCCGCGCCTGCTGTTCCCCTTCGCCCGCCAGATCATCGCCGAAGCGACCCGCAATGGCGGCTTCCCGCCGCTGATGCTCGACCCGATCGATTTCGCGCAGATGTTCCAGCAGAAGATCGCCGAAGACCAGGCCGCCGCCTCCAAGACCCAGGTGAGCTGAGGCTCGGCTGACGGCATGTCCCGAAAAACCCGGCCTCTCGCCGGGTTTTTTGTTAGTGCCACCCCGTCCCTTCGTCATCCTAGGGCGCAGCAAGGAGCGAAGCGACGCGGCGCAGACCCTAGGATCCATGCCGGGACTCCAATGCGTCGCCACGGTCCAGAATTCCGCTCGCCGCGCTCCCCGGCCGATGTCACGGCATGGATCCTCGGGTCTGCGCGTCCGCTTCGCTCCCGCTCCGCCCGAGGATGAC
>NZ_VFUX01000058.1:0-12449 GCF_006441275.1 Mesorhizobium sp. B2-4-17 | reverse complement strand
CATTAAAGCTCGGGATCAAACACCTAGGGTCTGCGCCGCGTCGCTTCGCTCCTTGCTACGCCCTAGGATGACGAAGCGCGGGGGGCTGCCGTCTACCGCGCCATCCTCAACCCCTGGGCCTCGACCACCGCCGCGTCGTTTCGCTCCTTGCTACGCCCTAGGATGACGAAGCGCGGGGGGCTGCCGTCTACTCCGCCATCCTCAACCCAAGCGCGTCGACCATCGCCGGATCCAGCGCCCGTGTGGTGTCGTCCATCATGCCCATGCCGTCGAAGAGGTCCCAGAAGGCCCAGGGGAAGCCGAACGATTCGGCGCTTTGCCTGACATCGGAAATGTAGCGGGCGCGGTCGGGGTCGGGCGCGGCGGTGTAGCGGGCGTCGGTGCGCAACGCGCCGAATTCGCCCATGATGACGCGTTCCGGCGCGATGCCGTGGCTATCGGCCCAGTCGCGCGCCTGGCTCAGATATTTGTCGATGAACCAGCGGCCGGGCCGGGCGTCGAAATAGACCTTCAGCACGCGCTCGGTTTGCGCATAGGCGGCTTTCTTGGCCTCGTCCGTGGTCTCGGTATCCTTGGCCATGCGCGCCCTGACGGAGGCCAGCGTCCGCTCGAGCGAGCCGGCGGATGCCGGCCACGGCACGTTGTTGAGCGCGCGGTAGACAGGTTCGCGCATCCAGGGCGCGCCCTGGTGGCTGAACAGATAGGGTTCGTAGAAGTGAAAGGTGAACAGGATCGGCTCGAAGGCGGCCAGCGGCGCCGGATCGAGTGCTGCCAGCCCGCCCACCATCGAGCCGCAGCCTCCGGTGACGACCAGCGGCAAGCCATGGGACGACGCTCTGGCCGTCGTCAGAAGGGCTGCCTGGACCTGCGACCAGACGTTGGAATCGCAGGATTGCGGCGGCTCGTTGACCGGCTCCAGCGCCACCATGCCCGGCTGGAACCGTTCCAGCCTGCCGGCCAGTTCGCCGACCAATCCGCGATAGGCTTCGAATTCGGGCGCGGCGGTGCTCGAGACCATGCGGTCGGGGTTCCAGTAATGGGTGGCGCCATTGGCCTGGACGTTGACGATGATGCCGAGACCGGCGTCGAGCGCGGCGGCGACGGCCGCGTCCAGCATGTCCAGCAGCTTGCCGCGCGTGGCTGCGTCGGCCGCCAGGAACGGGCCGGGATCGACGGGCAGGCGGATGAAGTCGAGCCCGGTCTCGCGCAGCCGGTGGAGGTCGTCCGGTGTCGGCACCGGCCGCTGCGACTGGAAGGGCGGCCAGTCATAGTCGGTGCGTGGCGCCGGGAATTCGCGCATCAGCGCGAACCAGGGCCAGGCATTGACGCCGCGGCGGAGACGCCACTCGCCGCCTGTAGCAAAAGCGGGCGGTACCGGCGCGAGCGGCGCCAGCGCGGCGGGCACCAGCGCCGTCGAGAGCGCGGTGCGCAGAAGCCGCCGCCGCGACCAGTCCGTCATACGGCGCCGGGCGAGGGGCGCTCGATCGCGGCCGGCCGCGCCGCGGTCGCGCCGAGAAGCCGGTAGGCTTCATTCTCGTAGGCAAGCAGGACATCCTCCCAGCGGAAGGCTTCGCGGGCGCGCGTCCTGGCGGCCTCGCCGCAGGCTTTGGCCAGGGCGTCATCCTCCATCGCCTGGCGCATCCGCTCGGCGCAGCTTTGCGTGTCCGTGAAGTGGATGGCCGCGGTGCCGGCGGTCCATCTGTTGTAGGGGTTGTCGTGGGCGATCACCATGTTGCCGGCGGCCAGCGCCTCGACCAGCGACGGGTTGGTGCCGCCGACCGTGTGGCCATGCAGATAGGCGCGGGCGTGGAACCTGAGCGCCTTCACCGTGGCCTGGTCGTAGATGGCGCCCGGCAGGACGACCGAGGCGTTCGCCGCCTGGCGGACGGCGACATGGTAGGGAATGGCATCGGAAAGCGTGCCCAGCACCACCAGCTTCATGTCGCGCTTCTGGCTGCAGAAGGCCTCGACGATGGGCAGGATGTTGTTGTCGGGCTCGATGCGAGCGATCGAGATCAGGTATTTGCCGGGCTCGAGGCCGAGCGCGCGCACCGGCGCCTCCGGTGCCGCTGTCACCGGATCGGCGCCATAGGCGATGGTGGCGATGGCGCTGCGCGGCCGGCGCGTTGCCAGATGATCCGCGATCACAGGATGGTCGGCGACCAGGCGGTGCGAGGCCCAGGCGCCGAGCCACTCGTTGAGCCAGAACCATGTGCGCGCCGCAGCACCCCATTTGGGCCGGCGCCACTCGATGCCGTCCATGTTGGTGATGATCTTGCGCCGCATCAGCCTGAGCCAGGTCAGGAAGACCGCGCCATTATAGCCAAGCACGAGGCAGACGCCGGGCCGCCGGGCGGCGTCGAGCACGCATTGCCAGTCGAACTCCAGCGTCGCGCGTGGGCCTTTCGAGGCGACCTGGATGTGGATGAGGTCGATGCCGTTCCAGCTTGCGACGCGCACCCTCTGGTCGACCCGTGCAACCTCGTCCTGACAATAGACTCCGACCTTCCAGCCGCGTCCGACAAGAAAAAGCGCCAGCTTCTCGGCGAAGGTTTCGAAGCCGCCATGGGCCGCGGGGATGCCGCGCGTTCCCAGGATCAGGATGGAGGGCTTTTCCGATTTCATGGCCGTGACGCTTTCAAGTCCGCTCGATCCGCGGTGCTGCCTGATCTCAAAAGCTGGCCATGCAACATGCCTGCCAGCTCCGACCCCGCGATTATTGCACCCGGGTTGTAAAATATTTCTTCCGGACGCCCGCGTTGTTTCACTATCGGTCAACTTTCCGCACGTATGTGTATCGAAACGAGGCATTGCCGGCCCTGGCGACCACCAGACGGAGAAATCAGGCCCGGCATGATCCTTGCTCAGGGATTTCTGTGCGTCAGAATCGGCGGAGGACGTGCAGAATTGGTGTGGTGATCCGGATTCGACATCCGCTTCATGGCCATACCGGCAACCAGTGAAAGTCCAAAGGGGTGTTGGGCTTGAGATTTCCAGTCGCCTGTACGGTCAGGCGGCGGGGATCGTCAAACTTCCCCTGGCAGAAAGATGCTTGGGAATATGCGGATTGCATGCGTCCATCAGGGCTATGAGCTCTATGGCTCCGACCGCAGCTTCGCGGAGAGCGTCGCCGCGTTGCGCGCCGCGTTTCCGTCCGCTGACATCGAGGTGGTCCTGCCGCGCAGCGGGCCGATCGTAAAGATCCTGGAACCTCACGCCAGCCGCATCGTCTTCGAGCCGCTCTGGGTGCTGAGGCGCCAGGCCATGGCGCGCCTCGCCACAATCGAGATGGCGCGGCTGCCGGTCGCGGTGTGGCGGGCATGGCGACGCCTGCGCGATTGTGACCTCGTCTACGTCAACACTTCGATCGTCGCCGACTATGCGCTGGCCTCGCGTCTTCTCCCGCACAAGGCATTGCTGCACATCCACGAAATTCCCGAAGGCGTGCTGCGCCGGATCCTCGTCGGGTTGATGCATTGGAGCCATGCCGATCTCATCTTCAACTCGAAGGCGACGCGCGCCGCGTTCGGCGATCCCGGATCCGCGCGCTCCCATGTCGTCTATAATGGCGTTGCCGGTCCGGCGGCGGCCGAAGCGCTGACCTATGACGGCAAGCGCCCGCTGCGCGTACTGCTGCTTGGCCGTGTCAACAGGATCAAGGGCCAGGAAGTGCTGCTGGAAGCGATCGCCTCACTGCCGGCGGAGCTGAAGTCGAGGATCGAGGTGCGGCTGGTCGGCGGCGCCTTTGAAAGCGTCGAGCGCGAGTGTGCGCTCGCCGAACTGGTCGGCGGCATGGGGCTCACCGAGCGGGTCAGCGTGTTGCCGTTCATACCGGACCCGTCCGAGCATTATCGCTGGGCCGACATCGTCACCGTGCCGTCGCGGCGCCCGGAATCGCTCGGCCGCGTCGCCATTGAGGCGATGGCCCATGGCCGCCCGCCGCTGGTGTCGGCGATCGGCGGGCTGGTCGAAGTGGTCGCCGACAGCGAGACCGGCTGGCACGTTCCGCCTGGCGACGCAGCCGCCCTTGCCGCGAAATTGCAGGAGATCGTCCTGCGGCCCGAAACCTGGCGCGGTTTTGTCGCCGCCGGGCGCAAGCGCTACGAGGCGGTCTTCAGCGAGCCGGTCGCCGCGGCCGCGATCACCGCCATCGCCGCCGACAAATTGAAAGCGGCCATGGCAAGGCCGGCCAGGGCGGCAACCGCCCGCCAGGCGGAGACACGGCCGTGAAATTTCCTGGCCATCTGGTGCGGCGGCTCGTGCTGATGATCGGCGGCGAGGCGATGCAGAGCGGCTTTCACTTTGCCCTCAACATCATGCTGCTGCATCTGCTGTCGGCGCAAGGCTACGGCCTTTTCGCCATCGCGATGGTGATGGGCGGGGTCGGCCTGTCCTATATCAGGTCGCTGACCGCCGTTCCGGCCTCGATATGGATGGGCAAGAGCACCAACAGCGCCGGCGTCGACGCCCATGACGTGGCCTTCGGAACGGCGGCGCTGGTCGTGGCATTGCTGATGGCGATAGGCACGGCTGTCCTGATGCATCTGCTGGGCGATCCAAGCGGCATCGCCGCCGGCTGCTTCGTCGGCGCCTGGTCGCTGCGCAGCCACATGCGCACGGCATTCTTCGCGCGCCGCCTGCAGGTGATCGTCTCCATCAGCGATGCCGCCTTCACAATCTCCGGCACCGTGCTGGCCGGGCTGACGATCTGGTTTGCAAAGGATGGGCTGCAGGCCACGTTCTACGCGCTTACCGCGGCAAATCTGGTTGGTATCCTCGTCCTGGTCCGGCTGGCACGCCGCACGCTTCGCATCAGCTTCCGCATGCCGACGCGGCGGCGCTATGCCAGGCTCTGGCGCCAGCTGTGCTGGTCGGCCTTCAGCGCGACCACCACCAACATCCAGGGACAATGCCTGGCGCTGCTGGTCGCGGGCATTGCCGGGCCTGCCGCCTATGCACCGCTGGCGGCAGTGCTGGTGTTCTTTGCGCCGCTGCGCATCATCAGCCTTGCCTTCGTGAACATGACGCAGCCGGAGCTGGCCAAGCTCATGCAGCACAATGAAACAGGCCGTGTCTGGGCGCACGCCAAGATCTGGTCGCTCGTCATGGGGCTGGGCGGCCTGGTCTATGGATGCGCTGTCATGTTCGTCCTGCCGATGGTGAAATCCCAGGCTCTCCAGGATGCCTCGGTCGGGTTCATCGGGCTTTTCGTGATCGCGAATTTCGTCCCGATCATGCTTTACATCATGCCCCGCATCGTCCTCGAAATCCTCGGCGATTTCCGGATCGTCGCCTTCATCACGATGGGCGGCGCGATCGTCGGGTTGGCGCTGATCGCGATCCTGCTGGCGATCGCCTCTCCACCCTGGGCGCTGCTGGGTTCGGCGGTCTCCGAGACCTTCGTGCTCGCGGCATCATGGTATTTCGTGCATCACCGCATGTGGAACATCGAGCATCCGGACCAGCAGCACGACAGTCTGCCGGGTTCGTGGCGGCGGCGGGCGGTCACGTTCGCCGCGGCAAAACGATAGGAGAGGGATGTGGCAGGCCAGGCAGTGCGAATTGCTGAGTTGACCGACACGCCCGACGGGCAGGTCTCTCCTCCCGTCGCGATAGCCGCGAGCGACACCTATACGGCACGATTGCACACCAGCCTCGAAACGGTCAGGCCGCTCTGGCTGCGTTTCCAGGCAGACGGCGTGTGCACCGCCCACCAGCATTATGCGTGGGCCGAGGAGATCATCGCGCGGCTGATGTCGAAAGGTGCCGAACCGCTCATCGTGGAGGTGAGGGACGCCGCGACGGGAGTGCCCAGGATGCTGGTGCCCCTGATGCGGCGGCGCTCTTTCCACCATTGGGTGATCGAATGGTTGAGCTGCGGCGTCTGCGACTATTCGGCGCCGCTGCTGGCGGATGCGAGCCCGTGGACCAGGCAATCGGCCGAGGCCGCGTGGGCGGCGGTGCGCTCCGCGCTGCCGTCGGCGGACCGCTTCCATATCACGGGAATTCCGCAACGGATCCACGGCGTCGACAATCCGCTGGCCTTGCTGCCGGCCACGCGCGATTCCATCCAGACCACCTTCGGTCTTGCCATCGACGGCGACCCGGGAACCGTCCTCAAGCGCCTTTGCAGGCCATCCTTCGTCAAGGAATTCGGCAAGGACTGGCGCCGCCTCGAACGGCTCGGCGGCCTGGAGCTGGTCGAGGCCGATACACCGGCCCAGGTGGAGCATATTTTCGGCGAGCTGGTCCGGATGCGGCTCGACCGCTTTCGCGAGCTTGGCCGCTTCGACCTGTTGACGCAGAAGCCGATTGTCGATTTCTACCGGAACGCAGCCATTCGGGCCCTGTCGGACGGTTCGGTGCGGCTTTTCGGCCTGCGCGTCGGCGAGGCCCTGATCGCGGTCCAATATCTGCTGGTCCATCAAGGGACCGTTCATGCGCTCCTGATTGCGATGGACCAGAGCGTCGTGCCCAATGTCTCACCGGGACTTGCAATCATGGGCAGGTTGATGAGCTGGGCGCGCGAACAGGGGCTCGGCTATTTCGACCTGTCGGTCGGCAACCAGAGCTACAAGCAACATATGGGCGCCACGGGTTCGGTCCTGGCCGAACTCCGCCACGGGTTCACGATGCGGGGCAGTGTGGCCAGCAACGCCATCGAGTTCCGCAACCGGGCCGAGGCTTTCGTGCGCGCCAACCCACAGCTGCTCAAGGCGGTCCAGGGAACGATGCGGGGTTTGCGGCGCTTGCGTGGAGGAAGCTGAGGGCGGGCCAGAACGACAGGCGAAGCATGTGGCAGGCCAGGCAATGCGAGCGGCTGCGATGACTGATAGACCCGACGTGCCGGTTTCGCTGGTTGCCGCCGGCACCGGCACCTCCGCGCGCTATACGGCGCGGCTGCACATCAGCCTCGACAGCGTAAAGCCGCTGTGGCTGCGCCTCGAGGCGAATGGTTTGTGCACCGGCCACCAGGCCTTTGCCTGGGTGGAAGGGATCGCCAGACGGCTGATGCCCAAAAGTGCCGACCTGCTCGTCGTCGAGGTCAACGACGCCGCCACGGGCGCGCCGGCCATGCTGCTGCCGCTGATGCGGCGCCGGGCGCTGGGCCATCATGTGATCGAATGGCTGAGCTGCGGAGTCTGTGATTATTCGGCGCCGCTGCTGGCCGATGCGACACCTTGGACCCAACAGAGCGCTGCCGCCGCCTGGGCGGCGGTCCGCGCCGTGCTGCCGCCGGCGGACCGCATCCATGTCGCGGGGATCCCGCAACGGATTCACGGCGTCGCCAATCCGCTGGCGCTGCTTTCTGCGTCGCGCGACTCCATCCAGATCGCCTCGGGCCTGGCCATGGATGGCGAGCCGGAGACGCTGATCAAGCGCATCTGCAAATCGTCCTACGCCAAGAATTTCCACAAGCACTGCCGCCGTTTCGAACAGATGGGCAAGCTCGATCTGGTCGAAGCCCGGACGCCGGATATGGTGGAGAAGCAGTTCGCGACACTGCTGGAGCTCAGGCTCAACCGCTTCCGCGAGCTCGGGCGTTTCGACCTGCTGACGCAGGCGCCGGTCGTCGCGTTCTACCGCGACGCCGCCCTGCAAGGTCTGTCCGACGGCTCGGTGCGGCTGTTCGGGCTGCGTGTCGGGGAAGCCTATCTCGCCGTGATCTACGTGCTGATCATGAAGCACACTTTGCACGCGCTTCTGCTGGGGATCGACCAGGACGCGGTGGCCAACACCCCGCCAGGCCTGACGACGATCGGCAAGCTGATGATGTGGGCGCGCGCCCGGGGGCTCGACTATTTCGACCTGTCGGTCGGCAGCCAGGGGTACAAGCAGCATATCGGCGCTTCGAGCGCGGTGCTGGCCGAGTTGTGCGAGGCGATGACGCTGCGGGGCAGGGGCGCGACCGCCTATATCAAGCTGCGCGGAAAGACCGAGCTTTTCGTGCGCTCCAGGCCGGGACTGTTCAAGGCCGTGCAGGGCGTGATGCGCCGGCTGCGGCGGTTGAAGAACTGAGGTTCCCGCCAACACGGATTGACGAGCTCCCCGCAAACCATCACGCTGCCGAAAGAGCAACGGCTTCGGGGAGGCAATGATGGCAAGTCTGGTGGTGATGTATGGCACGCCCGCGGATCCTGCGGCGTTCGATGCCTATTACCGCGAAAAACACATTCCGCTGGCCAAGACCATCCCGGGATTGCGGCGCTACGAAATCAGCAGCGGTCCGGTGATGACCCCAGCGGGGCCAGCGAAAGTCCATCTGGTCGCCACCTTGCGGTTCGACGATCTGGCCGCCATCCAGAATGCATTCGCCAGCGCCGAAGGGCAGGCGACCGCCGCCGATCTCCAGGTCTTCGCGACCGGCGGCGCCGATATGCTGATCTTCGACAGCGAGGATGTGTGAGGCGGGTATTCCTGCTTGAAGTTTTGATTCAAGCCGAGGCGCGAAGCCCCTTCAACAGCCTGGAAAAATTCCTCCCCTCGCAACTCGCCTGACAGCGGCGGGTCGTCAATCGCCGAAGGGCGTGGCCCGCCAAATTGACAGGACAGCGCGTCTCCGTCATCCTTGAGCCCAGTCGCCGGGCCGCGGGAGCGGCCATGTTGCGTGTCAGGGCGACCGAGGGCAGCGTCATGTTCAGTCCCGTCACCGGCCAGAATGCCAAGCGTGCCGCCGTGCGCAAGGCGCTCGATCGCCACAAGGTCTACATCACCGCGCAGAGCTTTTCGGACGGCGCCTACCGGGCGCGCGTGCTGGTCGACGGCGAGGCCTACTGGGTCGACGAGTTCCGGCTCGCCCAGTTGCAGCAGGGGTTGACGCCGGCCGAACTCGAACTGACGCCGGCTGCTGACGATTGAGCTGCATGGCCTCCACGCTTTCGTCATCCCAGGGCGGAGCAGGAGCGAAGCGATGTCGCGGAGACCCTGGGATCCATGCCGTGACATCAATGCGCCGCTGCGGTCCAGGTTCCGCTCGGCTGCGCTCTACGGTAGGGGTCACGGCATGGATCCTCGGGTCAAGCCCGAGGATGACGACCGCGAGGTTTGCGGAACGCGAAGCAACGAGGCGGTTGGCGGCTGCCGTGCGCCTCGGTTCCTGACCAATGTCCCCCGCCAAACTCAACCCCTACCGCGCCAAGCGCGAATTCTCGAAAACCCCCGAACCCGCCGGCGGACTTGTCTTCGATGAAGGCAACCGCTTCGTCGTGCACAAGCACAACGCCACCGCCGACCATTACGATCTGCGCCTGCAGGTCGGCGATGTGCTGAAGAGCTGGGCGGTGCCGCGCGGACCCTCGCTCAATCCGGCCGACAAGAGGCTGGCGGTCGAGACCGAGGACCATCCGCTCGAATATATCGACTTCGAGGGCGTCATCCCCGAGGGCGAATATGGCGGCGGCCCGATGATCGTCTGGGACACCGGCACATGGGCGCCGATGGACGATGTCGAGAAGAGCCTCAGGACCGGCGCCTTCAAGTTCCGGCTGGCCGGCGAAAAGCTCAATGGCGGCTGGATGCTGACCCGTCTGAAGCCCAGGGCCGGCGAGGATGAGAACAAGAAGAACTGGCTGCTGTTCAAGGAGCGCGACCTTGCTTCCGACACCAGGCTCGACATCCTCGAGGCGCGGCCGGAGAGCGTGAAATCCGGCCTGCGCATCGAGGAACTGGTGGCGCAGCCGAAGCCGGCGGCGAAGTCCGCTCCGAAGCCGGGCTCGCTGAAGCCCGGCACACTGCCGGGCGCGGTCAAGGCGCCGGCGCTCCGTCGCATCGAGCCGCAACTGGCGACACAGGTGCCGAAGCCGCCAGGCGGCGAAAGCCTTGCCGAGAATACGAACGAGCTCTGGCTGCACGAGATCAAGTTCGACGGCTACCGCACCATGGCGCATGTCTCCGGCGGGGAGGTGCGGTTGATCACGCGTGGCGGCATCGACTGGACGAAGCGCTATGGCGACCTGCCGCATGCCTTCGCCAGATTGCCGTGCCGCGAGGCGATCATCGATGGCGAGATCGTCGTGCTCGATGGCAAAGGCATTTCCCGTTTCGCGCTGCTGCAGGACGCGCTGGCCGAGGGCGCCGGCAGCAAGCTGCATTTTTATGCCTTCGATCTCTTGCATCTCGACGGCTGGGATTTGACGAAGGCGCCGCTCATCCGGCGCAAGGCGCTGCTGGCCGAACTGCTCACCGGCCTCGGCGCCAATTCCGCCATCCAGTTCTCCGACCATGTCGAAGGCTCGGGGCAGGGGCTCTATGACCAGGCTTCCGATCTGGGCCTCGAAGGGGTCGTCTCCAAGCGCGCCACGGCCATCTACCAGAGCGGCCGCACCAAGAGCTGGACCAAGACCAAGGCGCTGCAGAAGGGCGATTTCGTCATCGCGGGTTACACGACCTCGGAAGCGGCGGAAGGGCTGGCCGCGCTTGGCATGGCCGAGTGGGATGATGGCGAACTGCATTATCGCGGCAAGGTCGGCACCGGCTTCGACGCCGAGACGGCGGCAGACCTGCTGGCCCGGCTGGAGCCGCTCACCGCCGGCGCGACGGCGCCGGAGGGCGTGCCGCGCGAGATCATGCGCGAGATGCACTGGGTGAAGCCGCTGTTTTCGGCCCGCATCCATTATGCCAACCGCACGGCGGACAATGCATTGCGTCATGGCGTGTTTCGCGGTCTCAGGGATGTCGGCCTGTCGACGCCGGTCTCGGCCAAGCGCAAACGGCTGATTTCGGAGGCGGACCTTGCCACCATCTGGGTGACCAATCCGACGCGGCGGCTGTTCGGCAGGACCGGGCCGACCAAGCTCGACATCGCCGTCTATTACGCGCTGGTCGGCGACTTCATGCTGCCGCATATCCTCGGCCGGCCGGTGTCGCTGGTGCGCTGCCCGACGGGACTGCCCAAGGACTGCTTCTTCCAGCGCCACGCCTTCACCGGCATGCCGCCCTCGGTGGTGACGTTCCAGGCGACCAATTCCGAGGGCGAGACCAAATCCTACCTCTCGGTCGAAGGCGCGAAAGGCTATCTGGCGCTGGCGCAGTTCGGCGTCGTCGAGTTCCACACCTGGGGCACGCACCGCACCAGCCTCGACAAGCCCGACCAGATCGTCCTCGACCTCGATCCGGGCGAGGGGATTTCGTGGCGCGAGGTGGTCGAGGCCGCCGTGCACATCAAAAGCGAGCTGGAGGGGCTGGGGCTGGTGCCCTTTGCAAAAACCTCCGGCGGCAGCGGCATCCACATCACCGTACCGGTGACGCAAAAGCAGAACTGGAAGAAGCTGCACCAGGCAACCAGCGCGATATCAACGCATCTGGCGGCCACCGCGCCCGACACGTTCACCACCACCATGGGCAAGGACAACCGCAAGAAGCGTATCTTCATCGACTACCACCGCAATGCGCGCGGCCACACCTCCGCCGCGCCCTATTCGCTGCGCGCCCGCACCAACCTGCCGGCCTCGACGCCGGTGAGCTGGGCGGATCTGGAGGCGATCGACGCGCCGCAGGACCTGAACTATTCGTCGCTGCCGGGCTTGCTGGAGACGTCGGGGGATCCCTGGGCGGAGATCGATGAATTTGCCAGGGATTTGCCGTCCCATCTTTCGTCATCCTAGGGCGGAGCAAGGAGCGAAGCGACGCGCGCAGACCCTAGGATCCATGCCGTGACGTTGGCCGCAGAATACCACCGGCCTGAATGTCCACCGGCAATAACATCAAGTAGGTCGCCTCATGACCGGCTACGTTTACGTGACCGCGAGCCAGAAGTGTGGCACGATCTACATCGGTGTGACCAACGATCTTGGCCGTCGAATGCCTGAGCACAAGTCCGGCCAGGGTTCGCGCTTTACCAGCCAATACGGCGTGCAAAGACTGGTCTGGTACGAAGAGTATTTCGATATCACCGATGCCATCCAGCGCGAGAAGTCTCTGAAACGCTGGCCTCGCCAATGGAAGATCGAGCTGATCGAGAAGGGCAATCCGGATTGGTTCGAACTCTTTCGCGGAACTGGGTGGTAACGTGGGCATTCCCTTCGTCATCCTCGGGCTCGACCGAGGATCCATGCCGTGACCGTGCTCGCGGAACCGACGGCTGCAGATTCTGCGCTGCCGCGGTGGTTCTGATGTCCCGGCATGGATCCTAGGGTCTGCGCGCGTCGCTTCGCTCCTTGCTCCGCCCTAGGATGACGAAGGGATGGGGCGCTTTGCTCTATCGTGCACGGTATCGACAACGGTGTGGGTAGCGCGCCTGAAGCCCCTCCGATCGTCATCCTCGGGCTTGACCCGAGGATCCATGCCGTGTCAGTCGGCGGGGAGCGCGGCGGCGCGGAATTCCCATAGCACCAGCACGGCACCCGAACCGTGGCAACGCTTCCAGGTTACGGAATGGATCCTAGGTGTTTAGTCCCGGCATTTGATGGACCGGGTCGAGTCTGAACCGTTCGGGCTCTTTTTTCCAGATT
>NZ_VFUX01000057.1:0-15765 GCF_006441275.1 Mesorhizobium sp. B2-4-17 | reverse complement strand
GCCGCCGCCTCCGCCACTCTTGTCGTTCCAGGGCATGAATGTCCTTTCGCTTGGAATTCCCTCAAGCGCCGGCGTTGCGGCGCAAATCCAGTTGTTCTTCTATAGGGACGCCACCGCGCGCTTTCAACGCGATGCGCCGCGACTTCATCCGTTTTGGGCCGGTAGCGACCCTTTGTCGTCCTCAATACCGTTTTTGTCTTTCAAAGTATCTCGCTGCGGCGCTCGTAGACCGTATAGCGTGTTGCATGGCTGTCCTTTTCGCCGGCCGGAACATCCTGCGTGCTCACCACGCGCCAGGATTTTGGATCGATCGGCGGGAAATGCGCATCGCCGTCGACGGCGGCCAGCACATGGGTGACGTGCAGCCGGTCCGCCAGCGGCAGCGCCTGGGCATAGATCTCGCCGCCGCCGACAACGCAGACCTCGTCCACGCCAGCCATGCAGCGTCCGCGCACCGTTGCCAGCTGAATCGCGGCTTCCAGCGTATGCGCCACCTCGGCGCCCTCGGCGCGCCAGGCCTTGTCGCGCGTGACGACGATGTTCAGCCGGCCCGGCAATGGCCTGCCTATACCCTCATAGGTCTTGCGGCCCATGATGATGGGCTTGCCCATCGTGTCTGCCTTGAAACGCTTGAGATCGGTGGAGAGCCGCCAGGGCAATCCACCGTCCCGGCCGATCACGCCATTCTCTGCGATGGCAACGTAGATCGCAACGTGCATCAGTTCGCATCCCCGCCATTGCTGTCCGACGGTTCGAGCAGCAGGATATCGATATCGTGCTCGGGATAAAAATCGTCCGCCGTCACCTCGAAGGTCGTCGGCCCGATCTTTTTGACATTGTCGCCACAGAACGAAACCAGCGCTTTCGGATTGCCCTTGTCGACGGTCAGCTTGAACTTGCCGATAGTGCCGGCCGCCCAGTTGCCGCCGGTGGTCAGGATATAGGCGATACGGCGCTCGTAATGCCGGGGATAGCCGTCCGCATTGTCCTTGGCGGCCTCTCGCACCGCATTCTCGAACGCGTCGTCCATGCAGTAGCGGGTCTTGTAGGCCGCGTACTGCCCCTGGAACTTGCCGTCGTAGAAGAAACTGACCGAAGACGTACCGCCGACGCTGGGCTTGTAGCGGTGCGAGACATGAACGTCCTTGTTCGCCGGAAAGGTCGAGCGCCACCAATAGGTCGAGCGCAATTGCCAGAAGGGTGTGTAGGCTGGGGTGGCGCCCGGGCCGCTGTCCGCCTCCGGATCCTCGATGATGATGCCGCGGCTCTCCCAGTCCCGAGCAACCGCCTGCGGCAGCTTCGCCAGTGCCGCTTTGGCCGCGTTGCCGAACGGATTGAACGGCACATTCTGCGCCTTGAGGTCGGCACTGATGTCGATGCCGAGCGCAAACACCTTCTGCTCGAGCTGCGGTTTTGCCGCGGCACCGTCGATCGTCACCTCGAAGCCGAGGAAATTGTCGCTCTGGTTTTCGGGGATCGCCGGCATCTCCTCCGGATCGCCCGAGATGTCGGGCATCGGGAAGGCGACGATCGCGTCAACGTCCTTGTCGGTGTTGTTGTGGAAGACGTAGTCGACTGCCACCTTTTCCGGCGAGATGAAGAGGTCCTCGCTTTGCATCGCCACGGCGTCGCTGCGCGACAGGATCAGGCCGCCAGTGCCGAGTTCGGCGATCGAGTCGTTGGCAAAGGCAGGCGCGATTGAAAACGCCAACGCTACGGCCAGAACATATCGCAAGATCGAAGCCCCCTCGGCTGGAATGCCTGGATGACCCTAGCCGTTTCGACGTGGCGTTTCAAAGCCCTTCCGCATCCGAGGCACGCCGGTCTGGACTATCAGGTTCCGATCGGGCAGGAGTTCGCTCCATGCGCAAACTTCTCGTCATCGGCATCGGCGCCGGCAATCCCGACCACCTGACCGTGCAGGCCATATCAGGTCTGAACCGAGCCGACGTGCTGTTCATCCCCGACAAAGGGGCTGACAAGAACGACCTGGCCGAGCTGCGGCGCGAGATCTGCGACCGCTTCGTCACCAACCCCAAGTCACGCCGGGTCGAGTTCGACATGCCGGTGCGCGCCGAGCCGACGTCCTCCTACCGCTCGACAGTCGACGACTGGCACGAAGCCATCGCCGCCATCTATGAAGGCTTGATCGGCGACGAGCTCGGCGACGACGGCTGCGGCGCATTCCTGATCTGGGGCGATCCCTCGCTCTACGACAGCGCACTGCGCATCCTGGAGCGGGTGCGCCTGCGAGGCAATGTCGTCTTCGAACTGGACGTCATCCCCGGCATCACAGCCATCCAGGCGCTTGCAGCCAGCCACAAAACAGCACTGAACCGTATCGGCGATTCCGTCCTGATCACCACCGGCCGTCGACTGACCGAGGAAGGCTTGCCGGAAAATGCCGGCTCGGCGGTGGTCATGCTCGACGGCAAATGCGCCTTCAACACGCTTACCGACAAGGATGTCTTCATCCAGTGGGGCGCCTATCTCGGCACGCCGGACGAGATCATCGTCTCCGGCCATCTCGGCGATGTCGGCGCCGAGATCGAAAAAGTCCGCGAGGACGCCCGCCGAAAGAAGGGCTGGATCATGGACACCTATCTTCTGCGCAAGCCGGAATGAGGCAGTAGGCAGTAGGCAGTAGGCAGTAGGCAGTAGGGAATGATATTCCCGAAGTGAAGTAAGTCATCTGTTCGAACAAAAAGCTCCGACCGTCGAGAACGGTGCTGCCACCCTACTGCCTACTGCCTACTGCCTACTGCCTACTGCCTAATGCCTACCCCTCATCAATCTCCGCCTGCAATGCCTCCATATGCGTGCCCGCCGCGGCGGTCGCCGCGCGTTCGATGGCTCGAAAGCGGCTGACCACCGCAAGGCCAACGGACGTCAGCTGCGCACCGCCGCCCTTGCGGCCACCGGTCTGCGCCGAAACCAGCGGCTTGCCGAACACCCGGTTCATGTCCTCGACCAGATCCCAGGCATGCTTGTAGGACATCTCCATGCCGCGCGCGGCGGCCGAAATCGAGCCGAAAGCGGCAATCTGCTCCAGGAGTTCGATCTTGCCCGGACCGATTCGCCCGTCGGGATCGAGATTTATCCGCAAGCTCAGCGACGGCATTTTTGCTTCTCCGCGATCACGCCAGCCTGTCGGAACTGCTTGGGTGATATCGTTATTCCAAAACAATATAGCGGCGCTCGCCGCCCCTGTCAGCCATGCGCCTCGAGCGGCAAGCCGGCGCTGGTGTTGGCGCGATCGAAACTCACTGTCTTGACCACCGCGAAAACCTTGCCGCCAAGCCGCAGCCTCAGCGCCTGCCGCGACTGTTCGGTGATCCGGGCCAGCACGGTCGCGCCATGGCAATCGATGCCGATCTCGACTGTCGGCCCCTCGCCCGGATTGATCGCCACGATCATGCCGGGCAGAATGTTGAGCGCGCTGAGGCCCGTTGGTTCCTCCGTCGCGATCATCACATCGCGAGCACGAATGCGGATACGCACAGGCGCTCCGGGCTTCATTGCAAGGCGCGGCACGCGGATCTCCCCGGCGGCCGAGCCGAGCACGGTCATGCCGAAAGCCTCGTCGTGACGCAGCACTTTAGTATCCAGAACCGCACCGCCCTCGCCGCGCTCTTCGGCCGGCAACAGGTCGAGCCTTTGCATGACAGCCTCGGTCGGACCTGAGGCAACGACCTTGCCCTGCGCCAGCATCACCACATCGCTGGCCAACCGCGCCACTTCGGCGACCGAATGGCTGACATAGACGATCGGGATCTTCGTCTCGTCGCGCAGCCGCTCGATATAGGGCAGGATCTCGGCCTTGCGCGCCTCGTCGAGCGAAGCCAGCGGCTCGTCCATGAGCAGCAATCTGGGGCTGGCCAGCAACGCCCGTCCGATCGCCACACGTTGCTTTTCGCCGCCCGAAAGCTTTGCCGGCCGTCGCCCGAGCAGCGGGCCGATGCCGAGCAATTCGACAATGGCCTCCATGTCGGCGTAGCGCTCCTTTGCCGGCGTGAACCAGCGGCCATAGCGCAGATTGCTCATCACGCTCATGTGCGGAAACAGGCGCGCGTCCTGAAACACCATGCCGATACGGCGTTTGTGCTTCGGCACGAAAATGCCGGCATCGGTGTCGACCAGCACCCGGTCCTCGACCTCGATGCGCCCCTTGTCGGCCCGGATCAACCCGGCGATCATGTTGATCAGCGTCGTCTTGCCCGAACCGGACGGCCCGAACAGCGCCGTCAGCCGCCCGGCGCTTTCGAAGCGGACGTCGATGGCGAAATCGCCGAGCCGATGGCGGATATCGACGAGGACGCTCATTCGATATCCATCCGCCGGCCGACCCGCCGCGCCAGCACTTCCGAGGCGACCAGTGCCGCCATCGAAATGACAATCGAAATCAGCGTCAGCCGCAGCGCGCCCTCATCGCCGCCCGGCACCTGCGTGAAAGTGTAGATCGCCGACGGCAGCGTCTGCGTCTCGCCGGGGATGTTGGAGACGAAGGTGATGGTCGCACCGAACTCGCCCATCGCCTTGGCGAAGGCCAGGATGGCGCCGGCGATCAGCCCGGGCAAGATCAGCGGCAGCGTGATGGTGCCGAACACCCACAAAGGATTGGCGCCGAGTGTTCCCGCCGCCGCTTCCATCTTGCGGTCCACCGCCTCGATCGACAGCCGGATCGCCCGCACCATCAGCGGAAAGCCCATGACACCGCAGGCGAGTGCCGCACCTGTCCAGCGGAACGAAAAGACGAGGCCGAAATGGTCGGCCAGGAAGGCTCCGGCCGGGCCGCGCTTGCCGAAAGTCAAAAGCAAGAGATAGCCGGTCACGACAGGCGGCAGGATCAGCGGCAGGTGAACCACGCCATTGAGCAGCGTCTTGCCCCAGAACTGGCTCCGGGCAAGCAGCAGCGCGATCGCTATACCGGGCGGCAGGCTGGCGAGCATCGCGACAGTCGCCACCTTGATGGACAGCCGGACCGCATTCCATTCGTCGGGAGTGAGGTCCAGCAGCCAGGTCATGTCGAGGCATCAGGTCCTTTTCGAAACTCAGTTGCTCGGGGTGAGCACCGTGAAGCCCTGCTCCTTGAAGAGCGCGCCGGCCTTGGCCGACTGCAGGCACTTCAGGAAGGCCGGCGTGTCCTTGTCCTTCGAATCGGCGGTCTGGGCAACCGGATAGATGATCGGCGCATGCGAATCCTCCGGGAAGGTGCCGACCACCCTGACGCCTTTTTCGGCATGCGCGTCGGTGGCGTAGACGATGCCCAGCGCCGCTTCGCCGATCGAAACCAGCTTCAGGGCTGCGCGGACATTCTCGGCCTGCGCCACCTTGCCCTCGACAGAGGACCAGACGCCGAGCGATTCCAGCGCGGCCTTGCCGTATTTGCCGGCAGGCACCGCCTTGAAATCACCCATGGCGAGCTTGCCATCGCCAACCAGCCTGGCCAGGTCGAACCCCTTCTCGATCTTGGCTTCGACCGTCGAATCGCTTGGTGCCACCAGCACGATTTCATTGCCGAGCAGCTTCACTTCGGTGTCGGGCCTGGTCAGCTTCTTGTCGGAGAGATACTTCATCCAGTCGAGGTCGGCCGAGATGAACACGTCGGCCGGTGCCCCGCCCTCGATCTGCTTGGCCAGCGCCGAACTCGCGGCGTAGGACACCGTCGCGACCTCGCCGACATCGGCCTCGCAGGCCTTGTTCACCGCGTCGAGCGCATCCTTGAGGCTGGCCGCTGCGAACACCACGACCTTGTCTTGCGCGTGTGCCGCCGGCACCGTGGCCATCAGTGCCGCCGCAAAACCGCCAATGGCGATCGCCCTCGATCCGAAACCTTCGCGCGTCATCGAAAACTCTCCCTGGTTTGAAATCCGATCGGCTCTTGGCCTGCCGATCGATATATCCGTTTGAACATAACAAGGGAAGACGTTTCACCCGACGGCGGCATTGCACGCGGGCGTCGGGCCGACCTACGATAGGGCTGGTTTGGATACAGCGAAAAGCAAAAGAGTTGACCGCATGAAGATCAGCGCCCGCAACCTTCTCAAGGGAACGATCATCGAGATCGTCGAGGGAGCCACCACCTCGCATGTCAGGATCGACATTGGCGGCGACGCCATCGTGACGGCCTCGATCACCAACGAAGCCGTGGCCGACCTCAAGCCCCAGGCGGGCAAGCCGGCTTACGCCGTCATCAAGGCTTCGGACGTCATGGTGGCGATCGATTGAGCCTGGTGGCTCACACCGCGATCGGCGCCTTGATCGACGCATCGGCGATGTAGTTTTCCAGGCGGAAATCCTCGAAGCGGAAGGCGAACAGGTCCTTCACCTCCGGGTTGATCCACATCGTCGGCAGCGCCCTCGGCGTGCGCCGCAGCTGTTCGCGCGCCTGTTCGAAATGGTTGGAATAGAGATGCGCGTCGCCGAGCGTGTGGACGAAATCGCCCGGCTTCAGCCCGGTCACCTGCGCCACCATCATGGTCAGCAGCGCGTAAGACGCGATGTTGAACGGCACGCCGAGGAAGATATCGGCCGAACGCTGGTAAAGCTGGCAGGAAAGCCGGCCTTCGGACACATAGAACTGGAACAGGCAGTGGCAAGGTGGCAGCGCCATCGCCTCCACCTCGGCCGGATTCCAGGCCGAAACGATCAGCCGCCGCGATTGAGGATTACGGCGTATCTCTTTCAGAAGATTGGCGATCTGGTCGATCGAACCGCCATGGCCATCCGGCCAGGAACGCCACTGCTTGCCGTAGACCGGGCCGAGATCCCCATTCTCATCCGCCCATTCGTCCCAGATCGTAACGCCGTGGTCGGTCAGGTATTTGATGTTGGTGTCGCCGGCCAGGAACCACAGGAGTTCATGGATGATCGACTTCAAATGCAGCTTCTTGGTGGTGGTGACCGGAAAGCCGCGCGAGAGGTCGAACCGCATCTGGTAGCCGAAGACGGAGCGCGTGCCGGTACCGGTGCGGTCGCCGCGATCGGCGCCGTTTTCCAGCACATGCTGCAGGAGGTCGAGATACTGGCGCATCGGTTCCGGCTCGATTCGAAAGTTCAGGCATTATAGCTGCCAGACAGGCGGCCGAACACTCAAAACGATGTCAGCGTTGCTGGCACCACCACTCCTCCCAGCGTCGGCGCCGCCCCTCATTGCCCTGCCGGGCATTTCTCCCCGTAAAGTGACGGGGAGAAAGAGGCTAGTTGCAACACCGCGCTCTTCGCAATGCTGGCAATTGGCAAAACCGGCAATCGCAGCGTCCTTCTCCCCGTCACTATACGGGGAGAAGATGGCGGCAGCCAGATGAGGGGCAGCGCTGGCGCGTGGTGAAGTGAAAAACAAACCTGTCCTGCCGCACCGGTTTGGCGAACCGACACGACCGTCAAAGCGAGCCGAGCTTGCCCAGTTCCTTGGCCACCAGATAATAGAAGGTCACCCGGCCCTTGCTGTGGTCCGCATGCATTGCCTTGCAGGTTTTCTCAATCGCGGCGTCGGCTTTCGCCCCGTCGCTAACCCCGAGCTTCTTGGCAACCCAGCTCTCCTTTACGCGCTCAAGCTCTTTCGGATCGGTGCAGGACACCAGCGAGGAGTCGCGGTTCCTCAGCGCAATACCCAGATGCTTGACGATCTTTTCGACGGCGTCGGCGCTGGCGCCCGCGTCGTATTTCTTCACATCCGCAAGATAGTCGGCCATCAAAATTCCCCTCGTCGGCGCCACGGATCCGATCGATGAGGGCTGTGGCGCTTCGCAACTCGTGCGCTAGTCGGTAACTCCTCACCGCCCGCAAAGCTTCGGTTGAGACCGTGCCCAAGTCAACCCTTGCCGTCGCAATTTGACACAGGGACAAAGCCCCATTGCGGCCTTTCATTTCAGCGAAACGCCCCCTATATTCGTTTTGTCGGCTTGACCGACTATGGCGATAAACAGGCGATGAAATAAGCCGTTCGGACCCGGGGGCGGTACCCGGCGCCTCCACCAAAAGCCGCTGTTGACGACAGAGCGGTTTTTGCTGGGGGCGAAATAGGATCGACGAAGGTGTAAAGATCGTACTTTTGCCCGGCATTGTACCACCGTTATCGGGCTAAACTTATAGTTGCCAACGACAACTATGCGGAAGCACGTCTCGCTGCTTAATGCAGTGCGATAGCTTCAAATCAAGCCCTAGGGGTTCGCACTTCTAGGCGGGGTTCGGAGGTACCTGGCAACAGAAACCTCCACTTCTCCCCTCCTTCAATATGCGTCACGCACGACGGCAAGGCTCTTGCTGTCCGGACTTCGCTCGACCTGCTGGCCGCGAAGCCGCCGCGTCGCGTACCCTTCTCAATGGACAAAGAGATGCAGAACGATTCCGATCGATTCTTCGTGCTGACCGGCGGCCCGGGCTCCGGCAAGACCACTTTGATCGAGGCGCTGAGACAGGCTGGGTTTGCGACGGCGCCGGAAGCCGGGCGCGGCATCATTCGCGACCAGATGGCGATCGGCGGTCCCGCCCTGCCCTGGCAGGACCGTGCGCTCTTTGCCGAACTGATGCTGTTATGGGAACTGCGTTCCTGGCATGCCGCGCACTCCGAGGCCGGTCCGGTTTTCTTCGATCGCGGCGTGCCGGACACGGTCGGCTACCTCAGGCTTTGCGGCCTGCCGGTGCCGGATCACCTCGTCAATGCGGCGGAGAAATTCCGTTATGCGCGCCGTGTCTTCATCGCACCGCCATGGCCGGAAATCTTCGTGCAGGATAAAGAGCGCAAGCAGACGCTGGACCAGGCCAGACGCACCCATGACTCGGTGGCTGGCGGCTACGCCGAACTCGGCTACGAACTGGTGCCCCTGCCGCTTGTGCCGGTCGAAGAGCGTGTTCGCTTCATCCTTGACGAGGCGGGGCTCCAGACATGAAAGCGGACATGAAAAAGGCCGGGACGAACCCGGCCTTTTTCGTGCGTTTGCGGCTGCTTATTCCGCAGGCGCCTCGACCGCTTCGCGCGAGCGGCCGAGCGTGACTTTGGCCAGCGTGAACGAAATCACCGCGCAGAGCGTGATGCCGGCGACCATCGGCAGCGGCGTGCCGTCGAAGAACACGCCGGCAACGCCCATCGCCAGCGCGCCGATGGCGAAGTGCAGCGTGCCCATCAGCGCCGAAGCAGTGCCGGCGATCTCCCCATGCTCTTCCATGGCCAGCACCGAAGTGGTGGGGATGACCAGGCCGAGGAAGCCGTAGCCGACGAACAGCAAGGCTGCCATCACGTCGAGCCGGTCGACACCCGTCGCCATCACCGCCAGCAGCACCACCATCGTGGTCGCATAGCCCGTCACCGCGACGCGCACCACGCGCCGCAGCCCGAAGCGCTCGGCCAGCAGCCCCGTCAGCTGCGACATGCCGATGAAGGCCACCGCGTTGATCGAGAAGAACACGCTGTAGACCGAAGGCGACAGCCCGTAGTGGTCGATCAGGATGAAGGATGAGCTCGACAGATAGACGAAGAAGCTCGCAATGCCGAAGCCGGCGATCGCCACCAGGCCAAGGAAGTTGCGGTCGCCCATCAGGAAGCGGTAGCCGGCAAGGGCGGTGCCAGAGGAGGAGCCAAGGCGTTCTTCCGCCGGCCGCGTCTCCTTGAGCGAGGTCGCGAGCAAAATAGTGGCAAGGGCCGCCGCGCCGGTCACCGTCCAGAAGACGGCGCGCCAGCCGAAATTCTCGATGATCTGGCTGCCGGTCAGCGGCGCCAGGATCGGCGACACCGAAAACACCAGCATCAGCAACGACATCAGCTTGGCGGCCTCGTTGCCGGTGTGCAGATCGCGCACGATGGCGCGCGGCACGGCCATGCCGGCACTGGCGCCAAGCCCTTGCAGGAAGCGGAAGGCGATCAACCACTCGATGGTCGGGCTCATTGCCGAGCCGATGCCACCGACCATGAACAGCGCCAAACCGCCATAGAGCGGCAGCTTGCGGCCGACCATGTCGGAGATCGGCCCGACGACGATCTGGCCAAACCCCATCGACAGGAAGAAGATCAGCAGGCTCATCTGCACGGCGGCGGTGCTGGCATGCAGATCCTCGCCGATCGACGGCAAAGCGGGAAGATACATGTCGATCGCGAACGGGCCGATGGCGGACAACAGGCCAAGCACGACCGCGATGCGGAGGAATTTGGGACTCATGATATTGGCTTCTTTCGAATCTGGTTGCCGCGCCGAAGCAGCACGTAACCCTAGGACGTTCCATCCCGTAAGATTCCGACTCCCCAAGCACGAAAATATCCGCTTCGGGATGAAATCCCTTTTATCTTATGCCCACAAATTTAGACAGGCTTGTCCAAATCGTCAATCACTCCTATATAGATTTCGATGAGATTAGGCGTTTCTCCTGACACTTTCCCGCCACGCGGCCACGAGGCCAAGAGGCTGTCGATCGTTGGAGCTGCGGCCGGCGTATTCTGCCGCGAGGGCTTCGCCGGCGCCAATATCGACCTGATCGCCGCCGAGGCAGGCGTGTCGCGCCAGACTGTCTACAATCACCATGGCGACAAGGAGAAGCTCTTCATGGCCGTGGTGCGCGACCTTACCGAGCGCTGCAACGGCGGCATCTTCGCCACCATTGCCACCTTCCCCGATCAGCCCGGGGATCTCGAAGCCGACCTGATCGGCTTTGCCGTCCGTTTGAACCAGAACTGCATCTGCAACCGCGACGGAAAATTCCTGCGCAAGCTGATCCAGACCGAAGGCGAGCGCTATCCCGAATTGTTTGCCGAGTGGCGCGAACAGGGTCCGGGCAGGACATGGCCGGCAATCGCCGCCCGCTTCGCCCGCCTCGCTTATGGCGGCTATCTCGCAATCGAGGACCCCGATGTCGCGGCGCGCCAGTTCCTCGGCCTGGTCAATGCCGAACTGCAGACCACCTTCATGCTCGGCGGCACGCCGCGCGAGGACGAGGTGGTGCAATCGGCGACCAATGGCGTGCGCACTTTCCTGCGTGCTTTCGGCAAGCGTCCTTCCCCGAGCAGCGTCAAAAAGCAAAGCGCGCTGGCCAGCGCATAACATTTGCGATTGATGAAGCCGGCTTCGCCGATCAAATCGTCGCCAATAGTCCTCGCTTCGACGCGGCTGCGGTCTATATGCGGTTTACGCCGCGCTCAAGCTTGATTACAGCTATACGGACGATTCAACGGAACCCGACCACCACATGGCCGACGACCACATCCGCTACGACATTCTGGCCCAGGAGGCGTTGCGCGGCGTCATGCGCAAGGTCCTGGCCGAAGTCGCGCGCACCGGCCTCCCCGGCAATCACCACTTCTTCATCACCTTCCTGACTGGCGCGCCTGGCGTGCGCGTATCGTCGCGCCTGCGCGAGCGCTACCCCGAGCAGATGACCATCGTCATCCAGTTCCAGTACTGGGACCTGAAGGTGACCGACACCGGCTTCGAGGTCGGCCTGTCGTTCTCCGACGTGCCGGAGAAACTCGAGATCCCGTTCTCGGCCGTGCGCGGCTTCTACGATCCCTCGGTCAATTTCGAACTCGAATTCGACGTCAAGACCGACGCGCAGCCCGACGAGGAACCGGCCCAGCCGGCCCCCGAGCCGCTGACCATCGTCACGGAGAAGAAGCCGAAAGCCGAGAAGAAGGCCGCAGCCGAACCGGAGAAGAAGCCCGCCGCGGCTGACGCCGGTACCAAGGGCGCCGAAGTGGTTTCGCTCGACGCCTTCCGCAAGAAATAGGCTCGCGGGCCATGGCCGACATCGTCAATCTCCGCCAGGCTCGCAAGCAGAAGGCGCGGGACAACAAGGCGCGCGTTGCTGAACAGAACCGGGCGCTGCACGGCCGGTCCAAGGCGGACAGGCAGCGCGACCGGCTGATTGCCGACAAGGCCGAGAAATTTATCGCCGGCCATCGCCTCGACCCCTCCGGCAGCGACGAACAATGAGCGTTTGGCCGTGAGCGTCGTCGAAAAGCGCTCGGTGACCATTCGCGGCCACCGCACCAGCTATTCCCTCGAAAAACCCTTCTATGACGATCTCGTCGCCATTGCCGCGGAGAGAAAGCTGACACTCGCCGCGCTTGTCGCTGAAGTCGACGAGGCCCGGCCTCGCGACACCAACCTGTCCTCGGCGCTCAGGCTCCATGTACTGGCGTGGGCGAAGCACGGCACAGCCAGCACGCCAACAAGAAATACATCAATGGAACCGCGTTGAATGCCGGGGCGTGGCAACACAATGATGTCGCCCGCCTTAAGTTTCCGATCGCGGATAGGATTTGTTAGCCACCGCCGCTCACATTTCGGTATCAATTCTTCGCTACGGTACCCCGAGTTTACTTGGTAACTGGGGGTAGTCTTGAAACCGATCAAAGCGCCTACGGGCGCGGCATGGCTGGACATCGCCCGCTATGCAGTCAGTTGCCCAAGCCCCCACAACACCCAGCCATTCCGGCTTCGCATCCGCAGCGACAGCGAGGCAGACGTCATCTTTCTCCCGCGCCGCGGGCTCTGGGTCGCCGATCCACATGGCCGCTTTACCTGGCTCACGGCCGGCATCTTCGTCGAAATCTGTTCGATCGCGGCGCACGGCTTGGGATTTGAGCTCGATCGGGAAACTCACTTCTCGCCGATGTATCCCGACAACGACACCGAAACACCTCAGACGATCGCCCGCTTGACCCTTCGGCAAGCTTCCGGGCCCATCGCGGATTTTGATCCTGCGCTGATCCTCGATCGGCATACATCACGATTGCCTTACGATGGGTACCCGATCTCCGAGCAATTGCTGGCCGACCTGCGAACGGAAGCGCGGCATACCGGCCACAGCTTCGAATCGCGAAGCGACCATGAAGCCATCGACTGGGTCATCGAGCTCAACCGTCAGGCCCTGTTCCATGACATGCTGAACGACCCGATCCGCCTGGAGTTGGTGCGCTGGCTGCGCTTCAGTGGCCGCGAAGAAGACATCACCGGCGACGGACTGTCGGCACGCTGTCTCGGCTTCTCGGGTCCGCTGTTGCACAGCTTCTTCAGCAGGCCGCGGTTCTGGACCATGCCGGGCATACGCAGCCTGGTCAGTTTTCTCTACGCACGCAGCATGAAGGGCGTCGGCACCATCGGCTGGCTGCGGGGTCCCTATGTCGGCATCGACGACTGGTATCGCGCCGGCATCACCATGATCCGTCTGTGGTTGATTGTGGCCCGCCACGGCTACTACTGGCAGCCATATGGCTCCGTGATCACATCGGACGAGGCGCGCCTCAACATGATCCGCTATTTCGGCATGCCCGATGAAAAAGGCGGAACCGACATGGTCTGGTTGCTGCTGCGACTGGGCAGGAGCGAGGCTCCGCCGATCAGCAACAGGCTACCCTTCGAGGACATCGTGCTATGCGGTTGATGAAACATCTGGCACGGCCGTTCTTCCTGTTCCTGGTTGCAGTGGTCAATCTGGTTGAAGGCGCCTTTGCGTCGTCGCGCCACGCCTACAGGCTCCTGCTCGTTCCCGGCTTCGAGCGCGTGCGCTGGGGTTTGGGCGCCTGGCGCGCCTGGGCCAATTTCTACCACGCCTACGATCGGGTGCCGGCCTACCGCGCCTATATCGATTCTCTCGGCGGCAAGCCTGAGATTCTGCTCGATCACGTCACCAAGCCCGACCTCACGTCGATCCCCGAGATGGACAAGGAATCCTACGTCCGCAAGTACAGCCAGGAAGAGCGGGTCCTGGGGGGCATCTTGCCGTCTACGGGTGTCACCGTCGATGAATCCTCCGGCAGCAGCGGCACGCCGACAAGCTGGGTTCGCGGCAGGACCGAGCGACGGATCACCACCCGCATGATGCAGATGACGTTCCATCGTATCACCGGCGAGGGCGAAACCATCTTCATCCTCAACGCCTTCGCGCTCGGCGCATGGGCAACCGGGATGAACGTCGCGATTTCGCTCAGCGACACCACGATCCTCAAATCGACGGGTCCCAATCTCGATAAGATCATCAACACGATCCACGAATTCGGCCCTCGTTTTCGTTACGTGGTCATGGGCTATCCGCCTTTCCTCAAGACGCTCGCCGACGATCCGCGACTTGACTGGTCCAAATTTACCATCGATGCGGCCTTCGGCGGCGAAGGCGTGTCGGAGAGCCTGCGCGGCTATCTGCTCAAGAAATTCCACCGCGTGGTTGGCAGCTACGGCGCCTCCGACCTTGAGGTCAACATGGCGCTCGAGAGCGAACTCACCATCAATCTGCGGCGCGCGCTTCTGACGGATGAGCGGTTGCGCGAAGCCATTATCCGGGTTGGCTACGGCGTCACACCGATGATCTTCCAGTACAATCCGCTTGCCTACCATCTGGAGGAAAACGCCAAGGGCGAATTGGTGGCGACGATTTCGCGGCCCTACAACATCTCACCCAAAATCCGTTACAACATCCGCGATCGCGGGCATGTGCTGCGTTTCGGGGACCTCAGGCGCATTCTCAAAAGACTTGGCCGCGAGGATATCCTGAGGGCAAGCAACCGCAATCTCGACCTGCCGCTGCTGTTCATCTATGGCCGCTCGGACATGTCCATCGAATACTACGGCGCCAAGGTTACCCCTGACAGCCTTCGAGAAATCCTGTTCAGCCTCGATATTCTGGCACCGGTGCTGAGCACCTTCCGGCTGATCTCTTATGAGGACGCAGCGCACAACAAGCGCATGGAGGTCGCCATCGAGCTCGTCGACGCCGCTGTCTTCGCCCATCCCATCGAGACGCTGCAAGATACGGTCTTCACCAAACTGGCAGCAATGAACGGCGATTTCCTGAATGCCTGGAAACGCACGGCGACCCCTGAAAACATGCCGGAGCTCAAAATATATGCCTTCAACACCGGACCATTCGAAGGTGGCCAGCGGCGGCTCAAGAATGAGTATGTCGCTTCCAAAATAACCTACGACAAGCTTTGAGGCGCCCGTTCAAGCAGTCTCGGCAAGTTCTGGATATTCCTAGATGTAGAGCGGCCGGGTAAGGCAGTGAACGCCGCCGGTCGCCTTGGCGATCTCGGTGCCCTTGACGACATCGATGCGGATGCCGGCTGCCTTTTCGAGAACAGCCTTCAACTCGCCGGGAAGATCGAAGGCGAGGTAGCGACGGTTGCCAAGCGGCAGCAGATTGCACCGCTCGTGGGCGATCGCATCGGCCTTGTTGCAGCGAATGATCGAGCAGCCCAACGCCTCGGCATAGGCCAGCGGATTGACGGCGCTCAGCCTGCGTTCCTCATCGATAAGGAACCCGGCGCCGAACATTCCGGCCGCGGCCAGGATCACCTTTTCAGGTAGGACGGTGAACCCGGTATCCAGATGAAGCAGCTCAGGATCGTGCGAGAGGCCGATGACATAGTCGACATGCTGCGGGATCAGATCGAGCGCCAGTTTTATCGCGGCCGCCTTGGTCGTGCGTACCCCGAACCCGACGAGCAGGACGCGCTTGTCGTTGAAGGTCACCGGAAGCACGTCACCGCCTTCCAGATATTCGTCGTGCTCGAACTGCGTGAGCGGGCTCATGCCAAGTCTTTGCAGCGCGGCGCTGACCACGACCGCTTCGCGGGCGCGGCTTGGCAAGGCCGGGCGGGTCGGGATGAATTTGTCGGGCGCCCAGGGTAACGTCACCGAACTGTCGCGCATGAAAATGAGATTGGGATTGTTTGCCGCCTCGGCATGAAACGGCTCGTGGTCGCCAATCACATCATCGAGATAAAGTGTTTCGACATGCGTTCCCAGCAAAGCGGCGAAGGCGTCGTATTCGGTGTAGAGC
>NZ_VFUX01000056.1:0-15787 GCF_006441275.1 Mesorhizobium sp. B2-4-17 | reverse complement strand
TGTTCGATCCAACCGAATGCTGGAACTATCTCAAACAGGCAGGCTACGTTGCATGTTAATCGCCCGATGCTCTAGGTCAGGAATGAGGATGGATTGACGTCGAGACGCTGACCTGTCGCTGACGCATAGTGGGCCATCTCGAACGCCCATCCGTTCTTGGACGCCCAATCGATCAGGGCGCGGACGAGATCTGTTCGACTGGTAAAGCTACCAAGCTCCGGACCTTCGATGCCGACAAAGCCAGCACGGTATAGATGAGTTTCAGAGCGGAGGAGTTTGACGTGCCCTTCGTCCCGACCCTTCTTGACGCTGATGACTGTCATGTCGAAGGGATTAGGGCTTGAGCCGATGTAGTTGAGTTCTTTTGTTCCTAATGATGCAATTTCGGAAATGCTGAGTTCGTCCATGGTTCCTTTGGTTGCTGCCAAAACGGCAGTGGGTTTGAGTACTAAGTCTGATTGCAATTTGTATGATGAATCTACAAGCTTTAAATTTGCTTTGGATTCTCCCTATTATAGCATAAAATAACAAGAAAGTCAATAGCAAACGCAAGGTTACATAAAATATATCGGGGGTCGCTTCAACAAGCCATTGATCCCGCTGGCTATTGTACCCAGAGTGTTTTTGAGCGGTAGCAAATCAGATGATAGGACGCTCTCGCTAGTGGACAATCCGGGTAGGCTCCCTACGGTCCACAGTGGCCAAACAGGAAGGGTCAAAGGCTCACGCCACCCTTTCCCGGCCAGTCTCTTGGCGCAACCCTTGCTGCCTCACTGACCCCGTCGTCGGTCTGACACCCGCTTTCGCGTACTCACCTTTGAGGGCTTTCCGTTGGCTACTAGGGCAGGCAAAGACGACTTGCCTAACGAAGCTGGGCCTTCATGTCGCTCATGTCGGATCGACTGTGGAGCTATTCCCAGACTCAGAATTAGACGATACGAATCTGTCATTCCTTGGGCGATCGGTTCACATTTTTACATTGGGGGGAATGCAAATGGCGAATGCAATCGGGTTGATCGATCCTGAGCGGATGGCGAATATCCCTCCTCAGTTCCATGCCCACCACGAACTCTGCTTTCATATATATGACAACATTGGTGGGATGCTTGCCGAATTAGAGGGGGCGGACTACAGGCGGTATTCATTCCAGCTACAGGGCGAGCACGAGGTTGAGGCTCTAAAGAACTCACCCAATATCATGGAATTCCTCGCCAACTCGGGCCGAATGGATATCGCCCAGAAATCGACGGTGGGCGAACTCAACCTAGCGCTCTATGCCGATCTCCTGCACTTCGTGTTCGAATCCCTCCGATCTCTTGAGAAGAGCAAATTCACTGTGGCTTATGCGACCTTGCGGAAGCCTTTGCAGGAAAACCTTCTGTATGCGGCATGGCTGGTTGCCGACGAGGACGAGTTTTTTAGAAGAATGAAAGACGCTCCTGCCGACAAATTAACGAGGAGTATGTTAAGTCCAGAAGAGCATAAGGAAATATTCCGTAAAGCTATCCATAATATGAAGGAAAGTGGTGCATTTGATGAAGATGTACTTTATGACTTTATATATGACAAGAATAGTAATGCTGGGTTGGCTGTGCTTATGAACAAGGCAAATCACCTAGTTACGAGAAAAGGGATAGGCTGCGGACTGAGGAATGGAATCTAAACTTTATTTTCAAGGACCCGAGCGATACGGACGTATACGAGACTATATATCCAGTCCTGTGCTATGTATTGCAATTCACACTCATGTTGCAAATGACATCGTATTCAAGAATCAAAGAGATAAACAAGGAAGTTCAACGTCAGTTGTCGATCTCCGCAATTGGAGCCTATGAAGCACTCTTCACGCCAGGACGAGGGGAGATGCTACGGGGCCTCACCGGAGCCCTAAAGGATTATCTGCAGTGCCCCTATTGTTATGAGGCTGTAAGCGTCCGCAAAAGCGATGCTGCAAGATTCTTCATATTGGAGCAAGTGGACTGTAGACACTGCCGCCGAACGCATAAATTCCCCTTGTATTGGCTTTTGTCGAGGGGAAAGTGGGGAGAGCATGATAGGGCGGACACGAGGAGCGACCAATAAAGTCTTCTAGCTTCCTCGACCTATTTTGGTTTATGCCCTACGTGCGTCAGCGCTGACCACTATTATTCAACAGAAGGTTCTTCCGAATGAGTGTGACTTGCATGGTCTTTATCAATCGCAGCATGACGGGGACGCCATATAAGTTTGCTGCGGTGCCACGTGCCGGGGACCTACTTCAAATCGCTACAGAGGGGCGCGAATGGATGGTGACAGTCGAGAACGTCACCTTTATCGCCGATGGTGTTTACCAGCAGGGCGAAACTCCCATACAAATCAACGCTTTGACCGCTGAGCACATGAGGCGTAGTAAACCGTAAAGAAAAGGCCCAAGACGGGTGCAAGGGCCTAGTAAGTCTGTGTGACATTCCGATGGGCCGGAAACGTATGTAAATCAGATAGTTAGCTCTGGTGAGGGAAGGGCCTTTCGGTCAATCGTTGACGATGTCGATGTCCGATCCAAGAGTTTTGCCCTGACTGCCTCGTGACTGGCGTGGGAATATCTCATCAATTGGGCAAGCGTCCTGTGGCCTGAGATCGACGCGACCTCCGGGACCGTCAGACCAAGCTCAAACAGGCGAGATATCGCTTCGTGTCTGAGATCATGGAAATGAAGGTCCTCAATCCTTGGCGTCGCACGTCTGCATATCCGGGTCCAAGAGGTCTTCAGAACTTCGACATGTATCGGGAATGCTTTCGTCGTCGGAATGACATGAGGTGGCCCGATTCGGGCGAAGCCCTCAAAGGAATTCCGTTCCGTCTGGTCAGGACGTGGTTGAGCGAAAGCCAGTGTGAGACAAGCCTTTGCCTTGTTCGTCAGCGGGATCGTTCTCGAATGGCCGTTCTTCGTGAAGGGGATGACCAGCAAAGAGCGTTCGAAGTCGATGTTCCTGAGTTCTATCCCGAGGATTTCACCCTGCCGCATGGCCGTCTCTAGGGCGAACAAGATGATAGGAACGACGTAGGGATTAGGCTCACCATTCAGTTGCCTCAACTGCCGGGCTTGCGACAGCAATCGTTCTTCCTCTCCGGGACGTAGGCGTCGTTCACGTCTGACATCTATCGCAGGCAGATACAGGTCTTGGAGAGGGTTTCCGGTCGGGATATGCCATTCCGCCTTGGCCATCTTGAACATGTGATAGAGCGGGGCGAGCTCTCGTCTCAATGAGTTTGCCGTCACGGGGCGACCGGTCAGCTTCGAAACCTCCTTAAGCCTTTGGTCACGGTACTGTGCGAAGTCCTTCGTTTGGAGGTCGTTCAAACTTTTCGTAGCGATAGAGTGGCGCATGAACCTGTCGAGCAGGATGGTTTCAAATCGGCATGACCGCTTCTTGGGAAGGACTTCGTCCCGGTATCGGGTGACGAGTTCAGCCAGGGTGATGCCTTTGAGTGTCTTCCTGTCTGGTCCTAGCTCTTGTCGGTCTAGTGATCGTTCGATCTCTCTGGCCCATTCGAGGGCATCAGCCTTGACGAGAAAACTTCGTGATCTTGGTGACGATCCCTTCCGTCTGACTTGGACGTTCCACCTGCCGTTACGCTTGCGAATTGATGCCATTTTGAAAGCTCCGTGTGACCCAGTTGTGACTGGAAGCCAGATGCCCCAAGTTTGTCGTGGGAAATCAAATGCTTCGACTAGGTGACCTTATCATCCGTCATGATGACGGCACCTCGTCAGGTGTCTGGGGCATCTACACGCTGCAAAGCGCCTTCCAGCCGATCTTCGCCTTCAAGGAGGGCAAGCTGCTGGTCGTCGCCTTCGAAGGGTTGATCCGGCCGTTTCGCGATGGCGAACCGCAATCGCCGATGACCTTCTTTTCGACCTGTCCGGCCGCCGACCGGCTGCATGTCGAGGCGCTGACCAGGACGCTGCATCTGCTCAATGCCGGCGCCTGCCTGCCGCAGGAGGCTTCGATCTTCATCAATTTCGATCCGTCCGTGTTCACCGAGCGGGCGGTCGCCGACAATGCCTTGCGCGAAATGCGGCTGGTGCTGCACGAGGCCGGCATCGATCCGGGCCGGGTTGTGTGCGAGGTGACCGAGCAGCGATCGGCATCGCAGGAGACTTTGTACGAGTTCGTCGCGGCATTGCGTGGCAACGGCTTTCGCATTGCCGTCGACGACTATGGCGCCGACGATTCCGACATCAACCGCGTCAAGGAGTTGAGACCCGACATCGTCAAGTTCGACGCTCGCTGGATCACGCAACTGATGGAGTCAGGCGCCGGCTTCGCGCTTTTGACCGCTATGGTGAAAAGCTTCGAGGAGCAAGCCATCCGCACCGTGTTCGAGGGCCTCGAAGAGGGATGGCAACTGGATCTCGCCGAGAAATCTGGAGCTTCGATGGTCCAGGGCTATGTGCTGGCGCGCCCCGAACTGGCGCCGACCAGCTTCCACGCCTTCGGCAAAGCCGGGGAGGAAACCGTCTCCGCCACCGCCGGGGTGGAGCCTGCGACGGCGACGCCGCGAACAGCACGACCGGCGAAGGCCTTCGGGCGCAGGACGTCACCATGAGCCTGGAGCGGCGGCGCAATGTCGACGATGCGATCTTCGTCGACGAGGTCGGCATCGAATATGGTGTCCATGGCGATTTCCGCCTGCGCAGCGCCTACCAGCCGATCTTCGCCCCGCGCGGCCGCATCTTGCAGGCCGTGGCGGTCGAGGGCCTGGTCGAGCCGCGCCGTGCCGGCCAACCAGCGTCCGCTCAGATGTTCTTCGAGAGCGTTGCATCGCCGGACCGGCTGTTTGTCGAGACCATGTGCCGGGCGTTGCATTTGCGGAATTTTCACAACATCGGCGTCGACGGGCTCGATCTGTTCTTCAACTACAATCCGGTGGTCAACGACCATCCGGAGCGGGCGCTGGCGGAGATCCGGCTGATGAGCAGGCATCTCGACGAACTCGACCTCGCCCCTGGCATGCTGGTCTGCGAAATCACCGAGCAGGCGGCGGATGACGCGCTTCTGGCCCGGCTGGTGCGCGAAATGCGGCGCGACGGCATCCGTATCGCCATCGACGATTTCGGCACCGGCCATTCGACCGAGGAGCGGGTGAGTCTGCTCAGGCCCGATATCGTGAAGATCGATGGCGGCTGGTTCGCGGAATTCTGCCGCCACACTGCTGCCGAGCGGTTCTTCCGCCCGCTGGTGTCCAGCCTGCACGACCGTGGCGCCAAGGTTCTGGTCGAGGGCATTGAGCAACCCGTCCATCTGCGCGTCGCGCTCGAAGGCGGCGTCGACCTGGTGCAGGGTTTTCTTCTGGGCCGGCCGGCCCTGGCCGGTATCATCTTCGACGAAAAGCCGCTCGCCATCGATGCATTGCTGGGCAGGGACAACAATGTCGTGCCGCTCTTTGGCTAGGACCTTGCATCAGCGGTGCTGATGATCACGCCAAAACAAATCATTGGTTGAGGACGCCGGGGCTGCGATAATCGCGTCCGCACAAGGCAGCGCTTCGGGGACCGGCAATGATACTTTATAGCATGATCGACAGCGGCAATTGCTACAAGCCGCGCCTGCTAATGGCCAAGCTTGGCCTTCCCGTCACGACGATCGAAGTGAGTTCGCACACGGGGGAGACGCGAAAAGCCGATTTCGTCGCCAAGAATCCGAACGCCATGGTGCCGCTGCTCGAACTCGACGACGGGCGGCGGCTGGCCGAGTCCAACGCCATCCTGCTTTATCTCGCCGAAGGCACGCGCTTCCTGCCTACGGACAAATATGAGCGCGGACTCGCGTATCAGTGGCTGTTCTTCGAGCAATACAGCCACGAGCCCTATATAGCGGTGCGCAAGGCGCTGCTGACCTTTCCCGAGAGGGCTAAGGAGGCCACGCCGGAGCGGCTGTCAGTGACACTGGAGCGCGGCAACAAGGCGCTCGGCGTGATGAACGGATACCTTGAAAACAATGCCTTCTTCGCCGGCAATGCGCTCAGCGTCGCCGATATCGCGCTCTATGCCTATACGCACACGGCGGAGCAGGGCGGTTTCCAGCTCGACGCCTATCCGGCTGTGGTGGCGTGGCTTGGCCGCGTGGAGGCGGATCCAGGGCATGTACCGATTGACTGGGTGGGGTAGTCTCATGCTCATCGCCGCTTCGCCGGCTGGACGGGGCATGCCAAGAGGCTATTTCAAAAGATGGTCATAGTCCGTATGGGTGCCGATCCAGAACCAGATCACATTATCATTGTCACGGATGGCAACGGCCCGGTAACTATCGTCAACTCGCGCCGACCAATAACGTCCGACCTGTTTGAATGCAGTGAAGGATGAAAAGGATCGGCACGCAGTTTGGCAAAACGCCTGTCCGCTTTTGCTCTAATTAACGACGGCAGTTTTTCATAAGCCTCCCAGAACGATAGAGAGGCGATGTGATTCACAGTGGCCGGGTCCGGCCGGCGCGATGGTCAGCCAGCGCCGCTTCGGCAAACTTGTCCAATCGGCCCGCCTTCATGTCGGTCTCGATCTGCCTATCCCACATGTCCGCCTTAAGCGCCTCGAACCAGGCGGCAAACGCCTTCAGTTCCTCAGGGCTCAGAGCTGCGACTGATTTTTCGATTTGCTCAAGCTTGGTCATACCCGAATAGTACCACTATTGGGCTAAAAGTACCACAAGTGGGACTATCGTTCCCAGCCTCGGTGCCTGAACCCCAGACAAACAAAAAGGCGGGACAAAGCCCGCCTTCCCATGCTTGGTAGCCTGATCGGGAGCGTCCGGTCCGGGCTGGCAGCTATCTGCTGTTCCAGCTTGTCGGGTCTTTTCGCTCCGGCCCGCTTCTCGCGCGGCCGTCAGTACATCCGTGACTTGCCGCGCGCCCCGAGCTCTCGCCCGGCGCGCGCCATTCGCAAAATCAGGCTGCCTTGCTCAGAGATCCAGCGGACGACTTGCCAGTGCGGCGGTCCTGCTCGATCTCGAAGTTGATCTTCTGGCCTTCGACCAGGGTCGACAGTCCAGCGCGCTCGACAGCCGAGATGTGGACGAAAACGTCCGCGCCGCCGCTGTCAGGCTGGATGAAGCCGAAGCCCTTGGTGGCGTTGAACCACTTGACCGTTCCAGTTGCCATAAAAATAGTCCTTCACATTTGCTTTAGTTTGACCGAACCGAGATCCAGCCGGTGTGCATCGAGATTTTGGAGATAGACGTCAGCAAACGCGAAGATCGCGAGGCCCGGATCGATCGGCCGAAATATCAATGGGGCTGATATAGGATGCTTTCGCACCAAAAACAAGACTGTGTGAGAAAGCCGTGATCGGAACGCCGCCCAAAGGCCGGCCTAATCCGGTGAAACCGTTGCGGCAGGTGGCGCGCCGTCCTTGGCTTCGGATCAGGAAGAACCATGAAAACCATGTCGCTTGCCGCTTGCCTCACGCTCGTGGCCGCCGAGACGCAGGCAATCTCGCGCTACGACCCGACGCATATGAGCTGCGGCAAGGTCCAAGCGACGATCGCGCGACAAGGCGCGGTCATCCTGCGCTACCAGTCGACGCGTGTCCCAGGGCTACCGCTCTACGACCGCTATGTGCAGAGCCAGCAGTTCTGCACCATCGGCGAGGTGAGGACGCGCGCCTATGTGCAGAGCGCCGACACGAAATCCTGCCCGGTCTACAACTGCAAGCGGCCGGACAACGACCGGCATTTCCGCCGACGCTTCTTCCATAACAACTAGGCCACGACGGTTCAGAACCCGAAGGACACCTGCGCGGGCGGCGGTGGGCCGACGCGCACGCCTTCCATGGCCAGCATCTTTTCCTTGGTGACGGAGCCGCCGGGCGCCGAGAAGCCGCCGATCTTGCCGCCGGCGGCGAGGATGCGATGGCACGGGATGACAAGGGGCACCGGATTGGCGCCAAGGGCCGCACCGGTCTCGCGCGGCAGACCGGCGTGGCCGGCACGCTTGGCCAGTTCGCCATAGGTGGTGGTCTCGCCATAGCCGAGTTTGCGCGCCGCGTCATAAATGGCGAGGCGGAAGTCGTCGACACCGTCGAGATCGACCGGAACATCGGTGAAATCGACATCCTCGCCCGCGGCATAAGCCTTGATCGAGGCGATCAGGTCGACCACCCATGGCGGCTGGGCCGTGGAGGCGGAAACGCCGGCGTGGCGCATCAGCCGCCGCTCCACTGCTTCGCGGCTGCGTTCGGGCAGGCAGAGCCGGATCAGGCCCTTTTCGCTCCAGGCGATGCCCATGAAACCGATCACTGTTTCTAACACTGCGTGGCCGGCTGTGATCGAAGCTGTCGTTTCCATAATGCACTCCTTTCCGCAAAGCGGCGAAATCCGGGATTCCTGCCGGTACATATCAGGAACAATATGGCATCACCCCTCACGTCTCGCCACCCGAAAACCACCGGATGGCCCTGATTGCTACCCAGGAATCGCTGGTGTAAGGGAAATCTTAACAACCCGACAAACCGGACCCGAGCGCGGCTTGCCAGCAAAACAGATCCTTATCGCGATCGGCGTGATCGTGGCGGCGGCCGGCATGAGCGGCTGCACCTCGACCTCGCAGATGAAAGCCGCGCCGTCCCTGACCGAAACCGCGACCGTGGCAGGCAGCGATGCAGGCTTCACCATACCGCTGCCGGAGACGGTTTCGGTGCTGCCGCAACCGTCGGGTGTCGCGCCCGTTCAAACGGCCGAATTGACACCCGGCGCGGCGGCCGCGCCAGCTCTCGATCCAGCCACCCAACCCGCGGCCGCAACCGCCGCCTTTGCAGGAGCAACACCGGCGGCGCCGGCTTTACCCGCCGTGATGACGGCCAATGCCTGGCAGGCGCCGCCGCCGGCCAAAGCGGGTCAGCCAATCAAGGCGGCTCAGGCATACACGACCGCCGGGCTTATCGTGCCGGCGACCGCCAGCGCCGGCCAGAAAATGCCCGGCGTGCAGCAGGTGGCCTATATGCTGCCGCAGAACCCGGCTGCCCTGGTGCAGTTCCCGTCGGCGCCGGTTGCTCCGGAGCAAGAGGAGCATGCCACCGGCATGCGCGGCGACGTCGACCGGCTGATCATCAAATATGCCGCCCTCTACGAGGTGCCGGTCGATCTGGTGCGCCATGTCGTCAATCGCGAAAGCACCTATAACCCCAAAGCCTATAACAACGGCCATTGGGGGCTTATGCAGATCAAGCACGCGACGGCGCGCGGCATGGGTTACGACGGGCCAGCCAAGGGCCTGTTCGACGCCGAGACCAACCTGAAATACGCCGTCAAATATCTGCGCGGCGCCTGGCTGGTGGCCGGCGGCAATTCCAAGAAGGCCGATTGGCTCTACCAGACCGGCTACTATTTCGACGCCAAGCGCAAGGGTCTGCTCGAGGCGACGGGCCTTGGCGCCGACCGCAAGCGGCAGCCCGACGCCTGAGCGCGATGCCTGAACCGCGCCCGCCGGCTCCGAACGATATCCGGCTGCGCAAGATCCTCGACGAGACGCTGGTTACACCGCACTGGCCGGATGGCTTCGTCATGCGCTGTCTGAGGCACGGCGACGCGCCGGCCCTGCATGCGCTGCTGGGCGACGTGTTCGAGAACCGCGCCGACGAGCCATTCGACGACTGGTGGCCGCGCATATCAGGCGACCTCGAATTCGATCCGGATCTCTGTTTTCTCGTCATCGACGCCAAGGGCCGGCTGGCGGCGGCAGCACTATGCTGGACGAGCGCTTTCATCAAGAATCTCGCCGTTCATCCCGAGGCGCGCGGCAAAGGCATTGGCGAAGCGCTGATGTGGCAGGCCTTCGCCGCCTTTCGCGACCGCGGCGCTACCCATGTCGATCTCAAGACCAACACGGTCGAAAACGCCGCCGCCGTGCGGCTCTATGAGCGGGTCGGCATGTTCGAGGTCGACTGGGAAGGCTGAAGCGCATCGCGTTGAAATGGCGACGCGCTTCAGGGGTTCTTTGTCAAAGCCTGGGAACCCGAAAGCACGGCTTCGCATTCAGGGGCAGGGGATGGCTGACGAGCTGCCGACGCGTGGGAGGTGTCCGGCTCCAAAGGGAGACCCAACCCGCCGTGAAGCCTTTCCTCGCATTACTGGCGCTTGCGGTTGGCAGCATCCTGGCAGTCGCTCAAGCCCACGCGATCGAGCTGTCGATCGTGTCGGGAGACACCGGCAACGGCATCAAGGTGCTTCGCGAGATCCTCGACCGTTACGAGAAAGAGAGCGGTAACAAGGTTTCCATCGTCGTCCTGCCGCCGTCGACGACGGACCAGTTCGGCTTGTACAGGCTGTGGCTTGCCGCCGGCAACAGCGATATCGACGTCTACCAGACCGACGTCATCTGGGCGCCGCAGCTGGCCAGCCAGCTTGTCGATCTCACCGAAGCGACTAGGGATGTGGTCGGCGCCCATTTCCCGTCGATCATCCAGTCGCAGACCGTCAACGGCAGGCTGGTCGCGCTGCCAATCTTCACCGATGCGCCGGCGCTCTATTACCGCAAGGACCTGCTCGACAAATACGGGGCCAAGGTGCCTGCCACGTGGAAGGAGCTGGCCGAGACCGCCAGGCTGGTCATGGACAAGGAGCGGGCGGCCGGCAACAAGGATATCTGGGGTTTCGTCTTCCAGGGCAACGCCTATGAGGGGCTGACCTGCAATGCGCTCGAATGGGTGATGTCCAGTGGCGGCGGCCGGATCGTCGAGCCGGACGGCACCATATCGGTCAACAACCCTAAAGCGGCGCCGGCGCTCGATATGGTCAGGGGGTGGATCGGAACCATCTCGCCGCCCGGCGTGCTCGCCTATCAGGAAGAGGAATCGCGCGGCGTCTGGCAGACCGGCAATGCCGTCTTCATGCGCAACTGGCCCTATGCCTATGCGCTCGGCAACAGCGACAACTCGCCGATCAAGGGCAAGTTCGACGTGGCGCCTTTGCCGGCAGGCACTGGCGAGGGCGCCCGGCCGGTCGCGACGCTGGGCGGCTGGAATCTCGCGGTCTCCAAATATTCGAAGCATCCGGACACGGCGATCGGACTGGTCAAGTTCATCGCTTCGCCCCAAATGCAGAAATACCGGACTCTGAAGACGTCCAACCTGCCGACCATCCAGGCGCTCTATGACGATGCCGACATTGCCAGGCAGCAGCCGATCGTACCGCGCTGGAAGCAGATTTTTCTCAACGCCGTGCCGCGTCCTTCCGCGACTGTCAAGATCAAGTACAACGAGGCATCGAGCCAGTTCTGGACGGCCGTGCACAACACGCTTTCCGGCGAAGGCAGCGGCGCCGACAATCTGGCCGACCTCGAAGCGAGGCTGACCAAGCTGAAAGGCAAAGGCTGGTGAGCGTTGCGCCTGTCAGGCATTCGCGGCTGATGGCGCAGCGCGTGCGCTCGGCATGGCTGTTCCTGGCGCCGATGCTGCTGGTGCTGGCCGCCGTTGCCGGCTGGCCGCTCATCCGCACTGTCTATTTCAGTTTCACCGACGCCTCGCTGGCGGACCTCGACGCCCGCCAGTTCGTCGGCTTCGACAATTATCTCTCGGTGCTGCGCCTGCCGAGCGGCCGGGTGATTTATGACGGGCTGCTCGTCGATCCGGTCTGGTGGAGCGCGGTCTGGAACACCGTGCGCTTCGCGGCGATTTCTGTGACTTGCGAGACGGTCCTCGGCACGATCGTGGCGCTGGTGCTCAACGCCAGCTTTCCTGGCCGCGGCATCGTCAGGGCGGCGATCCTCATCCCCTGGGCGATCCCGACGATCGTCTCGGCCAAGATGTGGCAGTGGATGCTCAACGACCAGTTCGGCATCATCAATGTCGTGCTGGTCGATCTCGGCCTGATCAGCCACAAGATCGCCTGGACCGCCAGCCCCGACACCGCGATGACGGCCGTACTCATCGTCGACATCTGGAAGACGACGCCGTTCATGGCGCTGCTCATCCTTGCCGCGCTGCAGATGCTGCCGGGCGAGATCATCGAAGTCGCCAGGCTCGACGGGGCAAACCCGTGGCAGATTTTCTGGCGGGTGACCTTGCCGCTCATCCGCCCCGCGGTGATGGTGGCGGTGATTTTTCGCGGGCTCGACGCGCTGCGCATTTTCGACCTGATCTATGTGCTGACGCCCAACAATGTGAACACCAAGTCGATGTCGGTGTTCACACGGGAGAACCTGTTCGAGTTCGACAAATTCGCCTACGGCTCGGCCGCCTCGACCCTGTTCTTCCTGATCCTCGCCCTGCTCACGATCGCCTATATCCGGATCGGCCGGATCAGCTTGGAAGGAGGCCGCTGAGATGTGGATCGTGCGGCGCGCGGCCTTCTACCTGCTGGTCTTGGTGATCGTCTTCGTCGCGGTGTTTCCGTTCTACTACGCCATCGTCACCAGCCTGAAATCCGGAACCGAGCTCTTCGAGCCCGGCCTTTGGCCGAAGACCTTCAGCCTCGGCAATTACCGCAACGTGCTGACCGAAGGCGCCTTCGTGCGCAATCTCGTGAACTCGCTGGTCGTCTCCGGGGCGGTCGTTGCGCTGTCGCTGCTGCTCGGCGTCACCGCCGCCTACGCGCTGGCGCGCATCCGCTTCCGTGGCCGCTCGGCCCTGCTGCTTGCGATCCTGTCGGTCTCGATGTTCCCGCAGGTGGCGGTGCTTGCCGGGCTGTTCGAGATTGTCCGCATGTTCGGCCTCTACAACTCGCTGTTCGCACTGATCTTCTCCTACATGATCTTCACCTTGCCGTTCACCGTCTGGGTGCTCACCACTTTCGTGCGCGACCTGCCGGTCGAGGTCGAGGAAGCGGCGATCCTCGATGGCGCGACACCGTGGATCATCGTCACGCGCATCTTCCTGCCGCTGATGGGACCGGCGCTGGCGACCACCGGGCTGCTCGCCTTCATCGGCGCCTGGAACGAGTTCCTCTTTGCGCTGACCTTCACTTCCAACAATGCGCAAAGAACCGTGCCGGTGGCGATCGCGCTGCTGTCGGGCAATTCGCAGTTCGAAATCCCGTGGGGCAACATCATGGCCGCATCGGTGATCGTCACCGTGCCGCTAGTCGTGCTGGTGCTGATCTTCCAGCGCAAGATCGTCTCCGGCCTCACCGCCGGCGGGGTCAAGGGGTGAGGAGCGGTCGAAAAAATGTAGGAACCGGTCGCTGCACCCCGTCCTTGGGTCGTAGAGCCCCCTTGCCGGGACGCCGGCGCGACGATCTGAAGGAGCCGATCATGATCACCTTTCCCAATGAATCCGCCAGATACCGCACCGCCCGCGAAAAACTCTTGAGGAAGGAAATCGAGCTGCGCCGCGCCATGGAAGCCGTGGCCGAGGCGCGGCGCGCGCTGCCGCCGGGCGGTCTGGTGCCACGGAACTATGTGTTCGACGGGCTGGATATCGCCGGCAAGCCCACGCGGGTGAAACTGTCGGAGCTGTTCGCGCCCGGCAAGGACACGCTGATCCTCTATCAGATGATGTTTCCGCGTCATCCCCAGGAAACGCGTGACGTGGCCGTGAGCGGCGAGACGGCGAAATTGCCAAGGCAGGACCAGCCGTGCCCCTCCTGCACGGCGCTGCTCGACCAGTTCGACGGCGCCGTTCGCCATCTCGAAGCGGCCGGCTTCAACTTTGTCGTGGTGGCCAAGACCGCGCTGAGAAATCTGACGGCGCTTGGCCGCGACCGCGGCTGGAAGAATATGCGGCTGGTTTCGTCGGCCGGCAACAGTTTCAAGCGCGACTACAATGCCGAGGATGCGGATGGCGCGCAGATCCCGCTGCTGTCGGTGTTCCATCGCGACGGTGACGGCATCCGCCATTCCTGGTCGTCGGAGCTCGGCTTCGCGCCGCCGGAACCCGGCCAGGACCCGCGCGCCATCGGCACCTGCGAGATCCTGTGGAACCTGATGGATTTTACTCCGGAAGGCCGGCCGGACTGGCACGAGCAACTGCAATATGGCGAGGCGTGCTGCCACTGAGGGGAGAGAGAACGCGCAACCTCGGCGCGTCTGCGGCGTTGGACAGTCAGAAGGATCATTCCGAGCGGAGATTTCAGATGAAAACGCTTCTGACTGTGGCAGCCGCGGCCCTGCTTGCCAGCGCGCCGGCCGTGCTTGCCCAAACGAACGGCACCAAATCGAACACGGTCGCGCCTGTGATGGCCGACAGCAAGGTCGACACCCAAACCTTCGTCACGACGGTGCCCAGTGCCAATGAGTTCGAAATCCAGTCGAGCAAGCTCGCCGAGGAAAAATCGTCGTCGAAAGACGTCAAGGCTTTCGCCAGCCGGATGATCAAGGATCACACCAAGGCCGGCAAGGACTTCAAGGCGGCGCTGAACAAGGGCCAGACCACCGCCTCGGTCACGCCCGCCGGGCCTGCCTTGCAGCCGAAGGAGCAGCAGATGCTCGACGAGCTGAAAGGCGCCAGCGGCAAGGCGTTCGACCAGAAATATATCCAGATGCAGACCGATGCGCACAGGGATGCGGTCGCGATGTTCAGCACCTATGCGCAATCGGGCGACGACCCGGCGATGAAGGAATTCGCCAAGAAGACGCTGCCGGTGCTGAAGATGCACGAGAAGCACGTGAAGGAACTGGGCGCCGCGCATCAGGGGTGAGGGCGTCGGGATTGATCACCCGCCTGTCGCCTCGTCATCCACGGGCGCAGCGAGGAGCGTAGCGACGCAGCGCAGACCCGAGGATCCATGCCGTGACTTCAGAGTGATGCCACGGTGCAGAATTTGCATCGCTGCACCCTCGGCTGATGTCACGGCATGGATCCCAGGGTCTCCGCGACGGAGCTTCGCTCCTGCTTCGCCCTGGGATGACGAAGCTGGGAGGCTGTCGCCAATCGCCAATGTTGCAGTGTTGCGAAGGGCGCCGCCGCTGAAGCTGCCAATCTCCCCACCTGTGGGGGAGATGTCCGGCAGGACAGAGGGGGGCGCCGTAGAGCGCTACGTCGGATACCGGTCGCCTTGGCGAACCGGGTGCAGCATGGTGGCCCTGTGCCTCCGCCCGCCATGAACTAGACTGCCGCCTCCACTCGGGAGCGCCCCATTGCCCAGGATCAACCTGTCAGCCGTGCCCATCCGCAAGGGTTCCGGCTATCCCGCACCGTTCGACCAACCCTGCGCCGAGCGCACGCGCCGCCGCCTCGGCGAGGCCGGCGGGCTCACCGATTTCGGCGTCAACCTGATGACCTTGCCGCCCGGCGGCTGGTCGAGCCAGCGCCATTGGCACAGCCATGAGGACGAATTCGTCTATGTGCTGGACGGCGAATTGACGCTGGTCGAGGATGGTGGCGAGACGGTGCTGAGGGCAGGGGACTGCGCGACCTTCGCCAAAAACAGCGGCAACGGCCACCACATGATCAACCGGTCGTCGGCCACGGCGCTCTACCTGGAGGTCGGCTCGCGCTCTCAGGACGATGTCATCACCTGTTCCGACATCGACATGATGAGCCCCAGCTCCGACGGCCGGTTTCTGCACAAGGATGGCACGCCCTATCCGGGGCAGGGGTGAGGCGGCGCGGACCTTTCCTTCTCCCCTTGTGGGAGACGGTGGCTCGGCGCGCAGCGCCGAGTCGGATGAGGGGTGTTCCAGCGGAATGAGACGCTGATCGGCTGATAATCAGCTACGGCCACCACGGCTGGACAAGCGGCGTCGCGGGGCTGGAGCACCCCGTCTTGCCGCTTCGCGGCAATCCACCTTCCCCCATAGGTGGCTAGCGTGCGCACACATCTGCTTCGGAGGGGTGTCAAGGGACGTATTGGCCGGGCGGCAGATGGGGCTTGAAGGG
>NZ_VFUX01000055.1:0-21147 GCF_006441275.1 Mesorhizobium sp. B2-4-17 | reverse complement strand
GGTCGAGACGGCGACCGACAGCGATGGCGGTCCGACCGTGACCTCGACCAGTGCACCGACGGCTTCGGTCACGGACACCACGCTTGCCTTCACCTCGCAGGCCTCGATCAGCGGGACCGCGAAGGAGGGCTCGGTCCTGACGGCGGTGAACGGGACACTGAACGACAGCGACGCTGCGGTCACCGGCTATCAATGGACCCGCGACGGGGTGAACATCACCGGCGCAACCGCTTCGACCTATACGGTGGCCGAAGCCGATGAGGGCCATCTGATCCGCGTGGTCGAGACGGCGACCGACAGCGATGGCGGTCCGACCGTGACCTCGACCAGTGCACCGACGGCTTCGGTCACGGACACCACGCTTGCCTTCACCTCGCAGGCCTCGATCAGCGGGACCGCGAAGGAGGGCTCGGTCCTGACGGCGGTGAACGGGTCGCTGAACGACAGTGACGCGGCGGTGACCGCCTATCAATGGCAGACCTCGACGAACGGCACGACCTGGAGCAACGTCTCCGGCGCGACGTCGCAGACCTACACGGCGGTCGAGGCCGACGAGGGTCACTTCCTGCGGGTAGTTGAGACGGCGACTGATGCCGACGGCGGTCCGAGCACGACCTCGACCAGCGCGGCGACCACGGCGGTGACCGAGATCTCACTGATGCCGACCATTACGGCCGGTACGCATAGCAACACCGGTAACAGTGGGCAGGTTACCTTCATTGTGACGTTCTCAGAGGCGGTGGCAACCGTAGTCGCGGGTGATTTCACATTATTTGGCACCGCGACAACTGGAGGAAACGCCCCGACTATAAGCAGTGTCACTGGAACGGGAGCGAGCTATACGGTTACGGTTGCCTATCCAGAAAATAAGGATGCTGGGCTGAGCCTGGGACTTAATTTTGTGAATACCGGCGGCTTAGTCCATGACACTGAGACAGGAGAATCCGGAAATCTGGCGGTTGCTACAAATATCACTACCGCCCAGTTCAGCAGCCTGGCCCCGGCGGGCGTTGCTGGATCCCCCATCAACCTGGCCCTTACGGATCCGCCGGCAGATGCCAGCGACACCATAACTCTGACGATCACAGGGGTTCAGCCGGATTGGAGCCTGAATACCGGAATCCAAAACAGCGACGGCTCATGGACGGTCCATACCAGCGATCCGGCATCGCTGGCGATTACAACATCGGCCGGCTTCGCCGGAGCGGCGGTCATTCACGTCGCAGAGACTTGGACCAACGCAGACGGCAGTATCGGAAGCGCAATCGTCACTGACAACGTCGAAGCCTATACGCCGGGATCGCCGATCTTCGCGTGGTCCGGTGACGACGTGCTGACCGGCTCGCACGGCAAGGACCTCTTCGTCTTCTCGCAGCCGATCGGCAACGACACGGTGCATAGCTTCGACACGGCAGCGGACAAGATCGATCTGATCGGCTATTCCGGCTTCCAGAGCTTCGCCGACGTCCAGGCCCACTTGGCCGACGATGGCAACGGCAATGCAGTGATCGCGCTTGGCGACGGACAGTCGATCACGCTGGACGGCGTACATTCGAGCGCGCTCACGGACGGCGATTTTGCCTTCGACCAGACGCCGGTGGTCAACAACGCGGGCACGATGACGGTCGGCGACGGCGCCATGCTGCCGCTGAGCGGCACAATCAACAACAGCGGGCTCATCTCGCTTGATTCGGCCGGCAGCGACACGCTACTGCAGCTCATTCAGCACGGCATCACCCTTCAGGGCGGCGGGCAGGTCGTCCTGTCCGACAGCGACTCGAACGTTATCTCCGGCACTGGCGCGGACATCATCCTGACCAATGCCGACGATACCATCTCCGGGGCGGGCCAACTGGGCGGCGGGCTATTGTCCCTGAACAACCAGGGGACGATCATCGCCACCGGCACCCACGCACTGGTCATCGACACGGGCGCCAACACCACCGTCAACTCGGGAACGCTGGAAGCGACGGGTTCCGGTGGGCTGATGATCACCGGCGCGCTCGCCAATTCCGGGCTGCTCTGGGCCAATGGCGGCAACATCACAATCGAGGGCCAGGTCACAGGCACAGGCGAAGCCACGATTGGCAACCTATCGAAGCTGGAATTCGGCGCAGCCTCATCGACGGATGTGACCTTCGCGCAGACTGCCGCTGGCACGCTGCAGCTCGATGATTCCTTCGACTTCAGCGGCAGGATTGGCGGCATCACCAACGACGATAAGATCGACCTCGGCGACATCCTGTTCGGCGCTGGAACGTCGGCTGCCTATCAGGCGGATCCGAACGGCGACGGGGGAACGTTGACCGTGACTGACGGCGCTCACAACGCCACGCTTCACCTACTTGGCATCTTCGATGCGCATAACTTCACGCTTGTCGACGACGGGGCCGGCAGGACGGTGGTTCAGTATGGCCTGACGGCGAGCGGTGTCGTAGCGTGAACTTGAAGGTGAGCCGCAACACACTCGGCTATCCTCCAAGTCGGCGGGTCGCCGATTCAGCTTACGAATTAAGGTTTACGGCAGGAAAAAGAACCGACAGCGTGGCCGTTTGAAGGATCTGGAGTAACATCGGTTCTGGGCATGCAATTGGACAGGGGCAACGAGCCATTGAGTCTGAATAGCAAAAGCAAAATCGTAAAGGAGGCGCTGCTGGAGTGCCGCCACTATTTTTTGGTCGCGGCAGGGTTCAGCTTAGCGATCAACCTGCTCTACCTGGCCTCGCCGCTTTATATGCTGCAGGTCTACGACCGGGTGGTCACCAGCGGCAGCGAAACAACGCTGCTGATGCTTACGATTGTGCTGCTGGCGGCCTTCCTTGCACTAGCCGGCCTCGATCTGGTCCGCGCCAGGATCCTGACCCGCGCCAGCGCACGCCTCGATCGGCTGCTTTCGGCGAAGGTCGTCGCGAACTCGCTCGAAGCCTCCTCGCCGGGCTCATCGCAAAGCCAGCCGATCCGCGACTTCGACACGTTCCGGCAGGTCATTACCGGCAGCGGTGTCCATGCGCTGCTCGACCTGCCCTGGTCGCCGATCTACATCGCGATCATCTTCCTGCTGCACCCCTGGCTGGGATTCTTCGCGCTCGGCTCATCGCTGCTGCTTGTTGCAATGGCCGTGAGCAACGAATATCTGGTGCGCGGGCCGCTGAAGCAGGCCAACGACCTGGCAACCGCCAACTACGCCTTCACCGAAATGAGCCTCAGGAACGCGGAAGTCGTGCGCGCCATGGGCATGCTCGACGGCCTCATCCGCCGCTGGGAACGCGATCGACACCTGGCGCTTCGGCGTCAAGCGGACGCCAGCGAACGCGCCGCCCTGATGTCCGGACTGATCAGGTTTCTTAGGCTGACCATGCAGTCGCTCATCCTCGGCCTTGGCGCTTATCTGGTCATCGAACGGCAAACGAGCGGCGGCTCCATTTTCGCGGCAAGCCTTCTTCTGGGCCGGGGCCTCCAGCCGGTCGAGCAGATCGTCGGCGTGTGGCGCAGCCTAGTCCTGGCGCGGGGTGCGCTGGCCAGAGTTCGCAAGCTGGTCGATAGCGATGCGCGTGACGACCGTTCGTTCAATCTGCCGAAGCCAACAGGTAAGATCTCGGTCGAGCAGGTCAGCTATGCGATTCCCAGTCTGCAGAAAATTCTGTTGCGCGACATCTCGTTCCGGCTCGAGGCTGGCGAGGCGCTGGGCATCATCGGCCCCTCTGGCGCCGGCAAGTCCACGCTCGCACGACACCTGGCTGGCGTAGTGCAGCCCAGCCGCGGAACCGTCAGACTGGACGGCGCCGACATGACGCAGTGGGGTCGTGATGCGCTCGGTGACCATATCGGCTACCTACCGCAGGACATCGAGCTCTTCTCCGACACGGTCGCCGCCAACATCGGGCGCTTCAAGACCAATGTCGACCAGGAGGTGATCGAGGCCGCCCGCTTGGCCGGCGTGCATGACATGATCATCCGCCTGCCGCAGGGTTACGAGACGCAGATCGGCGAGGGCGGCGCGGTGCTGTCAGGCGGCTACCGGCAGCGTGTTGCGCTTGCGCGGGCGGTGTTCGGAATGCCGAACCTGATCATTCTCGACGAGCCGAGCTCCAATCTCGACGCGGACGGCGACCGTGCGCTGAGCGAGTGCGCGATTGAGCTCAAGCGCCGCGGCAGCACGGTGATTATAGTGTCACACCGCCCCTCGACGATCGCCAATGTCGACAAGATCCTTTTGCTGCGTGACGGCGCCGTCGAAGCCTTCGGCATGCGGAACGAGATCGTGGCGCTGCTCAACCAGCGCGCGGCTCCGATCGGAGTGGCAACGCAATGAGCCGGGTCAGGAGAGATCGTTGAGCGATGGCGCCTTCATATATCGCAGCCTGCCTGGCGAAACCGGCCCCACGGCCTCGGATTCGATTAAGGCGCCGACTCTCGTCGGCCTTTTGATCATCGTGGCCTTTTTCGGGATTTTCGGCGGCTGGGCAGCCTTTGCGCCGCTGAACGGCGCGGTGCTCGCGGACGCGGTCGTCAAGGTGGAGGGGAACCGCAAGAGCGTCCAGCACTTCGATGGCGGCACGGTGAAGGAGATACACGTCAAAGACGGCAACATCATCAAGACCGGCGACATATTGTTGGTGCTGGACGACACCAGGAACCGATCCGAGTTAAACCTCTATACCCAGCAATATGCTCTGTTGCGCGCGGCGGACGCCCGCATCCGTGCAGAGCTCGACGACAAGGAGGCGGTCGCTTTCCCGAAGGACATCACGGCCGAGCATCAGGCGTTTCTGCAGGAAGCGATCGCCAGCCAGATCGCCGACCTGGAAAGTCAGCGCGCCTCGATGGCCGGCGCGAGGCAGATCCTGCAGAAGCGGATCGCCGAACTGGACGAGCAGATCGATGGCAAAGAGGCGCGTGTAGTATCCTTCCGGGCGCAGCTGAAGTCCACCATCGATGAGAAGGCGGGGCTCGACAAGCTTCTGAAGGCCGGATTGACGACGCGCACGCGCATCCTGGAGCTCGACCGCTCCGCTGCCGACCTGCAGGGCCTGATCGACCAGGCTCTCGGCGAAATCGCGGGGAACCGCCAGAACAAGGCCGAACTCGAAAGCCAGATCGCGCAGCTCACCAACGATCGGCGGTCCAAGCTCACCGCAATGCTGATTGACACGCAATCCAAGCTTGCGGACCTCGTGCCCAAGATGTTCGCGAGTCAAGCCGCCGTGGATCGCGCCGTGGTCCGCTCGCCCTATGACGGCCAGGTGATGAACCTCAGCGTCTTCTCGATCGGCGCGACCGTCGCCCCCGGACAGACCATCCTCGATATCGTGCCGACGCGGAACTCGCTACTCGTCCAGGCGCAGGTGCGCGTCGAGGACATATCAAACCTGCGAACCGATATGATGGCGGAAGTGCGCTTTACATCCTACAAGCAGCGTTCCATACCGATCATACACGGACGCGTCGCCCGTATTTCGGCGGATCGCGTCACCGACAGCAAAACCGGATTCCCCTACTACGTTGCCGATGTCGTGGTCGATCCGGCCGAACTGGCCGCAGCCCCGCAGATCGCACTCTATCCGGGGATGCCGGCCTCGGTGATGATAGTTACCGAGGAGCGCACCGCTCTCGACTATATCCTGAGCCCGCTTCTTGCGTCGGTTCATTCCTCATTCCGCCAGAAGTAGAGTGTGCTGCGCCAAGTCTTGTCGTGCGCTCTCACAATCCCAATCCCCGCTTTCTGCCGAAGCTCCATTCGATGCCACCTCCATCACGAGCGATACCGGTTAAGTGCTGTCCAATGCGCCTGTCGAGGGTCGGCTGCCAAGGCACTAGCTGGAAGCCCACTCCGCCGTCGATCATGGCAAAGCGGCCGGAGGCGGGGTCGGCGCCGGCAGCCGGACGCTGACATATTCCCCGGGCTTGGCTTGAATGAAGCTCAGCCCGCGCTCGGCCGCCATCCTACGGCCGACGCGGGCGATCTCGGCCTGTTCAAGGCGTTGAGGCAGGTCGCGCGGGGCGCGCACGCCGCCCTCGGCCGATCAGGTGACGTAGCCCATATCGATGAGGCTTTGTCGGCGTCGGTCGAGGCATGCGGCCACCTCCGGCCGAAGCCTGCCTGTGCCAGCGACGTCCGGTTTGGCGAGGCCAGTTCCGGGTCGAGCCAAGTCGCGCCGTCGCTTGTCACCTGGCTGTCGAGGTCGAGGAAGGAAAGCGTACGGACAATGAAGTCCATGCCGTGGCTGCGGGTGTCGTAGGCAGCACCGTGACCGGCGATGTCGTTCGGGATCTTCCAATGGTCGGCATCGATGCGCTCGACAATGCTGGCGCGCCGCAACGCTTCGGGCCGGCGCACGTGCGCGGATGGACCAATTCGCCTGTTAAGGAGAAACGGATGCACTTCTTGTGATGCTCGATCGCCAGCGCGCAGATCGCCGTGGCGGAGCTTGAGAACAGGAGCGCGCAGCCGTTCCCCCCGCCGACGTCAGATTTTAGCGCGACGTGCATCTGTGATCGAGGAGGCGCTCGCCCGCCTTTTCCCAATTCGCCAAAATGTAGAAGCCCGGCCTCGCATCAGCGAGCGTTGCACCGGCGACGATGACATTTAGGTGAGACATGGCGCGTTGCCCGTGAGGCAATCCAGCAACAACAAGGCCGATTACGTTGGCAGTTCGCAGATCAGGCTCGTCGAGCGCCATTATCCAATAGGGACGCCCCTTCAATATCACAGGGAACGGTTGCCAAGACGCGCCTGTCTTCGGACCGTTCAGAGCGAGCGTCGTTTCTACCGATTTCGACAAGCAATCGACGTGGATGTGCAACTGGTCCTGAGAGCGCTCGTTCCGAGAATTGACTGCCAGGCCTATGGCCGATCGTGGCAGGCGACGTCCAAGTTGCGCTTCAACTTTCCGTCGCGCCTCCCACGCCGCGCTCCAAAGCTGGGCGCCGGCAATGGATTGGGCAAGTGGGCTCTCCAAGCCCGCAACCGCCGAAATTGGGGTCAGCACAAACTCGGTTCGGTGCAGCGGTGATTTGATGAGGGCCGATCCAAACGTCCCATCCTTGGGCAGGGTCACCTCCTCGCAGGGAAAGGCTGTCCCGAGACGCACAGTTGTAAGGGCGCAGGTCTGCACCGTCTCCCACAACACCTTTCGTCTGAAGGAAGCGTAGGCGGCGGTAGCTGACACTGCGACCAGCAATGTCACCGCAAGCCGAAGCCCCCTATTCCCGCCGAAGGCCGCCATTGCTTATCAACCCTGTGCCTGATCTGGCGAGCATCTCTGAACCGTGGCCCGGGTCATCATACGATCGGAGGGCGCGTGGGGTGAATTTGATGCTGGCTCGGCTTTACTGACTTGGCCGCCATCGGCTCCCGCTATACGACTATCTCGAGCGTGCGCTGCAGGATTATCTCGCTAAACAGGATCGCCTTGCGGCGGTGCGACAGCGCGTTAAACGATCGCGGGATCAAACGGCAGAACGATCTTCATGAGTTCTTCCTGCCACATCTTCATGTCACCGCCCTCGCCATATTTCGGCCGATCAATCGTATGGCCCATCAGCATGCGACGCAGTTCCTCATCCAGCCTGGCGTTCTTCATAGGGTCTTCGAAGGAGTGCCGCAGCGAATAGACCGTGTGCTTGTCGGTCGGGAACAATCCGTGGGTCTCGAAGTGCTTGTTGAGCAGCGCTGACAAGGACGCCTCACGATCCTTGTAGCGCGGAAAGCCCTCCGGATGCTTCTTGAACACCTCAAGAGCGACACCGACCAGGGGCACCTTGCGCACCGATGAAGCGGTCTTGATCTCGCGCGGATCATTAGGGTCGTCACGTGGCTCGATCGAAATGTGGGGCACTTCATGATCGAGATGGATGACGCCGGAGTGGAGGTTGGCGAGTTCGCTTGGCCTGGCACCCGTTTCCGCAAAGGCAAGCACGATGCCTCGTGCCTCGTCATTGAGCGTCGCCAGCGCGCCAGGTGCGAATATCTTTGCGCGAATCCAGTCGGTTGGAAATGGAGGCCGAGAGCGCTTCGACTAGTCGCTGACTGACAGGTCGGCGAAGGGGTTCTTCTGCTCGGGAAAACCAAGATGGCGGTAGTAATCGGCGTACAGGGTCCGGAGATTACCCATATTTCGGTTGCCGGTCGTCAGGAGATGTATCCCGTTGGCCGTGCAATGACTTTGGCTCACAAGGACATAGGGATGAGATCGCGGCCGGGCGTGACTCTGGGAACAAGCTAGGCAGGATAGCCGAGGCGGTAACGCCTGGCTGCTTAACCCATTCCGGCCCCCTCTCCGCCGCCGCCATGTTCTTCGCGAGACCAACCAGACGCAGGACCGCACGCTTTGGGTTCGAGTCGAGCCAGATGCCCCGGATTGAACTGACGCTGTTGTTCCCGTCCAAAGGCTTCCACTGGGCGGAATCTGTGGCAACTGTCCTGGCATAGCTCGCCTCAGCCAAAGTGACGCCTTGCCCGAGTTGCACCTTGAAGATGATTGTTGCCCGGTTCGCGCGACACGTTTGAACGGCCGGGCCGCCATCGGCCGCGATGCGTTCGAGCAGACGCAGATCCAAGGGCGGCCCGTCTAGCCCGACCGGAACGAGCAGGCACATGTCTGCAAGGTCGGACCATTTGAGCATCGGCTTCTCGACCAGCGAATGACTGGACGGCAGGAGCACGAAAAGACGCTCCTGCCAAAACACCTCGCTCCTACAGGTTTTGTCGGCGCCGACACCGTGCGTGAACACGATGTCGAAACGCCGCCGGCGTATGGCCGCCAGGCGCTGCCTGGCCGGAACATCCTCGATGGCTAGCCTGACATCCGGGTAGAGTTCGTTGAACCGGGCTATGAGGCGCTTGAGGAACTCGCCTCCTGTCACCCAGCACAGTCCAATCCTCAGGGTCTTTGCATCCTTGTTGTCGCGTACCCGTTCGGCAAACGCATCCAGCAGGCCATCATAGTGATCGCGAACAATCTCGATCCATGCGCGCCCAGTCTCGGTTAAGCGAACGCCGTGCACGTTGCGCTCAAACAGCTGCATCTCCAGAAGCTGCTCGAGCTTGACCACATTGCGACTGACCGAGGATTCCTGGACCCTGAGCACTCTTGCCGCCTGACGCAGGCTGCCGTGGTCTATGGCAGCGAAAACGTACGTCAGTAATTGCAGGGCGTGGCCGTTGCGCGTCATCTCGGTTGACCCGTGCAGCTGTCGTAGAGGGTAACCTGTTGCTCACCGCAATGCGATCGGATCGTCATCTGAAGCGTTGCACTCGGGTGGATCAGTGTACTCCATCGAAGCGTCAGGCTGGACCTTCTGTCACCGCGCTCGTTGCGTTGGAGGACAGATTGGCTTCGTAGACATATTCGTGTGGAATGGCCGGTCCCGGCATCTGTGAAACGTAGAGATCAAGGTTTTCCTTGCTGTTGCTCGCCGCAAGGCTGCAGAAATTGCCGCTGTTCCACGTCAAGATGCAATGATTGAAGTGCGCGCCCACGGCGCGGGCCATCTCTTCCAGCGTCACTTCGTTGTTGAACATGGTCCCCAGGACAGCGGTCTTCTTTCTTTCGATCTCGGCGGGCGGGAAGTACCGCGCCTTGAAACCGTAGTCCTTCTGTTCTTCGCGACGCCGGTAGTCGTCTTCGTCCGCCGCTCGAAACTTTTCGACGAAGACGAAGATACCTCCCTCCTTGAGGTTCTGAGCCACGAACTCGATCTGTTTGGGTCTGTTGGGGGAGTACATCTGGAAGGTCGTATCCTCCAGGATCAAATCGAAGCCTTTTTTGAATTTCGTCAGCCGACGATCAGATCCGAGCGCGTCCTTGGTCAACCTGTGGAACGGGCCGATAAAGAACTCGGCGTGGGGTGGTTCGCCATACGCCATGAACGATTTGTAGTTCTCGGGGTTGGGGCTGCACGACAGCGACAGAACCTGCCCGTCGGAGAATTCCGACAGGGTCCTGGCCATCGTGCCTTCGGCTGTTCCAAGGCTGTATAGCGATAATGGAGTGCTGCGTAGCCGGGCATATTTCAGCACTGCGAAGGCCATCCGGCATTCCTCTTCCAATCTGCAAGGAATGCTGCCGTGATAGTGCTGGTCGAAATAACCCTGCCGGCTGCCGTGGAGGCGAACGAAATCGCGCAGGAGTTCGTCGCCCGGCAGAAGGCGGGCGTCGGCCAAAGGCCTGCGGACGGGCATACCGCTCTTGCCAGCGGCGGTCGCCGCGAAAAAGTCCGCGAGTTCGTTGATCCGCGGACCATGATCGCACTCGGCCAGGAAATCGTCGAGACCACGCATCGAAATATGCCTCCCACACCGTTGCTTTGGTGAGATGCCAAGACCTCGATGCGGAAACGCCACTAATTTAAGAATGGTCTAATGTTTCAATGCTTCGAGTCTTCGGCGAGGCACTGGTAGGCTGGGACAATACGAGCGGCTTTCATTCGATTGCCGTTTTTTTACTAAAGTGACATCTTCTACCAATCCTGAGTTATTTTTGATTTGTCCAGCAACCCATGGTTATGCACAACCACGGGAGGGACGGGCTGCTTTTGGTACGAAGGTTGCTCTCTGCGTGGATACTCTTTACCTTGACCCCGAGAAGTTACGCCGCTCACAGCATCAGACGTTCGCGCACCAACACGAGAGTTGGGGAAATGTGCGGGCAGACTTGATCAAGAGGACTGGCTTGGCGCGCCAGGAAACGGGCATCTCATTCCCCGGTCATATATTCCTGATGAATCTGAGGGGCGTTGCGAGCCGCGGAGAAGATTTCGTCGATGGGCGCCGCATTTCCTTCTCGCCGCGGCGCGCTGGGTCGTTGATCCACATGCCTGCAGGCAGTGATTGGACGGGGTGGGATGAGGGAGAGCCGACTGCCGCCTACCTGCTGGTATCCATTAAAAAAGCGTTCGCAGACGAGGCGTTCGGGGGAATGGTGCGCCATCGCTCGGGCGACCTTCCCGCTTCGATCGGATTTCGCGACACCACCGTCGAGACGGCCTTGCAGCGGATCGTCATCGAACTCAAGCAGCCCGACCCGATCAGCGTGACAATGGTCGAGAGCCAGGCCATGCAGATGCTTGTCCAAATGGTCAGGCTGAAAGGCAGCCATCATGAGCCGGCGAAAGGCGGTTTGTCGTCGTTCGACCTCAAGCGAGCTTTCGCGATGATTGAATCGTCACCGGACGAAATGCCCACTTTGGCCGATCTGGCGAAAGAAGTCGGCGTGAGCCGTTTCCATTTTGGCAGGGCCTTCAAGCAGTCGACGGGCATGACGCCGCATGCATTCATCGCGAAGCGTCGTCTGGAACGTTCAGCCGATATGCTGCGATCGACGAACAGGTCTGCAACAGAGATCGCGATGGAATGCGGTTTCGGCAGCTCAAGCCATTTCACGATCGCTTTCAAGCGGGCCTTCGGCGTCTGTCCGACCGAGTTCCGCCGCCGGAGCAGAATTTGAATTAATACGTTTGCCGAATTCAGCAAGGATCTGGAAAACCAGGCGTGAATGTTAAGCGGGATTCCCGAGACCGGATACGAAGAGCGGCCATTGGATGTGCCGCCCGTGTCAAACGCAATCCGCATCTATTATGACAGGAGACTGGGCGCTCGACCGCGCGTTCTAATTGGGTTCCTGGTCAGCACCTTTGCAGCTTCTATCGGGCGAAACGGCTATTACATAGCCTGCGCCTGGGCTCTGGTCCAAGCGGGCTACGGAAGCGCCGGCGTGGCGATTTTGCTTGCGATAGTCAGTGTCGTCGAATTCATCGCGAGTCCCCTCGCGGGCATAGTGGCGGATCGGTTTGATCGCCGACGTCTGAACACAGCGGCAGACGTCGGTCGTTTTGCGGTTATGCTCGCCACCGCGTTCTCGCTCCTCTATCTGGACGTATTTCCATCTCTGTGCCTCTCAGGGGTGCTGTTCTCGATTTGCGATCGTGTTGCCCTAACCGCTTCGCAAGCAATGATCCCGCTGGTGGCGGGCGGCGCCGATCTTGCAGCCGCAAACTCAAGCGTCTTCTTCGTCATGCAGTTGGGCAGTCTCGGGGCAGCATTGCTTGCCGGGCCTTTGCTGGGTGGGCACTCCCCTGCCCCAGCGTTGGCCGCGCTTGCGCTGTTCTTCCTGGTTTCTGCGGGCTCGCTCCTTTCGTTGCGGCTGGACCCGATCCCACACAGCATAACCAGGCCCAATGGCTTGGCACCCACTGTTGATCGGCGCTTACTTCGCCTCTTTGCCGCATATGCCCTTCTCTATGGAGGCGCGGTGCTGGTCACGGTCATGGGATCAAGCTTCATCTTTGAAGAACAGAAAGGCACGGCTGCGGATTTCGGCCACCTTGAGGCGGCATGGTCGGCTGGCTCGCTGATCGGAGCGGTTCTTTTCACCAGGCTGACACGAGCCGTAAGTGCACCTATACTTCATCTCCTGCTTCTGGGCTCAACTGCCCTCGCGCTGATGTCGTTGATCGCTCTGCGAGCGCCCTGGACACTGATTGTCTTCGCTACGCTCGGATGTCTCTACACTCTGGGTCGGGTGAGCATTGAAGTCACATTGCAGTCGCGTGTCGGCAATAGTGTGTTGGGCAGGGCCAAGGGCGTCATGCACAGTCTCGCCGTCACGCTCGGATTGCTGATTTTCAGCACGGCCACCGTCGTGGGCGACAGTGTATTTCCGTCGACGGTCTTCGTCAGCTTCGGCGCGGTGCTCCTCATCAGCATTCCCGCACTGAGCCTCGGTGTCGGACAGCGAAAGGATGAATCGTGAGGTGGACAAGCTAACAGCAGACGCAGACGCAAAACAGTCAGTCCTGGGGTCGCTGGCGACGCTCTACCCCTGGATGCGGCCCTATTATTCCCGCCCGGTCCGGGACTATGCGTCCCGCTTGTTCGAGGCGCCGCTTGAGAAAGCCGAGCCGGAAATTCGCCGCCGCGCGCTTGCGAAGTTGCTCGATGCGGTCAGGAGCGCGGGAAAGCGAAACGGATTGCCCGTCAAGGCCATTTCACAAATCTGCTTGGAACTCGGTGAGCACCGCGTGCTGCAGACTGGCCCGCACCTGTTTCTCCTCCTAGAGCCGGAAGCGTATTATACGCATATCCTGAGCCTGCTTGGCCTCGCGGCGCATGGCTGCTCGTCCTACGTCTCCTATGCGGTGTCGACGGTGAGCCTTGTTGAAAAGTCCCGCAAGGGACCAGGCTGGTTCATGGTCGACGGGAATCCGATCAACGTCTTTGGCCTCAGCCGAAGCCGGATGATCGGATACAGCCTTCTGACCGGGCCGGGCTCCTATCGGTTTGAGCTGGTGCCGCAGGAGCCCAACACTGCGGCAGACGTCCTCCCACAACTTCGCAGCCTTCTGCCGAAGGCGGCGTTCGACCGACCTGCGCATGCCATCAAGGCAGCCAATCTTATGCTTTGGCCCAAACTGTTTGGAGGCAGCTTTGCGTTCCTGCAGATTGACGACGAGGATATTGCCGACCTGGTGGCGGACCATCTGTCCGACGATGACTCCTGGCTTCGAACGCGACTGCTTGAGCACCCGACACTCGCAACTGATATCGTTGCCGGGCTCGACAGGCTGGCCGCCGGCCCCTGGAGTGGCTGGCTCTCGCGCGGCACTGATTACTTCTGGTTCTACGAAAATGGCAAACGCCTTCCGCTGCGCTTGATCGCTGGAGACCTCGTCCATCCCGCGACGGGCACGAAGGTAGCCCGCTTCACGGCCAACGACATAATCGAGCGCCTGGCAAACCGCAGCTTCGTCCCCAATCTGCTGCTGATGTTCCTGGTCTTGTCGATCCTGCCTGGCGTGCGCGCGCTTGGAGGCAGTTATCAGCCGCTCTACTATCCCCTGATGCGCTATGTCGTCTGCCAGGCTCTCGAGACGGCGGGCATCGACCAGGATCTTCGCGAGGCTCTCGCAACCGACGACGTGCCCGGAGCCTGGGGACATCGGGTCATCGAGTGTGACGATGATCCCCTCCAGCAGTTCCTGCAGGGCAGGAACGGCGGGACCGACTGGTTCAGCAGCCTCATCGATCGCTTCGGCGATACTCCTTTTGCCAGGGCGTGCGGGAGTATGAGCAGTTTCGTGGGGGACCCATCGTGGCAGGAACTTCAGAACCGGCTACGGCAAGGGATGATCGCGCCGACCGATGCGGAATGGGCTTTTTCCTGACTCGAAACATGCGCACTCGGCGCGAGATTCTGGGCGGCAGGTTCGGGGCCGTCAGCGGAATGGCAGCTTCCGGCACAAGAGTCGGGATAGCGGACCACGTGGCCGTCCGAGCTCGCGATGGAGCAGCCGTTGGAGAAGCGCAGCAGTTGCCCTCCTCGACCTTCGAGCACTGGTTCGGGTCCCCACGGGCGTGGGAGGCCGACTATCAGCAGGGGTCGACGAGGGCGCGACGGTGCCCAGCGTGACGCCACCGGACCGAAGTGTTGCGGTGAGTTCATCGTACATGTAACTGCCGCAGATCGCTGGTGCTCATGTCCCGGACACCTGACCTTCGGCGCCTCGCCCACCCGGCGTTGATGCTAGGTGGTGACCAGTTCAGCTAGTTGTGGAGCCTCAATAGGTTGTCCCGATCTAGGCGCCTGATTGGCGGTTTTGATCCTAAGCTGCCATGGGGCCTGTGCCAATTGTATGGATGAAGCCAGTGCGACAGCTCGGCTGTCCGTTCGTGCGAGGTGTTGTAGGCGCGGGCGTAAGCCCACTCGCACAGGCTGGTCTGAATGAACCGCTCGCCTTGCCATTAGTCTTTGGTGTATATGGCTTGGTGAAGATTGGCGCAGGCTGCCCCGAAAGACTTTGCCTGATGGCAGGATCCGTTGTCGGTCATCACGCGCTCGATACGAATGCCCCAGTCTGGCAAAGTAAGCGACGGCGGCCTCCAGGGAGGCCACTGCGCTCCCCTCGCGCTCATCGGGCATAACCTGAACAAAAGCGACGCGAGAGGCATCATCGAATGCAGACGTGGACGAACTCCCAGCCGATGACAAGATGGCGGTTGACCACTCCGGTTTGCCGCCCAGTGATGCGGTGCCCCACAGAGCCCATGCGGCCAAGCTTCTTGATATCAAGATGTGGGATCAATTCGCCTGGGTGTTCCCTTCGCAGCGTCGCACGGGTTCGAGCTCCAAAGCGCTCAACTTATTGAAACCCAATCGGCGCAGCACACGGCTGCCGTTCTGGCGAGACGTTGACCTCGGCAGCGATCTGCTGCCTATCCGTCGCTGAAGACGCAGGCGTTCGATCGCTTTGACGATTGCCGGTGCGGTGTGACCGCGGACCGAGCCGGTGATCGGTCACACCAAGACCGAGCACCGCATGGGCCGCAGCTACCTCGCCGGCGAGCAGGGTGATACGCCCGTGTTAACGCTGCCCACCAAGTGGGCCTGATAGGCGCGCACCTCTTCGTATCCCAGTTGATCGGGTGATCGTCCAAAAAATCGACTGAACTTCGCCACGTGAGGCACGTAGGATCGCTGGGTCTCGGTGACAAATTGCGGATCGTCAGATCTTCAATCATCCGCTGACGCAGAGGGCTTATCTGGGCCATCTGGGATTCTCCTGTCTGGAAGGTTGGCTCGACACCAAATCTTCTCAGACAGGGGGCCTCCTCAGGCCAGACCCGCGCATCAGCTACCGCGGCAGCGGTTTAGTTCGATCTGATTTGATCACTCTTGGGAATCCCAAGAGTCCACCCTTCCTAGGGCGACGCGTCAATTGTCGACATCATTCGTTCTAACGATGCCATGGCCAATGCGGTCACGTACGACACTGCAAAAGCTGATCAAAAAATGGGGCTCAGTTTTGGAAACGTTTGGGCGATCAGAAGGTTCGCTTTCCCCTACCTTGCCAACTCCGAACTGGAACCTTCCGGACCATTTCACATGGAGGCAAGCGCTAGCGCGACCTCTCGACATGGACGGCCCGACAAACCGCGCCTTCGAAAGGATGAGTGACAATTTTTCAGACATTTCGGCATTTGAACATTTGGAACGGGTCGTCGAACGGCACGGAGACAAGATCGCCGTCAGTGACGGCTCGATGTCGCTGGCTTTTTTTGAATTACTGCAGGCAGCCCAGAACCTGGCCGATGTCATAGCTGATGCGGTTCCGCAGGGTGAGGCAGTCGGCCTCCTGCTCGGCAATTCCATTTGGTACCCGGTGGCTATATTGGCCGCCATGCGCTCCGGCAGGCCCGCCGTGCCGCTAAACCCGCGGGATCCCAAAGAACGCCTCGCTGACATCGCGACGGGCGCGCGCTTGACGGCTATCGTGAGAGCCGGCTCAGGCACACCGGAAGGCTGGCCGGATTCCGTGTCGCTGCAATGGATTGACCCGGCGAAATGTCTTCTGGAAACTGCGCCAAGCAATTTCTCGCTGTTGTCATCCGATGTGTCGATCGATTCCCCGGCAATCGTTCTGTACACGGCAGGCAGCACGGGAACCCCGAAGGGTGTCGTAAACAGCCAGCGCGCGATCCTTCAGCGCGTGCAGCAATATGTGGATGCCTGCCACATCGGTCCCGATGATGTGTTCATGCCGCTGACCGGGCCGGCAACGATCGCGGGATGCCGCGAGATGATGACCCCGATGCTATGTGGGGCCACGTTGTACCTTTCGGACGTCGAGAGCGCCGGCATTCGTGCTGTTCGCGAACGCTTCCAGAAATGGCAAGTGACGGTCGCCTATCTGGTGCCGGCCTTGCTTCGCGTATTGCTGAGCGGCTCTCTGCCTGCGACATTTTCGTCGCTCCGGATCGTGCGGGTCGGCGGAGAAAAAGTACTCTGGTCGGACATCGATCGTCTTCGCGACGCTGTTCCAAATTCCTGCTTTATCCAGATCAGCTATTTGTCGACCGAGACCACCGGAACGCAATGGTTTCTGCCACGACGTTATCCGGAACGAGGCGCGACGGTCCCTGTCGGCTTCATCCTTCCCGGTATCGAATACGCCGTCGTCGACGAGAGCGGATGCGATGTCGTTCCAGGATCTGAGGGCGAGTTGCTGATCAGGAGTAGATACACCGCCCTTGGGTATTGGGATGATGGAAGAAATGTCCCTCTTCAAGGGACTTTGTTTGATCCTCGGATTCGCGTCTTCGCCACAGGCGATCTGGTCAAGGTAGACGACGCCGGATTGATGTGGATCGTTGGGCGAAAAGGGCGTCAGATAAAGATCAATGGACGGCGGGTCGAGCCGGCCGAACTGGAACTTGTTTTGCGGCGCGTCCCCGAAGTCCGCGATGCCGTCGCGGTTGTAACGGACGCCAATGAATTGGTGGCCTTTGTCGTTCCGGCGGAGCATGCCGGCAGGCATCTTGTTCCTGAATTGCGCGATCTGATCAGGAGAGCGCTACCGCCCGCCGTCCATCCAACGCGATTGCATAGTCTTGTCGAAATGCCACGGCTCCAGGGCGGCAAGGTCGATAGCATCAGACTGCGGGACCTGGATTTCAAGCTGCGCACTCGAATGGAAACCCAGGATGCTCAAAGCGCGCGGCAAGGAGTAAATCCTCTCGACGTTGAACAGGCGGTCGCCACCCTTTGGGAAAGGATACTCCTCAGCAAAGGAGCGGCAAGCAGGCATTGGGATGAATCTGGTGGCGATTCGCTGAAGCTGTTGCAATTCGTCATGGAGCTTGAGACGGCCCTTGGGCGGGAACTCAACCTGGATGCGTTCACCGTCGGGATGACCTTTGCCGATATCGTCAGGGCAGCGTCAGCAGAGCAAGCCCCAAGCGGCTCGCTTGTCGAGGCGTCCGACCCGAGGCCGCTTTTGTTTATTGTGCCGGGATCGATCGGCTACGGGCCAAGCCTGGCGGCTTTCGGTGTCGAGATGAGCGATGCCGCCAGGGTTGTCGCCATTCGCTATGGGGACCTGAACGATCTACTGAAGGGACATGGCACCATACCGCGGATGGTGGACGCGGTTGTCGACCAGATCAGCCAGGTCCAGCCTGATGGCGACGTGAAGCTGATCGGTTATTCGCTTGGCGGCGGCGTCGCGTTCGAGGCTGCCGCCAAACTTATTGCAGCGGGTCGATCGGTCACGTTCCTGGGAATCCTCGACACCAATATCGGGCCTGGACAAGACAGCTTTCGCGAGACCGTAGCCCGCACTGCCCAGCGCATCCGCGCGCACAGGGTCACCATAGGTCGCATGATGTTGCGAGCAATCGCCAAAGCATTTGCCAAACTGAGCGCCGAGGCTCTGCTTGCACGCGGCATTGATCGTTTGAAATTGAGAACCTTGGCCAGAACGCGATTTATTTTGCGTCTCGAGCTTGAGGAAATCCTGCGGATGCGCGCATTCGGCCAGTGGCTAAGGCAAACGAAGACCGCGCTGCCAATAACCGCCACCTTGTTTCGGTGCCGGCGCATCGGCGCTCGGCCAGATCTTGGTTGGGGTCAATTCTTTGCTGGGTTGAACGTGGTTCCGATCGTGGGCGGACACCTCGATATGCTCATTGAACCGCACCTCACTCACAATCGTCCTTTGATAGAGCGCACCTTCGTGTCAAGCGTAAGGCGACCACAGATCCGAGGTAGCGCTGAGGCGGCGACCGAATTGCCAGTTGATGTGAAGCAGCCAATAAGCGAACAGCCGCTCACAAGCATGCCAACGACAATCAACCCGTGAGTAGTCATGAGGGGAACGTAAGGCTGATTGAAGGATGTATCGTTCTCCGCATTTGAACAAGGTCATGGCATTCATCACTTGTTTGGGAAACTGGCAGATCGTTGAGGCCCGCGCCGACCTGAATGCAGTCAATCTCGCAGTGACAAAGCAATGGCGTTAGATTTTGCCATTGTTGGTGAGGAAATCCTCGGTTGGGGGGCAAGACGGGTTTTGCCGCGGTCGGATATCGCTAATGCGTTGGTCCCCGCTGAGGGCGGCAGCTTCCCGAGCAGCCACGCCTTTATCGCAGTTTCCTTCTACGGCTTGGTTGCCTGGTTTGCGATTGATCGGGCGCAGACCTGGAAGGCAAAGGTCTTAATAGCGCTTCTGGCGGCCGTGGTCATAGTCGCCATTGGCTTTTCTCGGATTTATCTGGGGGTGCTCCGGCCGTCTGTCGTTCTCGCAAGTTTGGCCCTCGGTGCCGCATGGTTGACGGTCATCGTCACGTCGTTCGGTGTCGCGAGAGCGTCCACGGTCGAGACAGATCCTTATCCAAGGCAGGCCTGGATCGCACCAGTCGCTTGTATCCTTTGCGTCGCTTGGGGAGGATTTCTGGTTCATCGCAACCTTTCAAGCCTGATCGGTGTCGACTCAAAGGAAGGAAATTGGATGGCCACTCTCCATTACGCATCAGGTGGGTCAGCCGCAGAAATCGCAACCGCCGGGTTCAATCTTGTCGACGTTTCGTCCGTGGACGAACTCAACGCCCTGCCGGCTGGCACGAAAGGTCTGGTCTGGCTGAATGAGGCCAATGGGGCAACCTCGTCCTTCATCCAGAAAGTCACACCCTTCATAGGCAATCCGAAAGCGTTTGGTTTCTTCCTCGTCGACGAGCCGGACCCCACCGGCAAATGGGGAACCTATGCCACCGCCGCGAATCTGAAAGCGGAAGCCGACTGGATCCACACTAATGTGCCAGGCGCCAAGTCGTTCATCACCATGATGAACATGGGGTCTTCCGCCAATCCCGATTTTTCGAACACCTTCAATCCCGCCAATACCCATATCGACTACTACGGAGTGGACCCGTATCCGGTGCGCACCGGAACAAGTGCGGTCGACTACAACATGATCGACAGGACCGTGGCTGCCGCTGTGGAATCGGGCATCCCGCTCAGCCAGATCGTACCGGTCTATCAGACGTTCGGGGGCGGCAGCTTCACGACCGATACGGGCGGCAAATATGTCCTTCCCACCGTCGCCCAGGAACAGACAATGCTGGACCACTGGGCCAAGCTGGTTCCGTCGCCCGCTTTCGACTATGCCTATGCATGGGGTTCCCAGCAGGGCGACACGGCGCTTGCAAACTCGCCGGCGCTGCAAGCCTTGTTCCTTGAACATAATCGATAATCGCCCCGTCTGTAGCCTCCCCACGGTCAGAGATCATATTTTCGAAGGTACCCGGCCGCGGCGGATGTGTTCTACCGAATCACCGGCACCGACACGATGATCGGTGCCGGGTACAACGACACCTGTTATGTCAACAATCCCAGCGACAAGGTGATCGGTGCGGCAGAGATAAGGTGCTCGCATAGGTGAGTTATGCGCTTTCGGCGGGTCGGAGATCGAGCATCTCGCCACCACGAACCCGTCCGGCATGACAGCAATCAACCTCACCGGCAATGCGTTCTCCCAAACCATCCAGGGCAATGTCGGCGAACATCATCAACGGGCGGCGATATCTTGACGGGAAACGGAGGCAAGGATTTTCGTTTTCAATGCCGTCGTGGTGCCGGCAATGTCGAAGGCTGCCAACATTGCAGCATTTTGGCTGGTCCTGGTCTGTCTCAGTCGCATTCGAGAGAACTCGGACCGACCGGGCCATCTCGACCGCCGCGCGCATGCAACCAAAAGCTGGCGCGCCCTTGTGTAGTCCACAGGCGGTTTGCTTCATTCAGATAGACGACGACAATGAGCAAGCTTGCCCCTAGCGTGGCTTGAGCGGCTGGGCCACAAGCTTTTCGCCGATATACGCCTTGACGGGAGGGAATTTTTGACATTGCAAAGGTGCCAGTTGGTGCCATCACGTGGATGGTAGGCAGGATTATTCTTGCGATGTTTGTGGTGCTGATGTTCCAAGCCTGGTTCAAGGAATGGAAGTGTGCGTTGGCTCCCGCAACGGGCCTGTATCGCGAGCTTGAACTGACAGGGGGTTGAGATGGAAGGTTCCATAGCTGGCCGCGCCGGACTTCCGCGCACCACGCAAATGGCCGTTGCTGCGCTCGAAACCAATCCGCGGATGAAGCGACCGCTACGCGAGCCCCTGGAGCCGTCGTCTCCTTTCCATCAGCTTGTCGTCACCTTGGCGACGAGAAAATGGTTCTTGCTTGCCATCGTCGTTCTGGGTGGCGTCCTGGCCGGTCTCGTCGGTCTTGCGCGTCCGGCGCTGTATGAAGCGACGACGCAGGTAATCGTCGACGCTCCAACTGGCGGTGCTTCCTCGGGCAGCGCAGGGTCCGTTCAGGATTTGCT
>NZ_VFUX01000054.1:0-24442 GCF_006441275.1 Mesorhizobium sp. B2-4-17 | reverse complement strand
TGGAAAAAAGAGCCCGAACGGTTCAGACTCGACCCGGTCCATCAAATGCCGGGACTAAACACCTAGGATCCATGCCGTGAACTGCAAGCGAGGTACCGGTGCAGAATGCTCACCATCCCGTGCCGCGAAAAAGCTCGAACCATTCCGGATTGGTCTTTTCGATCAAGTCGATCTTCCATTGGCGTGCCCAGCGCTTCAGCGACTTCTCCCGCTGTATAGCGTCAGTGATGTCGAAATATTCCTCGTACCAAACAAGACGTTGCACGCCGTAGCGGCCGGTGAAGCGTGCGCCTTGGCCAGACTTATGCTCAGGCATGCGACGGCCGAGATCATTCGTGACACCGATATAGATCGTGCCACGCTTTTGGCTTGCTGTCATATAGACATACCCAGTCATGCGTGACCTTAACTCGCGTGAATTCAGGTGCCCATTCTGTACCGCTGCATCCTTCGGCCAACGTCACGGCATGGATCCTAGGGTCTGCGCCGCGTCGCTTCGCTCCTTGCTACGCCCTAGGATGACGAAGCGCGGAGAGCGGCGTCGCCTGGCGCCCTCGCACCACCGCCCGCGCCGGGTACAGCGCCAGCGCGATCACCACGAACTTGGTCATGAGCGTTGTCTTCGACGCCAGGCTCTCGGAGGTGTTGAGCAGCATCAGCCAGCCGAGCATCGGCAGCCATATTCCCGGATGGCAGCGGCGTGCCACCTCATGCGTGAACAGCGCGAAACCGAACACCATCAACAGGGTGAAGAAGGCGCCCTGGTAGAGAACCATGCGGATGATCGGATTCTCTATGCCCTGTTCGAGGCCGCTGATGCGGCGCATACTCTCGACCAGGTCGATATCGGGCCCCACGATCAGGTCGCGCAGTTCCAGGTGCTGGAACAGATCGAACATCTCGACGCGGGCATTGGCGCTGCCTGAATCCGAAACGAAGCGCTCGAGCAGCGCGTCGAAGAAGCCGTATGAGGCCGCGAGCACGATAACGACCGGTATCAGCGCGGCGAGGATGAAGCCGAGCGCGGCGCCAAGCAGATTGACACGCCCCATGCGCAAGGTGCGCAGGCCCTGGATGAGGATATAGCAACCGCCGAGCATGATCGTCAGCACCATGGCGGAGCGGCCGCCGAAGGCGACGAGGGCCGCGCATTGCAGGCCGATCAGCCCAAGCCGCAGCGGCATCGACAGCGATTTCGAGCCGGAGAGCAGCGCCAGCACATAGATCGAGGTGATGGTGGCGTTGACGAGCGGATGCCCCTGAAGCGCTGTCGAGCGCAGATCGTTGGCGAACACCTCGCCGTCGAGGCGATACGGAAAGATCAGCGTCTTGGTCGCGAACTCGAACAGCGCCAGCAGCGCATTCGCCGTCATGATCGCGTGTACCACCGTTTGCAGGCGGGCGAATGTCTTCTCGTCGTTCTCGGCCAGCATCAGCACCAGCAGCGCCGGCGTCACGAACGTGTCGATCATGCCGGCCATGCCGGGGCGCTGCCGGACGATGACGACGACAAGCAGCACGATCGACATGACCGCCAGCAGCGCGCTGGCCGGCCGCCTGTCGGCGACGGTCACCACGTAACCCATCGGGTTGCCGAACGTGCAGGCGCGCCAGGCGAACATCAGCACGAGCAGATAGGTGGAGGGATGGATCTTGGTGGCCGGATTGCCGGTCAGGCCGTCATAATTGTAACCCACCAGCCACAGCATGCCGCCCGAAATGCCGAACAGCAACGCCACCGCCGCGACCAGGCCATAGCCGGTCACCCAGTCCATGGAATTGCCGGCGGCCGCCGGAACCGGAACGCCCCAGCCGGCTGCCGGGGTGGCGGCCCGGACGGCAGGCCGGCTGGCGGTCATGTCAGGCTGCCTCGTCGACCAGCATGGCGGCGGTCGGCAACCGCCCCATGACGGAAATGGCCTGCGAAGCCGCCGTCACGTCGTGCATCGGCGTCGCGTTCAGCGTGGCGACGAGCACGATCTCGTCGACCATGGCGACCAGCGGCGAGACGTTGAGATTGTCGGCCAGCGCGCCGCCGTCGACGACGACGAGATCGAAACTGTGGCCGGCCTGCGCCAGCATATGCTGCGTGAAATAGACGCCCTGCGCCTCCGAGACGCCAGCCTTTGGCCGGCCGCCGCCCAGAACCGCGACATTGCTGCCGGGTGTGCGCTGGCTCAGCGCCTCGAAGGCATATTCGCCGCGCAGCACGTCAAGCAGGCCGGGTTGCGGCTCCTTTTTGCCGCTGCCGGCATTGCTATCGATGAACAGCACACGGCTGCCCCTGGCAGCGGCGGCATTGGCGAGCAGGCGCGCCACCCGGCCTCGTTGCGCGGCATCCAGCGGCGGCGACGTCACCAGGATCGACGGCACCAGCGGCCAGTTCGGCGGCCGCCTGCTGGCGGCGAACAGACGCCTCAGCGCCAAGCCCGCGACCGCATCCGTCTTCTCTCCGGCCGGCGCGGCTGAACGGCCGAAAGGCCACCAGCGGCGGCGCGCTGTTTTCGCCGGCAGCACGCCCAGCACCGGTGCCTCGATGGCCGATTCCATCTGCGCGCGGGAAAGCACGGTCGGTGAGGAATATTCCGCGATCAGCGCCATGCCGGTGCCCAACCCCAGCCCGCCGAAGAGCGCGCCGATGAGCAGCAGCGGCAGCGGCGGCCAGCTCTTCTTCAGGGCGGGCATGGCATCGGAGATGATGCGCGCATTGGTGCTGTCGACATTGATCTGCTCGCGCGTCTCCTGAGCCCGCTGAAGGTAGGTGGCGTAGACGGAGCGCAGCGCCTCGAGGTCGCGCTGCAATTCGCGCAGCTTGACCGAGGCCTGGTCGGTGTCGAGCGACTTGCTCTTCATGCCCGCGACCTTGGCTTCCAGCGCCTGCTGATTGGCCAGCGCCCGCTCATAGTCGGTCTCGGCGGCGGCGGCGATGCGGGCGAGTTCGCGCGCAATGAGCGCGCGCGTGTCGCGAAGCTGCTGCTGGGCCGCGATCATCGAGGGGTGGCGTGGCCCGAGTTCCGTGCCAAGTTGCGAGACCTGGTCGACAAGCGTCGCCTCCTGCGCCCGCAGGCTCGAAATCACCGAGGAGCGCATCGCTTCCGAGGTCGCGTCCGGCGCGCCGCCGGACCGGCGCAGCTGGTCGACCTGCGCCTTCAGCGCCGCGGTGCGGCTCTGCGCGGCCGAGAGCTGTGTGTTGATCTCGGTCAGCTCCTGGTCGCTGACCAGATTGCCCGCCGCCATCACCATGTTGTTGGCGGATTTATAGGCCTCGACGGCGTTCTCGGCCTGCTGGACACGCCTGCGCTGCTCGTCGAGCCGCGCGGTGATTGATTTGGAGGCATCGGTGGCGGCCTGGGCGCGTGCGCTGGCCTGGTCCGCCAGATAGGCCTGCGCGATGGCATTGGCGAGCTTCGCCGCCTTGTCCGCGCTCTTGGCGGTGACGATCACATCGATGACCAGCACCTTGTCGGCGCGTTTCACCGCCAGCCGCCGGCGCAGGGCATCGAGCGTGTTCGCCGTCTTCTCGGTTTCGGCCGACCCCGAGCCCAGCAAATGACTCAACAACCCGCCCTGCCCGTTGAATTCCGGATCCTCGGTCAGGTTGGTGGCCTGAATGGCCCTCAGCAGCACGCCGGTCGACTGGACGACGGCGACCTGGCTTTCCACCATGGTGATGCCGCCATCGGGCGGCACGCGGCTCGGATTGACGTCGTTGGTGACCACCTGCAGGTCTTGCGGGTCGATGATGATTTCCGCCACCGAGCTGTAGAGCGCCGGCGTGAACAGCCCGTAGAGCAGCGTCACGAGGGTCAGCAGCGCGGCGGTGGCGAAGATCAGGAAACGGCGGCGCACCAATATGCGCTTCAGGTCACCCAGCTCGACGGTCGAGGACGCATAGGACGGCGCCGGCACGGGCTCCGGAGCATGTTGCATCACCTCCGGAGCGTGTTGTTGCGGCAACGAGAGCAGGGATGATTGCAAAGGTCGCTCCGACAACACTCCATGGGCCCGCAAGCTTAAATTGCGGCTTCAGCCTAGCTATTCCTCCAACCATTAAAACACTGTTAATTATGTTGGGAGCTCTTCTGATTTTTGGCACGGAGTTTGCGTAGTACAGGCACGGGCGTGCTGATACGGGCGTGGGCGAGCAGGAGACGGATTGAAATGGGTCAGCACTTCACTCCGGCCCATTCGTCCGGCCCTTGCCCATGTCCGGAATTCGAACACCAGCCAGATACCGAACACTGGAATGCTAAGGGGGCGACATGCGGATGAGCCTGCGCCTGGACAGCGAGTGCGTGCGTGCCTTTCACCTTATGCTGCTGCAGCGCCTCGCGGTGCTGCCGCATGTCGAGGTTTGCGTCGACGCAAGACCGGCCAGGGGCGGCATTCCAGGCAGCGCCGCGGCGCTGTTCCAACTTGAAACAGCCATCCACGGCCTGCCGGCGGACGGGCTCGCCGAGCGCCTGCCGCTGTCGGCGCTGGCGCCCTACCGCACACAGGCGCCCGCTCCGGCGGATCTCGTGCTCGACCTCTGCGGCGACGCGCATGTGAACGGAACGCGCGTCTGGCGCATGACCTATGACGGCGACGCCGGCGAAGCGGCCTTGCTGGCGTCGATTCTCGACGGCCGCACGCCGATTGCCCGCATCGAGGAGAACGGCACGGTCGTCGCCGAAGGACGCCTGGGCACGGAATATGGCGGCATCGCGCTGGCCTCGTTCCAGGACATGCTGGCGCGCACGGCAAGCCTGATCCTGGCGGCAATGACGGGCTCGGCGCGGGCCGTCCTGCCCGTCCTGCCCGAGCCGGCGCAGGCGGATGCTCTTCCGCAGATTCCCTCCACCGCCAAGCTCGGTGTCAGGGCGGGCAAGGCGCTGGCGCGGCGCATTGTCCAAAAAATCTACCACCTCTGCTACAACGCCCCGCACTGGAAGGTGGGCTGGCGCCAGACCGATGGCCGCGACCTGTTCGACCTGCGCGCGCATCCGGCATCGGGCTGGCGGGTGCTGCCCGACGACGGCAGCCGCTTCTACGCCGATCCGTTCCCGATCCTCTACCAGGGACAGGTAACCCTGTTCGTCGAGGACTATATCCACCGGCTGGGCAAGGCCATCATCTCCGCCGTGCCGTTCGGTCCTGCGGGGCCGATCGGCCGCCCGGAACCGGTGCTCGACCTGCCCTACCATCTCTCCTACCCCTTCGTCTTCGAGCGCGACGGCGAGGTCTGGATGGTGCCGGAAAGCTGCGCCAACCGCACGGTCGATCTCTACCGGGCGACAGCCTTCCCCGGCGGTTGGGTCAAGGAAGCGACGCTCTTGTCCGACATCGTCGCCAGCGATGCCACCCTGGTCGAGCATGGCGGGCGCTGGTGGCTGTTCGCCACCGTGCGCGATGGTGGCGGCGCCTTCTCCGACGCGCTGCACCTGTGGTCGGCGCCGGACTTTCGCGGCCCCTGGACGCCGCACCCCAAGAATCCCGTGCTGGTCGACATCGCCTCGGCGCGTCCGGCTGGCCGCATGGTGGAACGCAACGGCCAGTTGCTGCGCCCCGTGCAGGACTGTCGCAGGAGCTATGGCGCGGCCCTCGGCATCGCACGCATTGCTCACCTTGATGTGAACGGCATGGAGCAGGTGGTCGAGACGATCTTAACCCCTGGTGCGCTATGGAATGGGCGCAAGCTGCACACGCTCAACGAGGCGGGCGGGCTGGAATTCATCGATGGCTCGGCGATCGCACCGCGCTGGAAACAGAAGAGGCGACCGTCATTAACCTGAACATTGGCTACCACCAGTCACCCGTGCTGGTTGCCTGAGGTTGATAAGGGTCCGGAAGATATTTTCCACTACAGATTGTGGAGAGGGAAGATGACCAGCATAAAGGGCAGCGACGCGAACCCCGCCGAGACTGTCCCGACCGAAGTCGACGTGGCGATTGTCGGTGCCGGGTTGGCCGGCACGACCTTGGCAACGGTCTTGGGAAACGTCGGCCGCAAGGTAGCGCTGGTCGATCCGCATCGGACCCATCCCGACGAGTTCCGGGCCGAGAAGCTTGGCACGGACCAGACGCACCTGTTCGAGAAGCTGGGCCTCGACTCGATCGTGCTGCCTCTGATGACGTCGATGGACGATATCCATGTCTTTCGCCTTGGCCAGCTGTTCGCACGCGAGCGGCGCGTGGAATATGGTTTTTCCTATGGCGCGCTGATCAACGGCCTGCGCGCCGCCTTGCCGCCCCAGGTACCGGTCACCGTGGGCAAGGTCGCCGAGATCATGACCGGACCGGACAAGCAGCGGCTTGTCCTCAACACGGGCGCCATCATCGAGGCGCGGCTCGTGGTGGTGGCCACCGGCCACAGCGAGGCCGTGCGGCGCGCCGTCGGCGTCCGCCGCATCGAAGAATCAAAGGGCCATTCGCTTTCGATCGGATTCGACCTTGCCACCCCGCCGGACGAATGCGCCTATCAGGCAGTCACCTGTTTCGCCAGGCGACCGGAGGACCGCATCGCTTATCTCAGCGTGTTTCCCATCAATGGCGTCATGCGTGGGAACATGTTTGGGTACCGGGAGGCGGGCGAGCCGTGGACCAAGGCGTTCCGCAAGGATCCGCAGAAAATGCTTTGCGAAATGATGCCGGAGATCGCGGCTCAGTGCGGAAACTTCAAGATCAGCGGGCCTGTCGACATCAGGCCGATCGATCTGACGAGGACGGAAGGGCATCGGCGTGACGGGGTTGTGTTTGTCGGCGACGCCTTCTGCACGACCGATCCAACGCCGGGCGTTGGCATCGTGCGGGTAATGACCGATGTTGATCAGCTCCACTCTGTTCACATTCCGCGCTGGCTCGAAACGCCAGGCATGGCTGCTGACAAGATCTGCGCCTTCTATGACGATCCCGTCAAAATAGCCGCCGATGAGGACGGTATGCGTGTCAGCCACTATGCCAGGGCGATCACCACGGGCACCGGACTGGAATGGCGTTTCCGCCGCCTGCGCAACAACACGGCGCGCCAGTTGATGATCATCGGACGCAAGATGGGTTATTTGGGACTGCGCCGGGAGCCGGGCATGGCGTAAGGGACTTCCAGCTTTTCCCGCCATCGAAAGCAGAGGCGTCTTCCCTTCTCCCTCCGTGCGGAGCAAGGAAGCGCCAGCCTCTCGACCCAAGCCACTTCCACGAAAAACGTGTAACGGTTTTCCGCCTTGAATTGCGGTCAGGCAAGAGATCGATCGTAACGAAAAACAACCATCACGCGGAACAAGCGAGGCCCCGACAGCTTATGTCTTGAGGAGATCCGTTCTTGAGGAGATCCGTTATGGTCAAGAACATCGATCGCGCGTTGCAGGACGCTATTCTTGCCATGCGCATCCTTCGAAAATCCATAATCGATCACGGGCATCTAGACGCGATGACCGAATTCGACAGCTTGATCGGAGTGGCCATTTCAGAGGCAGAGCAACAGCTGATATCCATGCAGGCCAGATCGTCGAATGAGCGACCGATAGATGCGAGTTGACGACTGCCACCTGCCTGTATCCACTCGAGCACATCAAGCGATCACGAACGACCGCTCCAATATGGGGTGAAGGGCAAAACCCGACCTGCGTCCCGAGCTGCTATTGTTTCCTTTTTTGCGCCCGGTGCTCACGACGCAATCATCCCTGCCCGCGAAAGCAAAAGGCGCGATCAACCGACCGCGCCCTGGGGTTTCGCTTCGCCAGGCGAAAAGCGTTATGCCTGATCCGCTCAGGGCGGCGAATTCGAAAGACTGGGTGCAGCCGTGACGACCGACAACCGTTCACGCTTCTGCCAGCTTGGCTTCTCGTATTTCTTCATCGGATAGAGCCCTCCGCGTTGGATACGGCGCCAAAAGAACCGCTTCGCCGTGCGGTGTCAATTGTGCCAGGACACGCTGTCACAACATGGGTGGTGACAGCCAGGAGATCACCCGTCGCGGCGCAACGGCTGAGGTGGCACCGACCATTACGGCCGCGCCGGAGACCAGACGCGCGCGCCGCATCGCACTATTGCGAATCGGCCACACTGCCGGCTTTTCGGTCGAGCCGTGGCAGTGTCTTGCGTTGACAATCCCCGGTGGCGCGAGCAGGCTTCGGGTCTGAGGGAAAACTGGGGGACTAAAAGTGAAGAAGGCTTACCAGAAGCCGGTGTTGCTGAAGCGCGAGAGGCTTTCGGCCGTCACCGCTGTTTGCACACCATCGACCTGCCCTGTTTGAAACAAGCCGCCAGGTCAAGAACCTCCATCGCCCGCTGGCTCGGCCAGCGGGTTTTTTCATGCGCGATTGCCAGATGATGCGCCCGAACCGGCCTCAAATCGTTTTTTGGCGGTAAATCGGTCCATCGGCGGTATTCTCTCTTCCGTGCAGGCGTGCCTGAATAGCGCCGGGAGGAATCTGCCATGCCAAACAATGCTTTGCCGCTGGTGATCAGCGCGCCCGAACCACGCACGCTCGAGCTGATCTTCACGCCGGCGCAGCTGGCGCGGCTCAAGGCGCACTACCGCGTCGTCAAGACCACGGCCGACGGCGTCGCCGGACTGCCGGTCGACGTGCTGGCGCAGGCCCGTTACATCATCGGCCAGCCGCCGATCTCGCTGGAGACGCTGGAGGAGATGCAGGCGCTGCGCTGCGTCTTCAATGTCGAGACCAATCTCATCAACAACATGCCCTACGAGACGCTGTTCGCGCGCGGCATCCATGTCGTCACGACAGGCCTGGTCTTCGCCGAGCCGGTGGCCGAGCTTGGCCTGGCCATGGCGCTCAACCTCGCCCGCGACATCGTTGACGCCGATCTCGCCTTCCGCCAGGGCAAGGAATTGTGGGGCGGCGACGGCAACCAGACGGCGCGGCTGCTCTCGGGCGCCGATGTCGGCATTATCGGCTTCGGCGATCTCGGCCGCGCCCTGAACCGGCTGCTGTCGGGTTTCCGCACCCGCACAAAGGTCTTCGACCCCTGGCTGCCGCCGTCGATCCTGATCGACAATGGTGTCGAGCCGGCATCGCTGGAGGACGTTCTGTCATCGAGCGATCTCGTCTTCGTCGTCGCCTCGGTGACCTCCGAGAACCAGGGCTTTCTCGGCGCCGATGCCTTTGCCAGCATGCGCAAGGGCGCCGCCTTCATCCTGCTCAGCCGCGCCGGCATCGTCGACTTCCCGGCCTTGATGGCGGCGGTGAAGAGCGGCCACATCGTCGCCGCCAGCGATGTCTTCCCGGAAGAGCCATTGGCCCGGGATCACCCGGTGCGCGCTTTGCCCGGCTTCCTGCGCTCCGCCCACCGCGCCGGCGCGCTCGACATCGCCTTCAGGCGCATGGGCGACATGGTGCTGGAGGACATGGACCTGATCGACCGCGGCCTGCCGCCCCTGCGCTCCAAGCGGGCCGAGCGTGAGACGGTGTCGAGGATGCGCTCCAAGCCGTCGGACAGGAATTGAGGGGCGAGCCTCGCGCGGCCCCATTGCGTCGGTTGTGCGTGATTTTGGCATCAGCGGCCGATCTCCCGGTGCCTGGACTGAACACAAGAAACCGCCGAAGCGCTGGAGAACATCGGAAGCTTTGCTGGCGCTCTCAACTCGGCTATTCGAGGACAGCGAGGCTGTCCTCGAAACCGAATGAGCGCAGATATCCCACCACAAGCCGCGTAGCCTCATCGACAAGGATTCGGACCGCTTCGGCGCTGAGTTTTTCAGGGCCGCTCAAAAACGGCGTATGCGCGGGGCAGCGGCACTCCAAGCCGAGCTTGACTGGAGTGCCGCATGGCCATCGACCCGGGCGGCGCTGCCAGACTTGACGAAGCCAGGCGCAACAAAAAGAACCGGTGTGCCAGTAAGAATGCCATGCAAGCGTCCCGCTGTGGACAACGCGCACAGCACGCGCTTTAGTGGCGCAAGGATATTTCCCTACAATACGGACAGCGTGCGGTTCCTGAATAATGGAGATCGGCGTGCCCCTGGATTTTATCGAGGTCTTCCGCCGCGAACTGAGCGCTGTCAATTTTCGCCGCATGCGCATCCGCGGCGGCGCCGTGGCCGAACACAGGGCAAACGGCACCGGCCAGGCCACCAGCCATTTCCTTGTCGATCGCGGCGATGCGGCGATCGACGAGGCAAGGTCCGACCCGGAACGCGGTGCGATCAGGACGAAGAAAGCCAGCAATCTTACGGGCATAGCGCTCTCGGGTGGCGGCGTGCGCTCGGCCTCCTACTGCCTCGGCGTGCTGCAGGCGCTGGAGTCGCTGGCGCCGGCGGGCAGTCCGCGCCCGCTCGATGCCGTCGACTATCTCTCCACCGTCTCGGGCGGCGGCTATATCGGCACTTCGGTCGTGGCCGGAATGATGCAGGACAGCCGCACATTCCCCTTCGAAAGCCGGCTCGACGAAGCGGAGACGCCCGAAACACAGCATTTGCGGGACTTCTCCAATTTCCTGGCGCCCAGCGGTGCCGCGGACTATCTGGTCAGCATCGCGCTGGTCATGCGGGGCCTGCTGGTCAACGCCTTGATCGTGCTGCCGGCCCTGCTGCTGCTTGCCGTGCTCACCATCGCGATCAACCCTACCGTAGCGGATCTGGTGAGGCCTGGCATTTTCGGCATTTCGGCGTCGAAACTGCCAATGCTCGGCGCAACCATGAAGTACTTCGCGCATACCGTGGTGCTTGCCGCGCTGGCGGCGTTTGTGATGTTCGGCAGCGCGCTCTACACGTCCCTCACCTTCCGCACCGGCTCGCTGAGGAGCCGCGAGATTCTCGGCCGCGCCCTTGGCGCGCTGGTTGCCGCGGTGCTCGCCTCGGCGATCATTGACATCCAGCCCCTGGTGCTTTCGGGCATGCTTGCGAACGCCAACGACAAGGTCATCAGTTCCACCGACCAGACATTCGTCCTGGCAGAGCCGTTCCAGGATTTTCTGTCAGCCTTCGCGAGCATTCTCCCCTCGCTTGCCGGCGTGCTCGTGCCGACGGTGGCGGTGCTGATTTCGGTTTCGCAAAAACTTGCCAAGCTCGCCGAGGCGGCATTTGGCGATGTGAGCTGGAGCGCGACAATCAAGAAGAACGGCAGCCGGCTCGTCCTCTACCTCGCCGCGGTGATCGTGCCGTTCATGCTGTGGGTGACGTACATTTACCTGAGCTATTGGGCGATCCGCAAAGGAGACGAGTGGTGCGGCGTGGAAACACCGGGCTGGCTGAAGACAGTCACGCAATGCGAAGCGGGCTGGTATATCGGCCCGCTTTCCCGGCTTGGCCCCATCGGCGCGACATATCTGGGCGCCGCTTTGGTCCTCTCGGCCATCTGCCTGTTGATCGGCCCGAATTCGAACTCGCTCCACAGGCTCTACCGCGACCGCCTCAGCCGCGCCTTCCTCATGCAGAGGAGCACGATAGGCAAGCAGCCGTCGGACTCGGTCGACACCTGGAAATTTTCGTCCCTGAAGCCGGTCGATGAGGCCGGAAACTGGAAGGAAGGGGCGGCCTTCTCGCCCTATCTCCTGTCCAATGCCGCCATAAACCTCGAGGGTTCGAAGGACCTCAACAAGCGCGGCCGCAACGCCGACAATTTCATCTTCAGCCCGCTGCATGTCGGCAGCCAGTCGACCCGCTATGTCGCCTCGACGGACATGGAAAAGGTGGTGCCCGACCTCAGCCTCGCCACGGCAATGGCGACGTCGGGTGCGGCGGCATCGGCGAATATGGGACGGCAGACAATAAAAATCCTTACGTTCAGCCTGTCCCTGCTGAACATCCGGCTCGGCTACTGGCTGGCCAACCCTTTCCGGATCGGAGCCTTCAAGAACCGCTTCAACCGCTGGATCGCGAATGTCGGCACCTGGTATTTCGCGGCGGAGACGACCGGGCTCCTGAACCAGAACCGGCTCAACGTCTACCTGACCGACGGCGGCCACATCGAGAACCTCGGCATCTACGAATTGCTGCGCCGCCGCTGCAAGGTGATCCTCGCGGTCGATGCCGAGGCCGACCCGGCGCTGACATTCCCATCGCTGGTCAATCTGGAGGTCATGGCCCGTATCGATCTTGGCGTCAGGATCGATCTGGGGTGGCAGGCGATTGAGGCCAACGCACTCGGCATAACGCCAACCGCGCCCTATGGGCCCGAAGGACCGCCTGGCCGGCGTGGCCCGCATGCCGCGATCGGCGTCATCAAATATGACGACGACGAAACAGGCGTCCTGATCTATATCAAGTCGTCATTGAGCGGCGATGAGAACGACTACATCCTCGACTATTTCAGGCGCCATCCCACCTTTCCCCACGAAACGACCGTCGACCAGTTCTTCACCGAGGAGCAGTTCGAAGCCTACCGCGCCTTGGGGTTCCATGCGGCACGCGGGCTTCTGACCGGCGCCGACCGCTACGGAAATCCGGTGGAGATGCCCAAAGGCTGGAAGGCTCAGGTCGCCGCGGCCCTGGCTCTGCTCAACGTGCCCAAAGCAATGGCGGCGGCGACAGCGGGCCACCTTTAGCTGGCCGGGATGCCAACTGGGCAAAGACGGTCGCGTCCATTGCGCCGCCCGAAAGGCGCGGGCTGGAACCTTTGCGCGGCGACCGCGTTGTGCAGCCGGATCGTCTCCCATTCGATCACTCCTCCAATCAACCCCCGCCAGGCTCCGGCCGGCGGGGTTTCTTTATTCCAGCCACGCCTTGACAAAATCCGGTCTCGGACGCTCTACCTCAGGCGTATCGGGACATGGGGGATTCACATGAAAAAGACCTATCAAAAGCCAGTTCTGGTGAAGCGCGACAGGCTGTCGGCGATTGCCGCCGTCGCCTGCCCCATTTCGCATCCTTGCGGCTGATCTTGGCACTCTTGCCAATCCAATATTGACGAGCTTGGGAAAGCCCGCTTCCCCTTGAGGGGCGGGCTTTCCGTCGTGATGGAACGATCGCCCCGCCGACAGGTTTTGCAAAAGGCCGGACGGTGGGAAGCCCGGCCTACTCCAGAAGGCCCGCCACGATTCGCGTCGGTGGCGGGCCTTTCGTGAGGCCCGTCCGCCGCGCCTCTTGGCCGAAGGTCCCATTCGCGCCGACGCGATGTTGTGCGAGATTGGCGAGATATAAGCCAACGCTTGAATAATGGTTCGGACATCTGTCGAGGGGCGGAGTCGTGCCAATCCGGGAGAATGTTGCCGCGAATCTCAGACGGCTGGTCGGCGGCCATGCGTCGGTGAGCGCCGCATGCCGCGGGCTGGGCATGAACCGCTCGCAGTTCGAGCGCTACCTGCAGGGCAAGAGCGTGCCCAACCAGGCCACGGCCAGGCTGATCTGCGCCTATTTCGGGATCGATGAGGACGAGCTGTACGGGGCGCCGCAAGCCGCGGCACCCGCACACCCGGATCTGCCGCCGATGCACCGGACGCTCTACGAGAACATGGTGCGTGGCCCTTCTCCGGCCATTGCGGGCGGCACCTATTTCACCTATTTCGCGGTTCCGGACCGTCCCGACCTTCTGATGCGCTCGGTCACCTTCGTGCGGCGCGAGGCCGAGCTGGTGACCTTCAGGCGCGTGACGCGGTGGACCGAAGGCCATCGGCAAGGCGGCGTGCGGGCGCCGGGCTGGCATTACGGCATCGCGATCTCGCGCCTGAACTGGATCTATTTCGCCGGCATCAACCGCCGCCAGACCGCGGAGCCGTCGATCGTGGCCGTGCAATGGGCCCCTTTCTCGGAGCCGGTCCTGGTCGGCAAGGCCTTCGTTTTGACCGGAGCCGGACCGGTCTGCGTGCGGGTCATCATGCGCCAGGAACTCGGCAGGATCAGCCTGAAGCAGGCGATGCAGATGTCCGGGATCGTCAGCCTCGACAACCCGCGCCTCGACCACCTTGTGGTAAGCCTCCTGCGCGAGGGCTAGAGTGGTGCTTCCAGCCGGCGAGGTTGGCCCGAGACAACAGGGGGCGCAATGCTCAACAGCTTCGACTATGGCGGCAAGGAAGCCGACACCGTGCACGCGCTGGAGGAGGATATCATCTTCGGCCGGCTGGCGCCCGGCACGCGCCTGGTCGAGGATGTGCTGCTCGCCCGCTTTCCGGTCTCGCGCCACGCCATCCGCCAGGCGCTCTACCAGCTAGAGCGGCTCGGCATCGTCACGCGCGAGCGCAACAAGGGCGCCATGGTGCGCCGGCTCTCGCCCGAGGAGGTGCGCCAGATCTACGAGGTGCGCGAAATGCTGCAGCGCCAGGCGGCGCTGATGATCCCCCTGCCCGCCGGCGATGCGCTGATCGAGGAACTGACGCGGATCCACCGCGTCTACAGCAGCCATGTCGACAGTGGTTATCTGAGAGGCATCCACGAGGCCAATGACCGTTTCCACCTGACAATGTTCTCGGCCTGCGGCAACGCCTATCTGGTGTCCTCGATCGAACACTACATGCGCCTCAGCCTGCCGGTGCGGGCCAATTCGCTGGCCGACAGGGAAAAGCTCGAAACATCGCGCCAGCATCACGCGATGATGATCGAGGCGCTGCAGCGCCGGGACAATTGGGTGCTGGCGCAGCTCTGCGTCGACCATCTGCAGCCGAGCAAGGCGTTTTATCTCCAGGAGATCGAGACGAAGGCTTCGGGCGGCTAGGAAGAGATCGCCTCGGCCGGCCCGCGACTGCGATCCCTGCCTGCACACGACCGGCCGCTGCATGTCAGCCATCACCATCAATTTCCTCCCGCTTTCCTTTTTCCGGCCATGTTGCACTGCGAAAAGTCTGCTGCATTGCGATATCGGCCGTCTGGCCGGCACGCGGGGCGGGCTGGGCTTGCACGAAAGAAACCATCGTGTCGGCATCGTTTCGGCCAGATATACAGGGCTTGCGCGCGCTGGCGGTCGGCGGCGTCGTTGCCTATCATTTCGGCCTCGCCGCACTGCCCGGTGGCTTTGCCGGCGTCGACATCTTCTTCGTCATTTCCGGCTGGCTGATATCGACGCACCTGATGCGGGAGATCACCGAGACCGGCAGGCTCGACCTCTGGCGCTTCTATGCCCGCCGCGCCCGGCGCCTCCTGCCGGCCGCTTTGTTCGTCATCCTGGTCACGCTCGCCGCCGGCTATTTCATCCTGGCGCCGCAGGAGCAGGCGCTCTATTCGCGCGGCGCCATGTTTGCGTCGGCCTATGCCATCAATCTGTGGCTGCTGCGCTGGTCGTTCGACTATTTCGCCGCCGATGCCTTGAGCAATCCCTTCATCCATTTCTGGTCGCTGTCGGTGGAGGAGCAGTTCTATCTCGTCTGGCCCACGCTGCTTCTGCTCGCTGCCTGGCTGCGTCCGGGAAAGCGCATGGCGGTAGCGGTGATCGGCGCGGCCGGCCTCGCCTCCTTCCTCGCCTGCCTGTGGCTGACCAGCGCCGCGCCGGCCTGGGCCTTCTATTTCTCGCCGCTGCGCGCCTGGGAGTTCGCCGCCGGCGGCCTGGCGACGCTGGCACCGGCGACCCTGTGGCGGCACCGGCTGGAGCGGTTCATCGTTTCGCGGAACCGCCGAACCGCTCCGGTTCTTTGTCCTGACGCGATTGCGGACGGAAAACCGTTTCACACCTTCCCTGGAATTGCTCGATGGCTGCGCGCGGTGCAGGGCTGGCTCGGCCTGGCGCTGATCGCGGCGGCTTATCTTGCCTTGAGCGAAGACCTGCCCTTCCCCGGCTGGTACGCGCTGTTGCCGGTCGCCGGCACGGTTCTGGTGCTGCTGAGCGGCGCCGGCGAAGAGAACGACAGCGAGACCGCCAGCCCTGCCCGCTGGCAGGCGCTGGCCCCCGCTTCCCTGCTTTCGCTGCCGCCTTTGCAATGGGTCGGCGCGCTCTCCTATTCACTCTATCTCTGGCACTGGCCGGTCATCGTCTATGCCGGAATGCTGGTGCCGGATCTCACCGTCGCGCAGCGCCTCGGCTGCGGCGCTCTGGCGCTGGCGCTGTCGTTCCTCACCTATCATCTGATCGAGAACCCGGCGCGGCGCGGCGGCTGGCCGATAGCGGACGCCCGAGCCTTTCGTTTTGTAGCGATTGCTGGCGCAAAACCGCTTCGCACTTTTCCTGCAATTGCTTTGGCTCCCGCATTGGCGCTGACCGGCGCGGGCGTGGCGGTGGCCTATGCCAGCGCGCACCTGGCCACACGCAATATCGACCCTGCCCAGCGCGGTATCGAACAGGCCGCCGAACAGCCCTCCATCGCGCGCGCCCGCGACGCCAACTGCCTGCTCGACTTCCACACGGTGAAACCGAAGCCTTGCGTGTTCGGCCCGGCGGATGCCGCCCACACCATCGTGCTGTTCGGGGATTCGCATGCCGACCACTGGTCGACGCCGCTGGTCGCGGCGGCCCGGCGCAACGACACCAAAGTGGTCACCTATCTCAAATCCTCGTGCCGCGCCTCGCGGCTGTCGACCTTCAACGCGGTGCTGAAGCGCGACTACACCGAATGCGACGCCTGGCGCGAACAGGCGATAGCAGACATAATCCGCCGCAAACCGCGGCTTGTGGTGATCTCGGAATTCTCGATCGGCAACCTGACCCGCGACATGCCAGCCGCCGGCCGCGAGGCCGAGACCGCGCGCTGGCAGGCAGGCCTGCGCTCCACACTGCAGGCCTTCAGCAAAGCCGGCGTCGAGACAGCCGTCATCCGCGACACGCCGATCGGCGACAGCTTCGCCGATTCCTGCGTGGCCCGTGCGCTCTGGTGGCGCAAGGCGCCCTCGCGCTGCGACACGCCAAGAACCGAGGCCGCCAATGACAAGGCCGCCGCCGCCGAGCGCGCCGTGGTGAAAAGCGTGCCTGACACGCTCTATGTCGACCTGACCGATCGCTTCTGCGGCCCCACCCAATGCCACGTCTTCATCGGCGGCAAGCTGGCGTTCCGCGACCGGCACCATCTGGCCACGGCGTTTGCGGAGACGCTGGAAGGCCCGCTGGAAAAGGCGCTGTTTTAGCGGGTGCGATATCCCTTCTCCCCGCTCACGGGGGGAAGCTGCCGGCAGGCGGATGAGGGGCAGCGCCAGCGTGGCAGGACTTGCGAGCAGGATGAGATTGCTACGTCGGTTCAGATGCCAAGCAGCGAGCGGCTGCGCCGCCCCTCTGCCCTACCGGGCATTTCTCCCGTGAACGGGGAGAAAGAAGCTCGCATCGGCGCTTTCGCCAGTCTCGGCGCTAACCCCAGGAACGCCCGCCCGGACATCCCGCCCGGTGTCTCCTGCCTTACCCGCGAATCCATGGAACGAGGCCGCGTCTCAGGAGTTATATTAGGTCAACCTTGAAAGGAGGTAGCAATGAAGAAGCTCCTGCTTGTCTCGGTTATCGCCATTGCTTCGGCGGCGGCGATGATCGCCCCCGCTAGCGCCCGAAGTCACGTCTTCATCGGCATCGGCGGCGGCTATAACGACTATTACGGCAACGACTATTACAACGGTTATGGAGATTACGGCGGCCGCTACTATGGTCCCTATCATGCCTATGACGCCTACGATGAAGGCTACAGGCCCCGTTATTACCACCGGTACCACCGTTGCCGCGTCGAGCTGGTCAACCATTGGCGCCACCACCACAGGGTCGTCGAGGAAGTCCGCGTCTGCGGATGATTTGATCTGATCGAGTGAAACCGATCCGGCCGGCATCGTCGGCCGGATCATTGCGGCGGGCGATTTCTACCCCACCCGCCTCATCATCATGCCATAGTGCACCGCCAGCAGGTCCAGCCCGATCTTCAACAGTTTCGTTACCACATCGCGCCCCTCGCCGGTCTGTTCGGCCAGGCTCTTGATCGAGCCGCCGGCGCAGCAGACTTTCTGCACCACCACGGCCACCTCCCAATGCCCGAGCGCCCTGGTGGCGGCGGCATGCGCGCGGCCGGCGTCGAGCACGCTGTCGGCGATGCCGCCGCCCTGGCGGCCGCCATCGACGCGCTCGGTCCAGCGCATCGGCTTCACATCAGCCTGCTGGCTGCACTGAAAATCCTCGCGGTAGCGCTGGCCGGCTTCGCGCTGCTGGCGCGACAGCGAGGTGATGCCCAAAAGCGGATCGACATTGCGCACCCGCACGATGCCGCCGGTGGAGGTGTGGCCGTCGTTCGACACCTCGTAGACGCGCCGTGCCTCCAACGTACCGACGGTCAGCCGCTTGCGGCCGAATTCGTCGTCCCTGAGCGCGAAATCATGGCCGACCTCGCGCCGGATGCGCACCTGCTCGGCCTCGCCCTTCGGCAGTTTCGGCGCTTGCGGTTTGGCGGGTTTGGTCTTTTTGGGCATGGGTGGCTCCTTGCTGTTGGGTGTTCGAGTGGGGCTTTGCAGAACCTGGGTTCCTCGCCCCCGCGAGCGGGGGAGAGGTGGCCGCGAAGCGGACGGAGAGGGGGCGGCGCCGACAGCAGACGTTGTTTCAGGGCTGGGCGTTCAGCGATCAATTCTCAACCGGCTTTGACTTCGCCGAGGGCGTCCCCCTCTCCGTCCCGGCTTCGCCGGGCCACCTCTCCCCCGCTTCGCGGGGGCGAGGAATCCAAGACTTGCGAGGCCGCCCGCCGCGCCATCAGTTCACGCATCGTGCGCCTCTCCCGCACCTCGATGCAGAGCTGGGCGCTCGAAGGGCAGAACTGGGCATTGCCGCTCCTCACCTCGCCGCGCGCGAAGCGCTGGATGGCGGCCTGCAGGTCGCACAGGTCGGCGTCGCGTACCGCGCCGAGATAGCCGCGCATCTGCATCTCGACATCAGTCAGGGCGGATTGCGGGAAGCATGAGAACATCGCGGCCAGCGCCTTCGTCGCCTGCTGCAGTTCGGCTGCGGTCATGAATGCGGATCTCCTCGATGATGGCATTGGCGGCGTCGGCGTGGGTTTTCGGCCTGATCCAGCCGGCCGGCTTTTTCGGTCCGCGCGGCGGACGCTGCTCCGTCCTTTCCCGTGAAAGACCGGAAGCTTTTTCATTCTGGTTTCTGGAGTCTGGAAGATGCCGCGGCAAAGAACCGGCATTTGGTGCCCCATGTGCCTTTGTTTTCAAGGCGGTGGCGGCGCCGCCGCGCGCGCCGGCGGCGGTCCTCGCCTCGCTTTTGGCCTTCGCCTTGTGCAGCTCTTTCGTCAGCCGCTTGTGGCCGATCTCGCCCGCTTCGCGATCGAAGAAGGTCAGGAGATCGGCGCTGATGACGCGCCATCTTTTCAGGGAGAGCCGCGCCACCCGCGCCAGCTTGGCATCATTGTCGGGCAGCCGGCCGCCGGCGTTCCACATCGCCATCAGGATGAGCATGTAGGCGCCGATCTGCTCGGTGGAGAGTTGAAGCGTGTCGCCGACGAAATCGGAGACGTAGAGCTGCATGAAGGGCCGTTCGCTCATGCTGCCTCCCGCGCCGCGCGCACGGTCCGCCCGATGGAACCAGCCGTCGGCCCGTACGTTATGACGCCACCACGCCAAGGGGAGGTTTGCCGATGACGGCTTTCATGCCGGTTACCCTGCGCTTTTGCGACAACAAGACCATGCTGGTCGGCTCGGTGGCCGACGCCGCGACCGCGCTGCGGCACCCATGGCCCGACAAGACCGCGCCAGCCTATCTCGACGCGGCACGGCTGGTCAGACTCGCGGTTGAGGGCAGTTGCTGCCCGCGCACGGCCTTCGAGGCCTTCAGCAAGGCCGCCAGGCAACAGGGCATATTGGTGGTCAGGCCGAGAAGCCGCGCGCACGACTGGCTCGACGCGGCCGCCAGCCCTTGAAGCCGCCGCAGGAGCGATGCAACCGCCTGCCGGCCTCGCGCGTTTATGAGCGTTGGCTTGAAAGCCGCGCGCAGACCGAAGGTGAATGTCGTGGGTACGATGAAAACCGGAGTGCCGCTCAAAGTGTGCCTGGACGGGCATGTCGAGGAAATTGACAATGTCAGCGATGCCGCCGACTTCCTGCAGCGCTGGCCGATCGAGCGGCGCGGTCATGTCTATCGTAGCGCGCTCAACGCCTGCAGCGCGGCAATCGCGGCACAGATATCGGAATCCGATGCGATAAAGGCGTTCACCGGCTTCGCCCGCGTCACCGGCATCCTGGTTGCCGACAGCGGGCCGGCCATGAGACTGGAACCCCGCCCGGTGCAGAGCCGCATGCCCAAGCAAGGTCGGCAGGCGCCGAAATAGGGTTCCGCCTCTTTCTCCCCGTTTACGGTTAGAAATGCCCGGCAGGGCAATGTGGGGCGGCGCCGGCGCTTCGGTAAGTGGCATCTGAATCGGATGCTTGAAGTTCATATCGTCCTCAACCCCGCCTCGTCAGCACAGCCCTCATCCGCCTGCCGGCATTCGCCGTTTGCGAAGCCAGGCAATTGGCTCTTCGTCCGCCGCGCGGACTAGGTCTTTCCTCCCCTATAGGGACGGGGAGTAGGGAAGCTCACCCCGCCTCGCAAACGCGGCGGCGAAAGCGCGCCTGGTGATAGCCGCAGTAGCTTTTCATCGCCTTGGTGCGCATGCCGCAGCACAGCATGTCGGCGCCCGGCCGGCCGCCCGGCGCATCGTCTTCAGGATCTTCTTCGAGCGTCAGGTCCAGCGGCGCGCGGCAGCGGCCGAACAGGCAATCGATGAAGCGCATCGCCACGCCATGCGGCTGGCGGCCGATCGGGCCGCGCCGCGGCGCCGGCACCTTGAAGCGATAGGCTTCGCCGTCGGCGATCAGCACGCCCACCTCGCGCACGAACAGGCGCGGCGGCAGGCAGGCCGGCGAGCCGTCGTGCCTGACCCCGGCCAGGGCCTTGCGCGTGGCGGCGCCCTTGCCGACAGGCACATCGGCACCCTTTTTTACGGCGGCCGCCTTTCCGGCGGCCTTGGCCTTTGTCCTTCCGCTGGCCTGCGTTCCGCCAGTCCGCTTGTCCTTCGCCCGTTCGCCGGCAACCTGCCTGGCCGCCGGCGGCATGCCCTTGCCGTTGGCAAAGCCGATCGCGCCCAGCATGGCGTTGCGGTGGACGATGCCGATGATGGCGTTGCGCGATACCGGGCTGCCGCGCAGTGTGCTGAACGCCGCCGCGATCTTCGATGCCGAAAGCCCTTCCTTCAGCCAGCGGGCGATCTCGTGCAATTCGGCGTCGCTATAGCTTGCCATGTCCAGGCTCCATCCAGGGGTCCGCCTTCGGCCGCGCTTGAAAGCGCGCCGTCGGCCAGGCGTCAGGGTTCGGGCCCGGTCGGGCCACGGTCGGGTTGTCGGTTCGAAAGCCGGCTTCCGCCGGTGTCAGCCGGAGCGGATCGATTGCCCGGCGGCGACGCGCGCAAGCCGCGCCTCCGCCGTCTTTCTGTCGGGGGCGGAAACCGCCCTGCCCGTCATCGGCTCGAACAGGATGACGGTGCCGTCCTGCGTGCGGATGCAGGAGCGCGCGGACGGACCGGCGGTAGGCTGGTCTAAATGGGGGCCGGAGCCGAGGGGAGCGGCGGCTCCGGCCGTTCCGGCCACCGCTGACGGGCGGACCGGACCCGAGGCATCAAGGCTCTCGGGCTTCGCCCCGGCCGGGGAGGAGGACGGCCGGAACGGAAGGGGATGGGCGGCGACTTCAGTCGCTGGATGCGCCTCACGGGAGGCCGGCGCCGCGGCGCCATGAAAGCTGGACAGGTTCTGCATGGCCAGATATAAGCATAACTCAAAAATTGATGCAAGCCATTCTTTCATAGACGAGAGCAGCTTTCATCGCTCACATGGGCGCCATGGCGAAAACGGAACTGTCGATCAAGGTCGGGGCGGCGATCCGCCAGGCGCGCAAGCAGCGCGGGCTGGTCATGCGTCACATTGCCGAGCACAACGACACCGATGTCGCCGCCGTCGGCAATTGGGAAACGGGGCGCAACCTGCCCAAAACCGAGAATCTTCTGAAGACCGCGGCCTTCCTGCGCGTCGACCCGGTTGCGCTCGGCAAGGGCGAGGTCGTCTTCCTCGACGAGGCTGGCCCGGTGGCGGACGCCGAGATCGTCACCGATGCCGGCCCATTGCCGGCCGGACCGATGGACATCGAGCTGCTCGGCGCCGCCGTTGGTGGCGACGATGGCGACTTCACCTTCAACGGCGAGGTCGCCGGCTATGTCCAGCGTCCGCCAGGCATCGCGCATCTGCGCAAGGTGTTTGCGCTGCACGTGCTCTCCGATTCCATGGTGCCGCGTTACGAGCCCGGCGAAATGCTCTATTGCGGCGGCCGCGACGCCGTGCCCGGCGACCACGTCGTGATCGAGACCTTCCCGGAAGAAAACGAGCGCAACGGCAAGGCCTTCATCAAGAAGCTGGTCAAACGCACCGCGGGTGAGCTGGTGGTCGAGCAGTACAATCCGCCGAAAACCCTGACCTTCAACCGTTACGCCATCAAGCACGTCTGGCGCGTCATCCCGCTGAAGGAATTGCTGGGGTATTAGCACCCTCGCTTTTCGGCATGGGTCTGCGCCGCGTCGCTGCGCTCCTTGCTTCGCCCTAGGATGACGAAATTACAGGCTTGGGAGCCAATCGCAAGGAACTGGGATCGCCAGCCAATATATCTTAGCGCCTTGAACCGGAACAGATGGAAGCACGACTTCGCGGATTGGCCGAAGCCTCCCTCCCCTCGCCCACTCAGGCCCGCCTGGATCCCTCCAGCGGCACCTCGCGGTCGCTCAGAATCCGCGCTTCGCTGCGCACACGCTGGCGCTCGTCGATGAATGCGGCCTGGATCGACACCGCCGTGCCGGGCAGCCCTTCGGCGCGGCAGGCGGAGCAGACGATGCGCCGGGACAATGCGGCCAGCGGCGTGTTTCCCGTCACCCCGAACCGCTTCAGCTGATCGGGCCGCCACCATCTGTTGCGGCCGCAATCGGCGCACTCCACAGAGATCGAGGCAACCTGCGCGATCACTGGTTCCCTGCCTGGCAATGCCATCGCCCCTCCTGCTATTTGTTCCTGATTTGTTCTTATATTCCTGTGTTTTGAGCCGGGAGTCGAGTCGCAGTTTCAAGACTTTCCCAAAAGTTTCCCTTCTGCATTTTTTTGAGTTATGCTTATATATACTTGCAAATGTGAGTCGGGGCATGAACAGCCCGGCATCGGATCCGGGAGCAATGATGGATGCAGCCGATTTCGCCCGCGCCTGCGGTTACACCGGCGACAGCCCTGCGTTGCTCGAAGCCTTCGAGGCGATCCGCTGCAACGGCATTGCCCATGCCCGCCAAGACCATTTCAGGCGCAAGGCCGTCATCGACGACCTGAAACAATCCGAGCCGCTGTTCCTGGCCGCGATCGGCCCGGCCCTGTCGGCGGACGAAGCCATCGAGGACGCCGCCCGTTTCATCGCCTGCTGGCGCAACATGCCGCGCTGGCGACAGGAGCGGCGCCTGCCCGATCTCACCAGGGCCAGGCAGCAGCGTGTGGTAGCACGCTTCTTCCGCCGCTACGGCCATCGTCTATGGACGCTCGCGGCGGCCTGAAATGCGGCAGCCAGGGTGATGGGGTCTGATGATGTCGGAAAACATGAGGGTCCTCACGATAGACAGAATCACCAGCGCCTCGTTTCTTCCAGCATCCCTGGTCCGTCTCGACGCTTCGCGCCGATCCCCTTTCTCCGCCAGGGAGGAAGGCAAAGCGCCCCCGGCCCTGATTCCGTCTAATTGATGCGTTGACTGGTGGCCACCAAACCGCCCGAAGGACCCGCCATGAAACGCCTCGTTCTTGCCGTCCTGTGGATAATGACGCTCGCCTTGTCCGCTCATGCCGCCGGCGACACCACGACCGGGCTTGCCGACACCACGGTGCTGATCGTGCGGCATGGCGAAAAGCCCGACAGCGGCCCCGGCCTGTCGCCGCAGGGCGAGGCCCGCGCGCAAGCCTATGCAGCCTATTTCCAGACCTTCATGCTCGATGGCGTGCCGTTCCGGCCCGATATGCTGGTGGCCAGCGCCGATTCAAAAAACAGCGCGCGCGAGCGGCTGACGCTGGTGCCGCTTTCCGAAGCGCTGAAACTGCCGATCGACCAGCGCTTCGCCGATAGGGAAGCTCAAGGCCTCGTCGCCGCGCTCGCCAGCGAAACCCATGGCAAGTCGATCCTGATCGCCTGGCACCACGGCCAGCTGACCAAGCTCATCAAGGCGTTCGGCGCCGACCCCAAGGCGCTGCTGCCGAACGGCAAATGGCCAGACGACGAGTTCAACTGGGTGGTGGTGCTGCGCTTCGACCATGCGGGGCAGCTCATTCCCGACTCGGCGCACATCGTCGAGGAGAAGTTGCCGGGTTGAAATAGCCAGGGCTCATGCGAGGCACCCCCCTCTGTCCTGCCGGACATCTCCCCCGCAAGGGGGGAGATTGGCAATTTCGTCGGCATCGCTTCTTCTTCAGCATTGACAATTAGCGAAGGCAGTCATGGCATTCGATCTCCCCCTTGCGGGCAGGGCAATCGCATATGGCTTCTTGCGAAGAGGAACCCCCACCCTAACCCTCCTGTTTGTGCCGGAGACAAGGTGGACAGGTGTTCGGGGACATCGTGGACACATTTTTTCATCATGATGAGAC
>NZ_VFUX01000053.1:0-31593 GCF_006441275.1 Mesorhizobium sp. B2-4-17 | reverse complement strand
CACCTCCGCATCCATAGGAATCAGACTTCAGTCGAAAAGGGAATCCCAACGGTTCACCCTATTCGCCCGACGCTCTAATTCTTGCACCGCCTCACATTTGAACCCTACAGCGCCTTGGCGATCTTCGCCGCCAATCTTGCATTGTTCTCGACCAGCGCGATGTTGGTCTTCAGGCTCCGGCCGCCGGTCAGTTCCAGGATTTTTCCCAGCAGGAACGGCGTCACCGCCTTGCCCGCTATTCTCTGCGCTTCCGCAGCCTTCTGCGCGGCCTCGATATAGCCGGCCATCTCTTCCGCCGGAATTTCATGGTTTTCTGGCACCGGATTGGCGATCAGCACGCCGCCGCCGAGACCGAGCGCTGCCCGCGTCTTGTAGAAATGCGCGATGTCCTCCGGCGCGTCCAGCGTCAGCGGCGCGCGGAACGGCGACTGCCGCGACCAGAAGGCCGGCATCGTCTCGCAGCCATGGCCAACCACGGGCACGCCGCGCGTTTCCAGCACCTCCAGCGTTTTTTCGATATCGAGGATAGCCTTGACGCCGGCCGAGACGACGATGACCGGCGTGCGCGCCAGTTCATCGAGATCGGCGGAAATGTCGAAACTCTTTTCCGCACCTTTGTGCACGCCGCCAATGCCGCCGGTGGCGAACACTTTTATCCCCACCATATGCGCCGCGATCATGGTCGCGGCGACCGTGGTGCCGCCGGTGCGCCCTTGCGCCACTGCAAAGCCGAGGTCGGCGCGCGACAGCTTCATGGCATCGCCGGTCATGGCCAGCGATTCACGCTCGCCGTCGGAAAGACCGATCTTGATGCGGCCGCCAACCACGGCGATGGTCGCGGGCACGGCACCGCCATCGCTGATGATCTTTTCGACATTGGCCGCCATGGCGCCATTGTCGGGGTAGGGCATGCCATGGGTGATGATGGTGCTCTCCAGCGCCACCACCGGGCGTCCGGCGGCCAGGGCTTGCGCCACGGGAGCGTGGACATCGATAAAGGGGCGGGCGGTCTCTGGGGTCAAATCGAATCTCCAATCGCGGCGCATCCATCAGGACGCGTGAACGTCCCTGCGGCGCTATGAATTTGCCGGTCTCATGCCACTTCCCGCGCATCCGGCACAAGGGCCAGCGCTTCCGCGAAGCTTGCCGCGGTGAATTCGGGCACGGCATTGGTGCTTTCGATAGCCAGCGTTGCCGCCGCGACGCCTTCGCGCAGGGCGCGGCGCAGCGGCAGGCCGCGCAGCAGCGCCGCGACCGTCGCACCCGCTAGCGCGTCGCCGGCGCCGGTGACATCGGCGACTTTCCTCGGGGCAGGCGGCAGGATCGAAAAAGCGCCTGCTTCATCGAAGCCCAGCACCGGCGCGCTGCCTGCCGTGACCACGCCACTGGCAAGCCCGTTGCATCGCAACCCGTCGATCATCTCTCGCTCGGAGGCACTCGAATTGACGCCAGCCAGTACAACGGCCTCTCGCCGGTTCATGAAGAGCTGCGCCAGTTCGCCGAGCACCGGTATCAGCCGCGTCACCTTGGCCGGCGAAATGGCAATGGCGAAAACCGGTTTGCCGGCGGCGAGCGAGACCAGCCGCTCCAGAGCCGACGCCGGCAGATTGGCGTCGCACAGGATGGCGTCGGCGTTGGCGACCACCTCCCGCATCTTGGAGCGCCTGATCTGCTTGGGGAAGGCCAGATCATAAAGCACCATGTCGGCAAAGCCGACGATCAACTCGCCCTCGCGGTCAATCAGCGCCGTGTAGCTCGGCGTGGTGCGATCGAGGAACACTGCCGACAGGTCTTTAATGCCCGCTTCCGCTATACCGCGTGACACGATATCGCCCGCGGCATCGCCGCCGCGCACCGACAGCAGCGAAGCCGAGACACCTCGGCGCACCGTGCTGCGCAACGCGTTGAAGACGCCGCCGCCGACATCCTCGCGCATTGTGCCGGGATTGGACGCCGCTGGCACGTACGGGCCGGCCACCTGGCCACGCCGATCGATATGGGCGCCGCCCACGGCCAGTATCTTCGCGGATTTCACCATGGCGGCGATATGACCTTTGTTATTGGCGCCACACAAGCGCTACACTGCGCGACAGAGCTTCGCATGCAAGGCAGCGATTCGGCGGATCGATACAATCGAGCCGTCTGGCCCAATGCGAGGACATCGCTGCCTCGGTCTGCGAGACAAAAAAAGAACAGATCAGGATATCTCTTGTTTTTCAGTTGGTTGTCTCCCCTTGCCAAATGAGAACAAAAAAGGTACAAAATGACAGGGATTGCGGATTGTCCGGCCTTCATTGACGACCAAGGGGTGATGTATCATGGCTCAGAATACTTTGCGGCTTGTAGAGGATAAGGCAGTGGACAAATCAAAGGCTCTGGATGCGGCGCTGTCGCAAATCGAGCGGGCTTTCGGCAAGGGCTCGATCATGCGGCTCGGCGCCAACGAGCAGGTCGTCGAGATCGAAACAGTGCCGACCGGGTCGCTCGGCCTCGACATCGCGCTCGGCGTCGGCGGCCTGCCGCGCGGCCGCATCATCGAGATCTACGGGCCGGAAAGCTCTGGCAAGACGACGCTGGCCCTGCACACCGTGGCTGAAGCCCAGAAGAAGGGCGGCATCTGCGCCTTCGTCGATGCCGAGCACGCGCTCGATCCTGTCTATGCCCGCAAGCTCGGCGTCGATCTCGAAAACCTGCTGATTTCGCAGCCCGACACCGGCGAGCAGGCGCTGGAGATCTGCGATACGCTGGTGCGTTCCGGCGCCATCGACGTGTTGGTGGTCGATTCGGTGGCGGCGTTGACGCCGCGAGCAGAAATCGAGGGCGAGATGGGCGATTCGCTGCCCGGCCTGCAGGCCCGGCTGATGAGCCAGGCGCTGCGCAAGCTGACCGCTTCGATCTCACGTTCCAACACCATGGTCATCTTCATCAATCAGATCCGCATGAAGATCGGCGTCATGTTCGGTTCGCCCGAAACCACCACGGGCGGCAACGCTTTGAAATTCTATGCATCGGTGCGCCTCGACATCCGCCGCATCGGCTCGGTCAAGGACCGCGACGAGGTCGTCGGCAACCAGACCCGCGTCAAGGTGGTCAAGAACAAGCTGGCGCCGCCCTTCAAGGTGGTCGAGTTCGATATCATGTATGGCGAAGGCGTGTCCAAGACCGGCGAACTGGTCGATCTTGGCGTCAAGGCTGGTGTGGTCGAGAAGTCGGGCGCCTGGTTCTCCTACAATTCGCAACGCCTCGGCCAGGGCCGCGAGAATGCAAAACTGTTCCTGCGCGACAATCCCGACACCGCGCGCGAGATCGAACTGGCGCTCAGGCAGAACGCCGGCTTGATCGCCGAGAAATTCCTTGAAAATGGCGGTTCTGAAGGTGGCGAAGACGGTTTTGAGGACGAAGCCGGCGCGATGTAGGGCAATGGCCAGAGTTCGGCCATAAATTCAGCCTATCACCTGATGCTTAAGTAACCGAGTTCTTTAGTACCGCGTTCCAAACCGCCGGCCTTCGAGCCGGCGGTTTTCGTTTTCGGCAGACCGGTAAGCTCCTGGATTGGCCCAATTCCGTGTTTCTGGACAGGGTCGGGCGTGCCCGCTAAAAGGCCAAGTCTATTTTCTAAGACGCAGAGACCAGTTTTCCGCCGGCTGTGCCGGCGTTTTCGCGAAAAGGCAGCAGTCATGAGTGGCGTGAACGAGATCCGGTCGACATTTCTCGACTATTTCCGCAAGGAGGGCCATGAGGTCGTGGCCTCGAGCCCACTCGTGCCGCGCAACGATCCGACCTTGATGTTCACCAATGCCGGCATGGTGCAGTTCAAGAACGTCTTCACCGGTTTGGAAAAGCGGACCTATTCGCGCGCCACCACCGCCCAAAAGAGCGTTCGCGCCGGCGGCAAGCACAATGACCTCGACAATGTCGGCTACACCGCGCGCCATCTCACCTTCTTCGAGATGCTCGGCAATTTCTCCTTCGGCGACTATTTCAAGGAGCGCGCCATCGAGCTTGCCTGGAACCTGATCACCCGGGAGTTCGGGCTGAAGAAGGACAAGCTGCTGGTCACCGTCTATCACACCGACGACGAGGCGGCCGGCTTCTGGAAGAAGATTGCCGGTTTCTCGGACGATCGCATCATCCGCATCGCAACCTCGGACAATTTTTGGGCTATGGGCGACACCGGACCTTGCGGGCCGTGCTCGGAAATCTTCATCGATCGAGGCGAGCATATCTGGGGCGGACCTCCCGGCAGTCCCGAGGAAGACGGCGATAGGTTCCTCGAATTCTGGAACCTGGTTTTCATGCAGTATGAACAGGTGACGAAGGACGAGCGCATCGACCTGCCGCGCCCGTCGATCGATACTGGCATGGGCCTGGAGCGCATGGCCTCCGTCCTGCAAGGGGTGGAAAGCGTCTTCGAGACCGACCTGTTCCGGCACTTGATCGATGCCGCATCCTCCGCGCTTGGGCGCGCGCCTGACGCGGAAACGGTGGCGTCCTATCGCGTCATTGCGGATCACCTGCGCTCGTCCTCCTTCCTGGTGGCCGACGGCGTGCTGCCGTCGAACGAAGGCCGCGGCTATGTGCTGCGCCGCATCATGCGCCGCGCCATGCGCCATGCGCAGTTGCTCGGCGCCCGCGATCCGCTGATGTGGAAGCTGGTGCCGGCGCTGGTACGCGAGATGGGCCAGGCCTATCCCGAGCTGGTGCGCGGCGAAGAGATGATTACCGAAACCCTGAAACTCGAGGAAACCCGCTTCCGCAAGACGCTGGTGCGCGGCCTTGGCCTGCTGTCGGAGGCGACGGAAAAGCTCCATGCCGGCGACATGCTGGACGGCGAGACTGCGTTCAAACTTTATGACACCTATGGCTTCCCGCTCGACCTGACGCAGGACGCGCTGCGGCAGCGCAACATCTCGGTCGATCTTGCCGGCTTCACCGACGCGATGGAACGGCAGAGGACCGAGGCGCGCGCTCACTGGGCAGGCTCCGGCGAGGCCGCGACCGAGACGGTCTGGTTCCCGATCCGCGAGAAGACCGGCGCCACCGAATTCCTCGGCTATGAGACAGAGCAAGCGGAAGGTCTCGTCCAGGCGCTGGTCAGGGAAGGCAAGACCGTGGACAGCGCCGGCAAGGGTGAAGCTGTTGCCGTGGTTGTCAACCAGACGCCGTTCTATGCCGAATCCGGCGGCCAGATGGGCGACACCGGCGTCATTTCGGGCGAGGGGTTCTCGATGGAGGTCTCCGACACGCAGAAGAAGGCGGATGGGCTGTTCGTGCATATCGGCAAGGTGATTAACGGCACGGTCAAGACGGGCGCCGCCGTCGAGCTGAAGGTCGACCATAACAGGCGCTCCAGGTTGCGCGCGAACCATTCGGCGACGCATCTCATCCATGAGGCGTTGCGCGAAGTGCTGGGCACCCATGTCGCCCAGAAGGGCTCGTTGGTCGCGCCCGAGCGGCTGCGCTTCGACATCTCGCACAACAAGCCGATCTCGGCCGAGGAACTCGAAGAAGTCGAGCGCATGGCCAACGAGATCGTCGTGCAGAACAGCCCGGTGACCACGCGGCTGATGTCGGTCGACGACGCCATTGCCGAGGGCGCCATGGCGCTGTTCGGCGAGAAGTACGGCGACGAGGTGCGCGTCGTGTCGATGGGCACTGGACTGCATGGCGCCAAGGCCAACCGGCCCTATTCGGTCGAGCTTTGCGGCGGCACGCATGTCAGGGCGACCGGCGATATCGGCCTTGTGCGCATCGTCTCGGACAGCGCGGTCGCCGCCGGTGTGCGCCGGATAGAGGCGCTGACCGGCGAAGCCGCGCGTAAGCATCTCGACGAGCAGGATCGGCGCCTTAAGACGGCTGCGGCGACCCTGAAGATTTCACCGGCCGACGTGCCGGCGCGTGTCGAGGCTTTGCTCGAAGAGCGCAAGAAGCTCGAGAAGGAACTGACCGAAGCGCGCAAGAAACTGGCGCTGGGCGGTGCGGGGGCTGGTGCGCCAGCTGAAAACGAAGTGGTGGCGGGCGTCGGCTTCCTCGGCAAGGCGGTCTCCGGTGTTTCGCCGAAGGATCTGAAGCCGCTGGCCGATGCCGGCAAGACCTCGCTCGGCTCCGGCGTCGTCGTCTTTGTCGGCGCCAGCGAGGACAACAAGGCGAGCGTCGTCGTCGCCGTGACCGATGACCTCGTCGGCCGCTTCAGCGCCGTAGACCTGGTGCGCGTGGCGTCCGCCGCATTGGGCGGGCAGGGCGGTGGCGGCCGGCCTGATATGGCGCAGGCTGGCGGCCCGGACGCGTCGAAGGCCAATGACGCGATCGCGGCGGTGAGGGCGGCGCTCGAAGCAGCATGAAAGTCCGATGAACGTCCTCGTTCTAGGCGGCTACGGACTGATCGGAGAGGCCGTCCTTGAACGGTTGCTTCAAGACGGCCACCACCTACTCGGCCTGGGCCGCGATATCGGACAGGCGCGGCGCCGCAGACCCCGCGTCCAGTGGATCGCGGCGGATATGTCGCGACTGCTCTCAGCGGCCGACTGGATTCCCCTGCTTGCCGGCGTGGAAGTGGTGGTGAACGCCGCAGGCGCTTTGCAGGATGGTCCTCGTGATCAGCTGGATGCGATCCACCGGCGTTCGGTCGCCGCGCTCATCGCCGCCTGTGAACAGGTGGGTGTGAACCAGTTGGTACAGATTTCCGCGATTGGCGCAGATATCGCTTCCGACAGCACCTTTTTCCGGACCAAGGCGGAAGGTGACCGCGCCGTCGCTTCGTCGTCTCTGAACTGGACGATCCTGCGGCCCGGTCTGGTCATCGCGCCCGCCGCCTATGGCGGGACGGCTTTGTTGCGCGCGCTTGCCGCGAGTCCAGCAATTATCCCCGTAACGTTGGCGGATCGGCCGATCCAGACCGTATCGGTAACGGATGTCGCCGAGGCGGTATCGCGTGCGGTCGCCGGACGTCTGGCACGCGGGCAGATTATCGATCTGGTCGAGCAACGGGCCAGGCCTCTTGCCGACGTCCTGCTTGAGTTTCGTGCTTGGCTCGGCCTGCCCAAGGCGCCGGTCGTGACGGTGCCGGCAATCGTCGGGAGGCTCGCCAGCGGCATCGCCGATGGACTTGGCGCTCTCGGGTGGCGGTCTCCCTTGCGCAGTGCGGCACTTGCCGCGCTGAAGCAAGGCGTTACCGGCAACGCCAAGGCCTGGACCGAAATTACCGGCCGTCCCCCGCAGTCGCTGGAAGCTACGCTGGCGGCAATGCCCGCACATGTTCAGGAGAGGTGGTTTGCGCGCCTGTGGCTGCTGAAACCGGTCGTGTTTGCCGTCCTGTCGATGTTCTGGTTGGCCTCCGGCATCGTCGGCTTCATCAGACAGGATGCAGCTGCGGACATTCTGGCATCGCGCGGCCTGTCGCCCGCTCTTGCGCTCTGGATGGTTCTCGCCGGAAGCGTCGCCGACATCCTGGTCGGCGCCGCCGTTTTGGTACGTTGGCTGGCTCGGGCGGGGCTGATGGCGATGATTGCCATCACCTTGGTTTATCTTGGCGCAGCGACCGTGCTTGCTCCCGATATCTGGCTCGATCCGCTCGGACCGTTGGTCAAGACCGTACCCGCGCTCTGCCTCGTCCTGGTGGCGCTGGCGATCCTGGAAGAGCGATGAACCTCTGGGCCGACATTCTGCGCTGGGTGCATGTCATCGGTGCAACGGTGCTGTTCGGCACTGGCGCTGGAATTGCCTTCTTCATGCTCATGGCGCAGCGTACCGGCCGGCCCGAGATCGTCGCCCATGTCGCAGGCACCGTCGTCATCGCCGATGCCATCTTCACCGCCACGGCTGTTGTGGTCCAGCCAATCACCGGCGCGCTTCTGGCCCGCGAGATCGGGTGGCCGCTGTCGCAGGGCTGGATCGTGCTTTCCTTGCTGCTCTATGTCGTAACCGGCGCGTTCTGGCTGCCGGTTGTCTGGATACAGTTGCGCATACGTGATCTGGCTCGGCAGGCGGCACGTGAAAACGCGCCGTTGCCGGACGAGGAAAAGCGCCTCTTCCGCATCTGGTTCGTCTGCGGTTTTCCAGCCTTTGCCGCGGTGCTTGCAATCCTCTGGCTGATGGTGACCCGGCCCGAGATCAGATTGTAGCCTCCCTCTCCTGAGCGTGGCCTCCAAGCTTGGTGCTAACCGACCTTCTCGGTTTTGGCAAAGCTCGGGCGAGCGGCGATGCGCGCATACCAGTCGCTTATGTCAGCAAACCGCGCCAACAACTCGCGCCCGTCGGCAACCTTGACGAAATAGCCGATAATCGGCGCCGCGTGCAGATCGGCCAGCGTCAGCTGCTCGCCAAGCAGCCAGGATCCTTGGGCCTTGAGGGAGGTCAGCACTGTGAGCACGGTTTCTGCTTGGCGCAGACCGCTAGCGATCAAAGATTCGTCCGGTCGCTCCTTCTCCAGCCGCTCGACGGCGACGTCCCACACCATCGATTTGTAACCATAAGCATCAAGCATGCCGATGATCTGGCCCATCCTGGCGCGGCCGCGCGCATTCGCCGGCTGAAGCGCCGGACCGTCGAACGCCTCGTCGACATAGCGCGCGATCGCACTGGTCTCGAAGAGACGGAAACCATCGTGCTCGAAAGCCGGAATGCGGCCGAACGGATGGCGTTCGAGAAACCACGCCGGAATGCCGTCAGCGGCGAAGATGTCGAGCGATACGAGCTCGTAGTCGATACCCTTTTCGTCCAGCGCCATCCGTGCGATGCGCACGTAGACGCTATAGTCCGCGCCGTAGAGAACCGGTTTGGTCACGCTGCCAGCCATCGCTTTTGCTCTCGTTGGCCAAAAAGCGAAGGCTCCTTTCGGAGCCTTCGGCGTGTGGAAATTCGGGCTACGCCATCGCCCTTTGCAAATTCTCGTCGATCTTGTCGAGGAAACCGGTGGTCGAGAGCCAGGGCTGGTCGGGGCCGATCAGCAGCGACAGGTCCTTGGTCATGAAACCGGACTCGACGGTCTGGATGCAGACCTTTTCCAGCGTCTCGGCAAAACGCTTCAGTTCGGCGTTGTCGTCGAGCTTGGCGCGGTGCGCGAGACCGCGCGTCCAGGCGAAGATCGAGGCGATCGAGTTGGTCGAGGTCTCCTCGCCCTTCTGGTGCTGGCGATAGTGGCGTGTGACGGTGCCGTGCGCGGCTTCCGCTTCGACCGTCTTGCCGTCCGGCGTCATCAGCACCGAGGTCATCAGGCCGAGCGAGCCGAAACCCTGCGCCACCGTGTCGGACTGCACGTCGCCGTCATAGTTCTTGCAGGCCCAGACATAGCCGCCCGACCATTTCAGGCTGGAGGCCACCATGTCGTCGATCAGGCGGTGTTCGTACCACAGCTTCTTCGCCTTGAACTCGGCCTCGAATTCGCCCTCGTAGACCTCCTGGAAGATGTCCTTGAAGCGGCCGTCATAGGCCTTGAGGATGGTGTTCTTGGTCGACAAATAGACCGGGTAGTTGCGCAGCAGGCCGTAGTTCAGCGAGGCGCGCGCGAATTCGCGGATCGACTCGTCGAGATTGTACATGGCCATGGCGACGCCGGCGCCGGGCGCGTCGAACACGTCGTGTTCGATCACCTGACCATCCTCGCCGACGAACTTGATCGTCAGCTTGCCCTTGCCGGGAAAGCGGAAATCGGTGGCGCGGTACTGGTCGCCGAAAGCGTGACGGCCGACGATGATCGGCTTGGTCCAGCCGGGCACCAGGCGCGGCACGTTCTTCATGATGATCGGCTCGCGGAAGATGGTGCCGCCGAGGATGTTGCGGATGGTGCCGTTCGGCGACTTCCACATCTTCTTCAGCTTGAATTCCTCGACGCGCTGCTCGTCGGGGGTGATGGTCGCGCATTTCACGCCGACGCCGTATTTCTTGATGGCATTGGCCGAATCAATGGTCACCTGGTCGTTGGTGGCGTCGCGGTGTTCGATGCCGAGGTCGTAATATTCGAGCTTGAGGTCGAGATAAGGGTGGATCAGCTTGTCCTTGATGAACTGCCAGATGATGCGGGTCATCTCGTCGCCGTCGAGTTCGACGACCGGGTTCGCCACCTTGATCTTCGCCATGGAAAGAATGCCTCGTTGCTGGGAATGAACGGCCTTGCCAGCATGGCATTCGGCCGGGGGATGCCGCCCGTATATCAAAGCGCTTTTGGCGGCGCAAACGGCGATCGGTCACGAATTGGAGCCTGGGCGGTCGCCATTTGCGAATGCTTCATTTTCGCGGCCGAATATGGCAGGGGACGCTGAAATGCCGCAAACAGCAGTTCATTGACATCATGCCTGTCACCAAAAATCCCGATAGCGCTTCAGCCGCCGGTCCGGCGATCATCCTTGTAGAGCCGCAGCTCGGCGAGAACATCGGCATGGTCGCCCGCGCCATGGCCAATTTCAGCCTGTCCGAACTTCGCCTGGTCAATCCCCGCGACGGCTGGCCGAGCGAGAAGGCGCGCGCCGCCGCCAGCCGCGCCGACCATGTCATCGATGCCGTCACAGTGTTCGACGATCTGGCCTCGGCGCTTGCCGACCTGAACTTTGTTTTCGCGACCACGGCCAGGCAGCGCGATGGCTTCAAAGCCGTGCGCGGGCCGGTGGAGGCGGGCAGGGTGCTGCGGGCCCGTCACGGAATGGGGCAGCGCACCGGCATCCTGTTCGGCCGCGAGCGCTTCGGCCTCTACAATGACGAGGTTGGCCTCGCCGACGAGATCGTCACCTTTCCGGTCGATCCTGATTTCTCCTCGCTCAACATCGCCCAGGCGGCCCTGCTGATGTCCTACGAGTGGATGAAGTCCGGCCTGGAAGACGAGACCAAAACCAACTTTGCCGGTCCGGACATGAAGCCGGCAAGCAAGGAAGAACTGCACGGCCTGTTCGCCTATCTGGAGGGCGCGCTCGAAGCGCGCGGTTACTTCCGCCCCGCGCCGAAGAAGCCGAAGATGGTCGACAATCTGCGCGCCGTGCTGACGCGGGCCGGCTTTGCCGAGCCGGAACTGAAAGTGCTGCGCGGTATCATTTCTTCCCTCGACAGGTTTTCACCGGCCATGCCGCGCGGCGACGGCTCCCCCGGCGACGATCCGAGGCGATTGCCGGCCGCCGCCGCGCGCGTACGCAAGGCGGAAATCGATCGCCCGGCGCCTGACGCCAATGGCGACGACAACGACGCGCCGCCGCTGGGTGGCAAGGCAACCGACAATGACTGAGCGGCCGATCCTGATGTTCGATTCCGGCGTCGGCGGGCTGACAGTGCTGCGCGAGGCGCGCGTGCTGATGCCGGACCGGCGCTTCATCTATGTCGCGGACGATGCGGCTTTTCCTTTCGGTGCCTGGGAAGAACCGGCGTTGCGGACCCACATACTCAATCTCTTCGCCAAGCTGCTCGACCGCTTTGCGCCGGCAATTTCCGTCATCGCCTGCAATACCGCCTCGACGCTGGTGATTGATGCGCTACGCGACAGATTTCCTGGCCATCCCTTTGTCGGCACCGTGCCGGCGGTCAAGCCGGCGGCCGAGCGCACGCGTTCGGGCTTGGTCTCGGTGCTGGCGACGCCGGGCACGGTGAAGCGGCAATACACACGCGACCTGATCAGCAAATGGGCGCAGAAATGCCATGTCCGCCTGGTCGGCAGCGATCGGCTGGCGGGGCTTGCCGAAGTCTATATGCGCGAGGGCTTTGTCGATGAGGAGGCCGTGCGCGCCGAGATCGCGCCCTGCTTCATGGAACATGACGGTCTCAGGACCGACATCGTGGTGCTGGCCTGCACACACTACCCCTTTCTGGTCAACCGCATGCGCAAGACCGCGCCCTGGCCGGTCGACTGGATCGATCCGGCCGAAGCGATTGCCCGGCGATCCCTTTCGCTGTTGCCGCCTCTCGATGGATCGCCGCCGCAAGGCGAGCCCGATATCGCAGTATTCACCTCCGGCAAGGCGGATTTCGCCGTCAGCCGGCTGATGCAGGGCTTTGGATTATCCGTCCGCCACTAGAGCAATTCCAGGAAAAGTGCGTAGCGGTTTTCCGTCCGGGATTGCGTAAAAACAAAGGGCTAGAGCGGGTCAACGATTCTATCGAACGCTGACCCGCTCTAGGTGTGGAAACGTTCGCCGCTCAAACAGGTTCGAACACGATGCTGCGTCGGTCCGGATCGGCCAGGACCAGCCTTAGCGCAAGACCGTCGCCCTGTTTGAGCCCAGTGGCCTTTACGATGGCAACGACAGGCATATCGGAAAGCTGAACGCGCACGCCGTGGTCGACGAAGTCGGTGACAACGGCTTTGAACGTTTCCCCCTCGCGTCCCTTCAGCATTACCGCCTCCGCAAGATCGATGGCCGCATGGTTGATCTGCGAAGCGCGGCTATCCGCGCGTCCCATCACCTTCGGCAATCTGGCGAACGCATCAATGACGGCCTGCGGCACGGGCTGGCCGTTTGCGATGGCCAGTGCGCAGCGCACGACATAGCGATCGGCCAATCGCCTGAGTGGCGCGGTTGCATGGGCATAGGTTGCGGCCATTGCCTCATGCCAGGGGACAATGCCCTCCTGGTAGGGCTGGTATGACGCGCCGGGGCTAGCATGTCGGATTTCCAGCATTAGCGCCGCCTGTTGCGGATCGCTGGGATCGAGGGTTTGCTGATAGTCCCGCAAGCTGGTGGAGTCTGGCCAAGACAGGCCGAGGGCCTGTGCGGCGTTGCGCAGTCTTTTCACCTTGAAGGCGTCCGGCTCCGACATCACCCGGAACAACCCGGTATGGTGCGCAAGCATGGCGTCGGCAATCGCCATGTTGGTCGCCAGCGAAAGCGCGGCATTGTCTTGTTCGGATTGGAGCAGAGGTCTGAATGAAAGCCGGAATGTGCCGTCTGCCAGCCTTTCAACCTCTTGCTCGGGAGGGTCGACGCGCGAAGCGCCACGACGCTTCTCGTTCATCGCCATGCGCCGCGCCAGCTCGGCGAAGCCGAACGGGAGATCGGAAGACTGCACACTTTCATAAGCGAGCTTAGCGCGGCTTTGAATGATCGACCGCTCCGCGCCGTCCAATGCCGCCGCGCCATCCTCGGCAACCCGAACGGTGAAGACGACCGCTGGGCGTGGTCCATCCGACAGCAGACTCGCCGCCCCCTCGGCAATTATCGGCGGGTAGAGTCCGGCCTTGCCGTCCGGCAAGTACAGCGTCTCGCCCCGCGTCCAGGCTTCGAGATCTATTGCGTCGCCGTCCGCGACGAACCAAGCCACGTCGGCAATGGCATAGTGCAGCAGAAGATCACTGCCGCTCGCCTCGATCGAGAACGCCTGGTCAAGATCGGTGGAGGCAGCCGGATCGAGCGTGACGAACGGCATCGCCGTTCGATCGGCATGCTGGTTCGGCACACGCCTGGCCGCCGCCTGCGCCGCAGCCAATACGTCAGCCGGAAACCCGTCAGGCACGTGGAGTTCGTCGCGGATTTTCGCCAGGCCGGTGGAAAGAGCTTGAGGGGGATCTGTCAGAGATTTCATCCAGCCGTCCTACACGGGAGCTCTGGACACGGGAAGGCCGCCAGGGAAATTGCCAAAGCCGGCCGGCTGCCGGCCTGGCAGCAGCGGACGTGGAACCGGGCCTCTGCTGCTGGAACTGAGGCCGGAGGCTCGGCGTTTTCTCCTGACAGCAAAGGAGAACGGCCATGCCAGCCACCTCGAAAGCCCAACAGAAAGCCGCCGGAGCCGCACTCTCCGCCAAGCGCGGCGAGACGAAAAAGAGCGAACTCAAGGGCGCTTCCAAGGGAATGTACGATTCCATGAGCGAGAAGCAGCTCGAGGAGTTCGCCGAGACGAAGCGCAAGGGACTTCCCGAGAAGAAATCGAAAGACTGAAATCCTGTCGGCTGCGTTTGAAGACGTAGCGCCGAACAAACGAAAGCCCGCAGCGCAACTGCCTATCAGAGGCTGAAATTCTCGCCTAGATTACCAACGGTGGCAGCGCCGCACTCTTTCGACGATCACCCGGCGGTGACCATGCCGCCACACCACCCTCTTTTTCACGATGACGCGGCAGACCTGTTTATGCCCGTGCCAGTGGCGGGCCATTGCCGGTTCCGGCGCCACCGCCATCGAACCTGCAAGTACCGCGGCGCCTACCAGGGTAAGGAAGAATTTCTTCATAAGAATTGCGCTCCTCTTGCTCCAGTCCCTTCCTGGTGCCGTTGGCGCAACAACCTCCCGCCACATCCGGCACTGCATCAACGCGCGAAACGCTATATCGTTGTTTTGCCCGGCGCCAGTCATAAGCTTGACACCGGTTAAATCTCGGTTTAACCAGCCGCCAACGCCGGGCAGCGATGTCCGGTGTTTGTTTTGTATATGCGAGATCAGTCACCCTGGTTGTCTCTGGTCTTGTTTGAACTGACGTGTCCCGTGGGTTTTCCGCCGCGTTGCGTGGGAAGACTCTGTCAGGTCCCGAAAACGGAGGCCAGAGGAGGGCGCGTTTCCTTCACCCGGACCATGAGGTTCCGGGTGTGTTGTTTTGAAAGGGAATGCGATGAGCAAGCGCGAATCCGCGAAATACAAGATCGACCGCCGGCTAGGCGAAAATATCTGGGGCCGCCCGAAGTCCCCGGTCAACAAGCGTGAATACGGTCCCGGCCAGCATGGTCAGCGCCGCAAGGGCAAGCTTTCCGACTTCGGCCTGCAGCTGCGCGCCAAGCAGAAGCTGAAGGGTCACTATGGCGACGTTTCGGAAAAGCAGTTCCGCAAGGTCTACGAAGAGGCCGACCGCCGCAAGGGCGACACTTCGGAGAACCTGATCGGCCTGCTCGAGTCGCGTCTCGACGCGGTCGTCTACCGCGCCAAGTTCGTGCCGACCATTTTTGCCGCCCGTCAGTTCGTCAACCATGGCCACATCAACGTCAACGGCAAGCGCGTCAACATCGGCTCGTACCGTTGTAAGCCGGGCGACGTCGTCGAGGTGCGCGAGAAGTCGAAGCAGCTCGTCATCGTCCTGGAATCGGTTGCCCTCGCCGAGCGCGATGTACCGGACTATATCGAAGCCGATCACAACAAGATGGTCGCGACCTTCGCCCGCATCCCTGGCCTGTCGGACGTTCCGTTCGCCGTCCAGATGGAACCGAACCTGGTCGTCGAGTTCTATTCGCGCTAAGCGAACGCTTTTTTGCGATCCATCCAAAGGCCGCCCATCGAGGCGGCCTTTTTGTTTCGCGCATTCGCTTTGGCGTTTCGATTTCCCGGCCGATGCGCTAATCCGTGCGGACGTCACACTCCGGGGCCGTTGCGCCATGAACATGCAGCCAGATATCGAGACGCTTGAACCGGGCAACGAAGGCGGCTCCCATCCGCTGTTCGCCGATGTGCCGTCCTCGGTCGAATTCAACAAATTGCGCAAGCGGCTGCTGCGGCTGACCCGCCAGGCGATCGAGGATTTCTCGATGGTCAAGCCGGGCCAGCGCTGGCTGGTTGCACTGTCGGGCGGCAAGGATTCCTACGGTCTGCTCGCAATGCTGCTCGATCTCAAATGGCGTGGCCTGCTGCCGGTCGAACTGCTGGCCTGCAATCTCGACCAGGGCCAGCCGAATTTTCCCAAGCACATCCTGCCCGATTATCTCAACGCCAACGGTATCGCGCACCGCATCGAATACCGGGACACCTATTCAGTCGTCACCGACAAGCTACCCCAGGGCAGCACTTATTGCTCGCTCTGCTCGCGGCTGCGGCGCGGTCATCTCTATCGCATCGCGCGTGAGGAGAAGTGTTCGGCGCTGGTGCTCGGCCATCACCGAGAGGACATCCTCGAAACCTTCTTCATGAACCTGTTCCATGGCGGCCGGCTTGCCGCCATGCCGCCAAAACTGCTCAACGACGAAGGCGACGTCATGGTGCTGCGGCCGCTGAGCTACTGCGCCGAGGCAGATCTCGAGAAATTCGCAGCGGCGATGCGGTTTCCGATCATTCCCTGTGATCTCTGCGGCAGCCAGGAAGGCCTCCAGCGCAACGCCATGAAGGCCATGCTCGGGGACATCGAGAGACGCATGCCTGGGCGCAAGGACACGATAATCCGCGCGCTGTCCAACACCAGGCCGTCGCATCTGCTCGACAGGAACCTGTTCGATTTTGCCGCCCTGAACCAAACCCTCATCACGGGACAAGACGCTTCCGATGACATTTGATGATAACGCGATCGACTGGCTGGCCAGCTTGCTGGCCGAGGCGGCCGACATCGAAATCATGCCCCGCTTTCGCCGGCTGGGCGACGGCGACATCAGACAGAAGACCTCGGCAGCCGATCTGGTGACGGAAGCGGACGTGAATGCGGAGCGGCTCATCACGGCCCGGCTGCGCAGCCATTACCCCTCCGCCATGGTTGTCGGCGAGGAAGCCTGTTCCGACAATCCGGCGCTGCTTGATGGCCTGGGAGAAGCCGACCTGGCTTTCGTCATCGACCCGGTCGACGGCACGTTCAACTTCGCATCCGGCGTGCCGCTGTTCGGCGTGATGCTTGGCGTCGTCGTCAAGGGCGAGACGGTCGCCGGCATCATCCACGATCCCGTCGGCAAGGACTGGCTGATCGGCGCCAGGGGCTCCGGCAGCCACATCCGCCACGCACACGGCGCGCTGGAGAAAGTGCGGGTTGCCGCGCCCGCGGCGCCGATTTCACAGATGACCGGCGCGGTCTCCTGGCAGTACATGGCGGAGCCCGAGCGCACGCGGCTGGCCTGCAACCAGACCAAGACGCTGTCGCAATTCAATTATCGCTGCGCCGCGCATGAATACCGCTTGCTGGCAAGCGGCCATGGCCATTTCGTCGTCTACAACAAGCTGATGCCCTGGGATCATCTCGCCGGCGTGCTGATCCACGCAGAAGCCGGTGGCCATGCCGCGCGTTTCGACGGCAGCGCCTATCTGCCGGCGCATGTCGGTGGCGGCTTGCTGGTCGCGCCGGACAAGGAAAGCTGGCAGGAGCTGCGCCGCGAGCTCTGGGCGGAGTAGGATCGACCGGGTTGTGCGACCGAAGGATAGATGCGATCTCATGCCAATCGAGAGGGTTCCGTAGATGAAGTCTCGGTCCACGATTGTCGTAGCGGCCCTCGCCATCATCTTGGTTGTCGGCTCCAACCAGGCGAGATCGCAGCAGCGCCCATGCCGCAGTCCCGATCCTGTTGATACGATAAAGGAGATGTCCGCCGCGATCTTCGCTTGTTGGCAGCCGCCGCCTGGAACAGCAGGCATGTCCCTGACGTTGCGGTTTTCGCTTCGCCGAAACGGTACGCTGATTGGCAAACCTCGCGCCACCTATTCCAAACTGGGAAGCGACGACGCGCTCAGCCGCGCTTTCGTCGCTTCCATTCTCGACGCTCTCGACAAGGCCTTGCCGTTGCCCGTTTCAGACAGCATGGGCGAGGCAATCGCAGGACGTATGCTTGCTCCTCGCTTTACGGCAGCCTTTGTAGGCTCATCCTGATACATCTCGCTCGAAAGCGGGTCGCCCAGAGTGTGCCGTGGTTTGGGACAACGACACGCGCAAGCGACAATTCAATGCAAGTCGGTGATGTGCCCTGAAACGGGTGGGTTGTGTGGCTGGAACATCTTGCCGCGCTCGGCAAGAAGAATCATCAACAGCGCCGCGACCGAGACGCTGCAGAAGCCGGCGGCAAGCGGCGTCACCGTGCCGTTGAAAGCTTGACCGATCAGCGTGCCGAGAATGCCGCCGAGAAAAGTCTGCATGAAACCCAGGATTGACGACGCCGTGCCGGCCAATTGACCTAGGGGCTCCATGGCCAGCGCGTTGAAATTGGCGCCAAGCGCTCCGAACGGAAGCATGGCGCCCGCAAAGAAGGTGATAAACAGCCAAAGCGGCATCTTCGTTTCCAGCGAAACGACCAGCCACGCCAGGCTGATGACCAGAAACAGCAGCAGCGCGCTCTGCGATAGTCGGCGCATGCCGATCCGGCCGACAAGGCGTGAGTTAAGGTAGTTGGAGAAGGCGAGCACGCCGGCGACCCCGGCGAAGATCACCGGAAACATTTCGCCGACGTTGAAGACGTTGACGTAGATCTGCTGCGCCGAGGCGATGAAGCCGAACATGGCGCCGAAAATGAAAGTGCTGGCAAAGGCGTAGCAGAGCGCGATGCGGTTGGTGAGCACGATGCGGAAGCCGCCGAGGATGGAGGAGGCCGTCAGTGGCCGGCGATATTCAGGATGCAGCGTCTCGGGCAGACGCAGCAGCGACCATGCCGAGACGATCAGGGCACCAATAGCCATGGTGACGAAGATCCAATGCCAGGTCGCGAACAGCATGATGAACTGACCGATGCCGGGAGCAATGACCGGTATCGCCATGAACACCATGAAGATCAGCGACATCACTTCGGCCATGCGGCGGCCATCGAATGTGTCGCGTACGATCGAGACCGCGATGACGCGCGTCGCCGCCGCGCCAATACCCTGCACGGCGCGGCAAAGCAGAAGGGTTTCAAAACTTGGTGCAATGGCGGCCGCGGCGGCCGCCGCCACGTAGATGATCAGGCCGGCGACAAGTGGCGAGCGGCGCCCGTAACGGTCCGAGATCGGGCCGAAGAAGAGCTGGCCGCCGCCAAAGCCCAGAATATAGGCGGTGACGACATATTGCCGGTGGTTTTCATTCTCGACGCCGAGCGAGGCGCCGATCTGTTGCAGCGCCGGCAGCATGATGTCGATGGCCAGTGAATTGAGCGCCATCAGAGCCGCGCACAGCGCAATGAACTCCCAGCGCGGGATGGGCAAAATGGTTGCCCGTTGCGGCGCTTCTTTCTGCTGGTCCACGGCAAGTCCGATCTCTCAAACGAAAACGCGCCGGCGGGCCGGCGCATTGGCTCGTCTTGGTCCTAGCGTCAGGACATAAAAAATTGCGGCGGTGGGGTCGCCCGGATGCTCAGTGCAGTCGTTATGACATGCCCGAAACCGAAATCAGGCGGCGCCTTTGACGCTGACGCCCTTTTCGACCAGGAAGTCCTGCAACTCGCCGGCCTGGAACATCTCGCGCACGATGTCGCAACCGCCGACGAACTCGCCCTTGACGTAGAGCTGAGGGATGGTCGGCCAGTTGGAATAATCCTTGATGCCCTGGCGCAGTTCGGCTGAGTCCAGCACGTTCACGCCTTTGTAGTCGGCGCCGATATAGTCGAGGATCTGGACGACCTGACCGGAGAATCCGCACTGCGGAAAACCGGGCGTGCCCTTCATGAAAAGGACGACGTCGTTGCCCTTCACTTCATTGTCGATGTAGTCGTTGATACCGCTCATGGAAAATCCTTTCCCGCCTGTGGGAGTCAGGCTTCGAAACATGTCCTTCAAATAAACCTATAGGTTGCCCGAAACAAGACTTTAGCCATGCCATGGCCGAAATGGCGCAAAGGATGGGCGGTTTTGGGCCAAGCGGGTGTCGAGTTGGTTGATCCCTCAGTCGGGAACGCTGGTCTGCAGCGCAAGTGCGTGCAGCACGCCGCCCATATTGCCCTTCAGCGCGTCATAGACCATCTGGTGCTGCTGGACGCGGCTCTTGCCGCGAAAGCTCTCGGCCACGACTTCGGCGGCGTAATGGTCGCCATCGCCGGCGAGGTCTCGGATCGTCACGCGGGCGTCCGGAATGCCGTCCTTGATCAGTTTTTCGATGTCGCGGGCGTCCATTGCCATTGCAGAATTTCCTGTTTCGGGCGGGCGGCGACGTGGCTGCCCATGCGATGAGAGTCGGGGTAAACCTAAAGCCTTTCCAGCCGGGATTGAAGCCGTTCCGTCCACCATCGGAGCGATTGTCGGCTACAAGGCATTCTCATCGTGATGGATCGCATCGTCTGTGGGCTCGTCTTCGCGCATCGAGAAGGCGCGGCCAAGGCTGAAGACCAGCACATAGAGTGGAAGATTGACCGCCAAATTAGCGATCGGCAGGTAGCTGGTCATCCGCCAGGCGGGCGAGAAAAACGGTTGGCCGTAGCCATCGCAGACAAGCGAAGAGCCATATTCCCACAATGCCCCCAGCACGGCCGCTAGGGCGAAAAGCTTGATGCAGATGACGACCTGACCTGTTCGCGTGTTGTCTGGCAGAAGCCGGGTCCAAAGCAGCAGACAGATGATCGGAACCGCGTAGATGAGGTTCTGCAGCACCAGCATCGGAAGCGCGCCATTGGCCGCCGCGAGGAACTCGGCGCGCGTTTCCAGTCTGGGACAAACCTCGCTCGAGGTCGTCGACAGCAGGAAGAAGACGAACGGTCCGAGGAACCAGAAGAAGAACAGCGACGGCCAGAAGACGACTGCGAGCAGCGCCCGGGCGGCCAGTCTCGTCAACTGGCCTGGTCCATGAAGCGCGGGAACCAGCCTTCATGCGCGGCGGTCAAGTCGCTGACCGGGATCGCCCTGGCGTCACCGAGTTTCAGCGCGGCGCCGCCGGTCGAGCCGATCCAGGGCGCGAAGATGCCGAGTTCGCCCTGCTGCTTGCGGATGGCGTCCCATTCGTCGCCATGCGGGTCGATCGACAGCGTCAAGAGATAGCGGCCCTGATCCTCGCCGAACCAGACCGGGATCGGATCGGTGCCGACCAGTCCGGGAACGGTCGCGCCGATGCCCGACGCCATCGCCATTTCGGCCAAGGCGACCGCAATGCCGCCGTCCGAAACATCATGCGCCGCCGTGACGGTACCGGACGCGATCAGCGAACGCACATGGTCGCCGACGCGCTTCTCGTGCTCGAGGTCGACCGGCGGCGGCGGGCCGTCGGTGCGGCCATGGATGTCTCTGAAATAGACGGACTGGCCAAGATGCGTGCCCCAGGAGGCGGGAGCACCGACCAGCAGAATCATCTGGCCCTCGGCCGCGAAGCCGATCCGTACCATCTTAGACCAGTCGGCGATCAGTCCGACGCCGCCGATGGTCGGCGTCGGCAGGATGCCTTGGCCGTTGGTCTCGTTGTAGAGCGAGACATTGCCCGACACGATCGGGAAACCAAGCGCGCGGCAGGCATCGCCGATGCCTTTCACCGCGCCGACCAGCTGGCCCATGATCTCGGGCCGTTCCGGGTTGCCGAAATTGAGGTTGTCGGTGGCGGCCAGCGGCAACGCGCCGGTGGCGGTCAGGTTGCGCCAGCATTCGGCCACGGCCTGCTTGCCGCCCTCGTACGGGTCGGCTTCGCAATAGCGCGGCGTCACGTCGGAGGAAAAAGCGAGCGCCTTGGTGGCATGGCCCTCGACGCGCACCACGCCGGCATCGCCGCCGGGAAGCTGCAGCGAATTGCCCTGGATCAGCGTGTCGTATTGCTCCCAGACCCAGCGACGCGACGAAAGATCCGGTCCGCCAAGCAGTTTCAGCAGTGCATCGGCGACATCGGCCTGCGGAATATCGTTGGCGGCAAGCGGCGCCGGCCTCTTGGGTTCGATCCAGGGGCGGTCGTATTCGGGTGCCTTGTCGCCGAGATCCTTGATCGGCAGGTCGGCGACCTGATCCCCCTGATGCAACACACGGAAACGCAGATCGTCGGTGGTCTTGCCGACAATGGCGAAGTCGAGGCCCCATTTGTGGAAGATCGCCTCGGCTTCCTTTTCCTTTTCGGGACGTAGCACCATCAGCATGCGCTCCTGGCTTTCTGACAGCATCATCTCGTAGGCGCTCATGCGCTCTTCGCGCACCGGCACCTTGTCGAGGTCGAGCTCGATGCCAAGGTCGCCCTTGGCACCCATCTCGACCGCCGAACAGGTAAGCCCTGCGGCACCCATGTCCTGGATGGCGATGACGGCGCCGGAGGCCATCAGCTCGAGGCAGGCCTCCAGCAGGCATTTTTCGGTGAAGGGGTCGCCGACCTGCACGGTCGGGCGCTTCTCGTCGATCTTGTCGTCGAATTCCGCCGAGGCCATGGTGGCGCCGCCGACGCCGTCGCGGCCGGTCTTGGCGCCGAGATAGACAACCGGCAGGCCGACGCCCTTGGCTTCCGACAGGAAGATGGCGTTGGTCTTGGCAAGGCCGGCCGCGAAGGCGTTGACCAGGATGTTGCCGTTGTAGCGGGCATCGAAATTGACCTCGCCGCCGACCGTCGGCACGCCAAAGGAGTTGCCATAGCCACCGACGCCGGAAACCACGCCGGCGACGAGATGCCTGGTCTGGGCGTGGTCGGGAGCGCCGAACCGCAACGCATTCATCGCCGCGATCGGCCGCGCCCCCATGGTAAAGACGTCGCGCAGGATGCCGCCGACGCCGGTCGCGGCTCCCTGGTAGGGCTCGATGAAAGACGGGTGGTTATGGCTTTCCATCTTGAAGACGACGCAGTCGCCGTCGCCGATGTCGACCACGCCGGCATTCTCGCCCGGTCCCTGGATGACCTGCGGCCCGGTGGTGGGCAGCGTGCGCAGCCATTTCTTGGAAGATTTGTAGGAGCAGTGCTCGTTCCACATCGCCGAGAAGATGCCGAGTTCGGTGAAGCTCGGCTCGCGCCCGACGAGATCGAGAATGCGCTGGTACTCATCGGGCTTCAGCCCATGCGCGGCAATGAGCTCTGGGGTGATCGGCACGGAATTGGAAATGGTCATGGGCGGCGATGTATGTCCATGGAGCTTGGATTTTGAGTCCCCTCTTATCGCAAGCTTTGTGGCCGATACACCCGTCGATTGGCGAAAACGCACGAAAACCCGACAAAGCCACAGGGCAGCCTGATGGCTGGCTTCCGAAGCGCTTTGCGGTTCAGGAGAAGCTGTCGTAGCCCGCGCGGCCCTCATCGAGGAGGCGCCTGATGACCGCAACGCCGTCGGCGACGTCTCCACGACGTCTCGGCTGCGAAACACCGAAACGGACGCCATGAAAGACCTGTTCCGAGCGGCCGGCCTTGAACTCGTCCTCGTCGTCGATCAGCACGCCGTGTTCCAGGCAGGCGTTCTTGAAGGTGCCGGAAAGCCAGGGGTCGGGCAGGGTGAGCCAGACAAAGGGCACCTTGTCATGTGACTTGAACGCGAAGCCGGCCAAGGTTTCGCGAACGATCGCGATGCGGGCGCTGATTTCGGCGATGCTGCGCTTGCGGATATCGCTGGCCTGTCCCGAAAGCACCAGACGGGCATTCACCTCCGCCAGCAGGAACGGCATGCCGCCGGTCATCATCTTGTGGGCGACGCGGATACGGTGGCGATAGGCGGGCGGGCAGGCGAGCCAGCCACCGCGCATGCCGGCCGCCACCGATTTCGACAGGCCGCCGGCAACGATGGTGCGTTCGGGGGCGAATTCAGCCAGCAGCGGTGTCGGATCGTCGGTCAGATTGCCGTAAAGGTCATCCTCGATCATGACGACATTGTAGTCGCGTGCAACCCGCGCCATCGCCTCGCGGCGCGCGGCCGACAGTGTCGCCAGTGTCGGATTCTGCGCGGTCGGCATCAGGAAGATCATCCTGGGATGCTTTTGTGTGCAGACGCGCTCGAAATCGTCGGGGTCGATGCCTTGGTCATCCGATGCCACCAGCGCGGTGCGCCGGCCGATCAGCCCAGCACTGCGGGATATCTGAGAATAGGTGAGGTGTTCGAAGGCGACATAGTCGCCAGGCGTTGTCAGCGCAGCGATCGCGCCCATCACCGCGGCATGGGTGCCGAGCGTCGGAACGATGGCGTCGGCGGCTGGTCGAAAGGAATTGCGCGACAGCCAGCGGACGCCGGCTTCGTACCAGCGGTCCGGAAAATCGCGCGTATAGCTCGAAATTTCGTGCGGATGATCCTGTGCGGTGCGCGACAGCACATCGGCAACATCAGCGCCCTGGCCGATATCGGGTGCCGCGGTGCTGTCGAAACGCAGCTTGTCCTTGGGCGCATCGACATAGCGCGTGCCTTCCACGCTGACGTCGGGGGCCTCCGGCTTCAGGCCGTCGGGACGCTGACCGAGCACATAGGTTCCTCGCCCCACTTCGCCACTCACCAGCCCGCGCTCGCGCAGCAATTGGTAGGCCCGGCCGACCGTGCCGACGGTGGTGCCGATGTCATAGGCGAGGTCGCGCTGCGGCGGCAGTTTCGCGCCGGCATCGATCACGCCCCGGTCGATATCTGACTCAATGCTGTCAGCAAGGCGCTGATAAAGAGGACCGGAACCGGCAGTGAGGTCTGGAAGCCAACTTGTCATGGTGACAATTTTGTATATTGCACCGCATTGTGAGTCAATACATATCGAAAAGCGTGCCAGAGAGGGGTACAATCGAGAAGTCTGGTTGATAAAAATGGATACAATCGCGACAATCCGTCATTCGAGACCCGAGCTATCAGACCAGGCGCTACGCCCGTCCGGCCAGCGCGGCTTTGTCGGCAGCATGGTGCGTGTGATCAGGTCATTGGCGAGATGGATCGACCATTTGCTGGAGCGCCGACGCAGTCGGCTGGCGTTGCTGGAGATGACCGACGATCAGCTCAAGGACATCGGCATCTCCCGCTGCGATGCCCACCGTGAGGCCATCAGGCCTTTCTGGGAGTAGGCTGGTCTTAGCGGACATCGTTGGTCCGCAGACGCGCGACGCCGTGATCGACGAAAACGGCGACAACGCAGATCATCAGAAACATCGCCGTGACGGCCAGCGCCGCCATGGCGACACTGGCTGCACCGTTCTTGGCGACGTCGAGGAAGGGGTAGGGCACCTCGCCGGCAAGCGGCGCGCGCGTCAGCGCATAGGCCAGATAAGCGACGGGATAGAGCATCCACCACGAAATGTCGCGCCAACGCGTTCTGCCGTCGGCGCCTGCTATCAGCCACCACAGCACGAACAGCACGGGCGTCACGTAATGCAGCAGCACATCGCAGAGCAGAAAGAGGCCCTGCGGGTGCCATAGCCGCGCCAGGACCGTGGCGTAGACGATGGAGACCAGGGTGATGGAAACAGCGACGCCTGCACGCATCCTTGGTCCAGCGAAGGCCGGCAGCCACGCATAGCCGGCCGGTGACAGCAGCGACGTGTGCACCAGCACGGCGCCAATGTTGGTCAGGATGGTGAAGAAGCTGAAATAGAACACGATGGAGCCAAGCAGGCCGCGGCCGGCTTCCATCGACGCCGGAATGGTGATGCAGAACTGCAGGACGAGCGCGATCAGGCCGAAGGCCAGACCCGCCACCCGCAGAAAGCGGCCCATGGATTAGGCAGTTGCCGCGCAGGCCGGGTTGCCGGCCTGCCAGCGGGCGATGTCGGCCCCGATGCGTGCGCCAAGCGGGTCGTTCATCAGCGGTCCGAACACGTCGACACGGCTCGAATTGCCTTGCGCCTGCACGACCAGCAAAGGCTTGCCGCCATAATGCTTGGCCGGCACCAGCAGGAAGCGCGGCGTGCCGCTGAACGAGTTCAGCTCATTGGCCATCTGATATTGCCTGAAGGCCGGGTCCTTGCTGGCGATCCAGCATTTGTGGGCCGCGATCGCCACCTGTTCCATGGCCAGCAGCGCCGCACTTTTGCCCGAGGGCACGGGCGTGCTCTTCGGGCTCGATTGGCACGATGCCAGGGCAAAGCCCGCTGCGGCAACGAAGGCGATCGTCTTGCTCTTGATCAAGCGGCACCCATCTCGAGTTCGGACAGAAAGATCTTCAGGCCGTCGGTCATCTCGCCCCATACACGCGACAATGCCGGATGCTGCAGGGCGATCTGCTCATAGGCATCGAACTTGGGATAGGCGTCGAGCAGGTCGTGGCGGCCTGTCATGGCGCGGAAGTTGTTGAAGATGAAGCGCGTCGGCGTCAGCCAGGCGTCGGCGAAGCTGATGTCGCTGCCGAGCGCGAAGGGACCTTGCGCCATGCGCGCCTCGATCGCCGCCAGCCCGTGGTGCAGGCGGGCGAATTGGGCTTCGATCTCGGCGTCGTTGCGCTTCGGCACGAAATGCAGCTCGAACAGCTTCATCGTCGGCGTCAGCACATCGAGATCGGTGATGCGGGCGAACATGCGCACCAGCGCGCGATCCTTGGAATCAGCCGGCAGCAGCGCCGGTTCAGGAAACCGTTCCTCCAGATACTCGGCGATGACGACCGATTCGACGATCGTTTCGCCCGAGCCGGTGATCAGCACCGGAATCCGGTTCATCGGCGAGATGGCGCGAAATTCTTCGGGGATTGGAAAACCCGGCGGTGGCGCGATGATCTTGACCGGCACGTCCTTGATATAGGCCAGCGCCCGCACGATCGAAGAGTAGGGCGACAACGGTCGCGAATAGAGTTTCATGACAGTCTCTCCCCAGTGACGCGGACTTTTCCATTGGAATGGCTGGAATGCCCGGCTTGTTTCAAGGCTTTCGCCTCAGTGGTTATCAGGCCGCGATGCCGAGGGCGCCTTCGAAGAGCGCGCGGCCGTCGCTGCCGCCATGGGCGGCCTCGATCAGGTTTTCAGGATGCGGCATCAGGCCAAGCACATTGCCTTGTTCGTTGATGATGCCGGCGATGTCGTTGAGCGAACCGTTGGGATTGGTGCCTTCGGCATAGCGGAACACCACCTGGCCTTCGCCTTCGACGCGGGCAAGCGTCTCTGTGTCGGCAAAATAGTTGCCGTCATGGTGCGCCACCGGCGAGCGAATGATCTGGCCGGGCTGATAGCGGCGCGTGAACATGGTGTTGGCGTTGGCGATCTGCAGTTTCACCTGCCGGCAGACGAATTTCAGCGATGAGTTGCGCATCAAGGCGCCCGGCAGCAGTCCGGCCTCGACCAGGATCTGGAAGCCGTTGCAGACGCCGATGACCATGACGCCCTTCGCCGCCTTTTCGGCAACCGCCCGCATGACCGGCATGCGCGCGGCGATCGCGCCGCAACGCAGATAATCGCCGAAGGAGAACCCGCCCGGAATGGCGATAAGATCGACATCGGGGATTTCGGTATCGGTCTGCCAGACGGTAGCCGGCGCATGTCCCGAAATCTTGGTCAGCGCCGCGATCATGTCGCGGTCGCGATTGAGGCCAGGCAGGAGGACGACGGCTGATTTCATTTTGGTTCGAAAGGCCTCTGAGATTCGGCGAGTTCGCGCAGGTCGAGACGGCGGTCAATGCGTTCAAGCCGATCATCCTGGCGGGCGAGAATTCCGTAGATGTTGTGGATATCGCTTTGCGTTGCCACCATGTGACCTCGCATTACATTCAATTCCCGTTTCGTCTCGGAGACATCCTGACGAAGTTCGCCGATTTCGTGATGCACACGCTTCATAAGCTCAAACATCAGTTCGTTCGTGACTTCCGCCATCATGCCCTCCGACACAACCTCAGGTAAGCGTCACACTATAATTCTCAATCACCGTATTCGCCAGCAGCTTGTCGCACATGGCCTTGAGATCAGCCTCGGCCTTGCCCTTGTCGGCCCCGGCCAGCTCGACATCGAACACCTTGCCTTGCCGCACCGTGCCGACGCCATCGAAGCCAAGCCCCGACAGCGCGTGTTCGATCGCCTTGCCCTGAGGGTCGAGCACGCCATTCTTGAGGGTGACGGTAATGCGGGCCTTGATCACGCTGGACATGCTCCTGCTCGAATAGTGGTCTTGGTTAGTGCGGCTTGCCCTTGAGGCCATCGGTCGAGGCGACGAGCACCGGACCGGTCGGGCGAGGCGGCTCGTTCTCGTTCATGATGCCCAGGCGGCGGGCGACTTCCTGGTAGGCTTCGACGAGGCCGCCCATGTCACGGCGGAAACGGTCCTTGTCGAGCTTGTCCTGCGTCGCCACGTCCCACAGGCGGCAGGAATCCGGCGAAATCTCGTCGGCCACGACGATGCGCATCATGTCGCCCTCGAACAGGCGGCCGCACTCGATCTTGAAGTCGACGAGCTGGATGCCGACGCCCATGAACAAGCCGGAGAGGAAATCGTTGACGCGGATGGCGAGTGCCATGATGTCGTCGATCTCCTGCGGGCTCGCCCAGCCGAACGCGGTGATGTGCTCTTCCGACACCATCGGATCGTCGAGCGCGTCGGCCTTGTAATAGAATTCGATGATCGAGCGCGGCAAAACGGTGCCTTCCTCGATGCCGAGGCGCTTGGACAGCGAACCGGCGGCGACATTGCGCACCACCACTTCGAGCGGGATGATCTCGACTTCCTTGATCAGCTGCTCGCGCATGTTGAGCCGGCGGATGAAATGGGTCGGGATGCCCATGCGGTTCAGATGGTTGAAGATGTGCTCGGAAATACGGTTGTTGAGCACACCCTTGCCGTCGACGACCTCGTGTTTCTTCTTGTTGAAAGCGGTGGCATCATCCTTGAAGAACTGGATGAGCGTGCCCGGCTCGGGCCCCTCATAGAGGATCTTGGCCTTGCCTTCATAAATGCGGCGGCGATTTTTCATCTGATTTTTTCTCTGGATTTGCGGGCAGGCGGCAAGCGACCAGTTCCTGTCCGTCTGCCTAAATTAGTGCGGCGACGGGGGCGTTCAATGCCGGGTCTATCCCAATCACATCGTTTGCTCAATCGGCAAATCCTTTCAATCAACCGCTTTCAGGACTGAAATGCCGCAGCGCAGCATGCGACGAAGCATATTGACCGGCTCGCGACCTTTTGGTTTGTGCTTTGGCAATACACATATCCATCGCCAACGAATCGGATTTGACCCGGAGGGAAGCCATGAGCAGCATGAAGGATCGCGAAGAGGGCTTTGAGCGCAAGTTTGCCTTCGATGAGGAACTCCGGTTCAAGGCCTCGGCGCGCCGCAACAAGGCGCTTGGTCTGTGGGCTGCTGAAAAGCTTGGAAAATCGGGCGCCGACGCCGATGCCTACGCCAAGGAAGTCGTTGTTTCGGATATCGAGGAAGCCGGCGATCATGACGTGTTCCGCAAGATCCGCAGGGATTTCGATGCCGCGGGCGTCGCCCAGTCGGACCATCAGATCCGCCGCACCATGGACGAACTGATGGCGCAGGCCATCGAGCAGATCAAGAACACCTGATCCGGGCCGAGGCAGGTTTCCGCAAAAGCGTCCCACGGTTTTGCGGCAGAACCTGCGACGAACCCAGGAATGACTGGACCAATCGACCGCCCGGCCGTTCCGGGCGGTTTTTCTTTGCCTTTGTCGCACTTTCCGGCTGAACTGCTCATGCTAACAAGGAAAGAGATTAGATGTCCCTGAAGTCCCGCCTTGCCGCCGATGAAACGCTGGTTACCGCCTGGTCCGGCGTGCCGGATGCCCTGACCGTCGAGATTCTCGCCAAACAGGGGTTCGATGCGGTTACGCTCGACATGCAGCATGGCGGCCATCACGAGGACAGCGTGCTTCGCGGGCTCATGCCGGTGCTCGCCGCAAATAAGCCGGCGCTGGTGCGCATTCCTGTCGGCCGTTTCGATATGGCAAGCCGGGCGCTCGATTTCGGCGCCGAGGTGGTCATCGCGCCGATGGTGAATTCGGTTGCCGACGCAAGGCTGTTCGCCGCGGCCATGAAATATCCGCCGCTCGGCGAGCGCTCGTGGGGCCCGACCTATGCCTTCCCGCGCCATGGCAAGGGCGACCAAGCCGAATGGCTGCGCGACACCAACCAGCGCACGATGGCTTTTGCAATGGTCGAGACGCGCGCCGCACTCGATGCGCTCGACGGGATCCTCGACACGCCGGGCATTGACGGCATTTTCCTCGGGCCATCGGATTTCTCGATCGCCTGGACCAATGGCGCCACGGTCAATTCCACGCTGGAAAGCATGATGGAGACGGTGGCGTCGGTTGCCGAGCGCACCCGCAAGGCCGGAAAACATGCCGCGATCTATGTCGTCGAGCCAGCAATTGCCGGCCGCGTCGTGTCGATGGGCTACCGTCTGCTCGCCACCGGGTCCGAGCATGCGCTGATTTCGCTGGGGGCAAAGACCCTGCTCAAGGGCATCAAGGATTCGATCGACGCCTGACGCGGCGCGACCGCTAAGCCTTCAGGTCCGTCAGGAACTTGGCGAAGGTCATGGATCCTTCGGGCCACGGGCCGAAGCCTGAATCCGCATTGAGATGACCGGTCTCGCCGGCATCGATGAACAGCGAGCCCCAGGCGCCGGCAATATCCTCGGCGACATCGAAGGCGCAGAAGGGGTCGTTGCGGCTGGCAATCACGATCGAGGGAAAAGGCAACGGCTCGCGCGGGTAGGGACCGAAGGTCATCAGGTGCTTCGGCTTGATCTTCGGATTGGCGACATCGGGCGGCGCAACGAAGAAGGCTCCGGCGACCGGCCTCACGAATTGCGGAATGGCTTGCACGGCCGCCGCGACCCCAAGCGAGTGCGCGACGATGACCACCGGCCTCTCGGCCGCGTTGACAGCGTTGGCCACGCTCGCCGTCCAGTCCTCGCGCACCGGCTTCGACCACTCCGCCTGCTCGACGCGCCGCGCCGTCGACAGTTTCGATTGCCAGCGGGTCTGCCAATGCTCGGGTCCGGAATTGGTGTAGCCCGGAACGATCAGAATATCTGCGTCTTTGACTTTCATGGTGGTGAGATAGCGAGCGCGATTGCCGCATGCAACCGTTGATGGATGTGCTCCTGCTCGTAATGGTGAACACCATGTTCGCTTTTCGGCGTCTTGTGTGAACGATCGCGATGGACGATCTGTCATCAGGAGAGAACCAGCCGTGGAGGACCGGGATTTTGGCGCTGACACGGCGTACAATGATCGGTGGCGCCGGGTTCCTGGCTTTGGGAGCTTCCTCGAGTGTTGCCAAAACGGAGACAAGAATGAGCGAACTGCCATTTGCCGCCACCACGCCGGTGAGCGTTGCCCGTGTCGGGCTGAAGGCGCGCGATGCCGAAAGCCTCGCTGCCTATTACCGCCGGGTTGTCGGCCTGCAGGAATTGAGCCGCGCCGACGGCGCGATCATCCTGGGCGCCGCCAACCGTCCATTGCTTATTCTCGAGCCGGATGCCTCCGCCAAGCCGGACGACCCGCGCAGCGCAGGCCTGTTCCACACGGCTTTCCTGCTTCCCAGCCGTGCCGATCTCGGCCGTTGGATCAACCACGCCATATCAGACAAGATCGCCGTCGAGGGTGCTTCGGACCATCTGGTCAGCGAAGCGCTCTACCTGACCGACCCGGAAGGCAACGGCATCGAGATCTACGCCGACCGCCGTCCACAGGACTGGACGTGGAACGGCGACAGGATCGCCATGGCGACCGAGCGGCTGAACATTCCTTCGGTCGTTGCCGAAGTGCCGGCCGGCGATGCAGGCTGGCAGGGCGCGCCGGAAAACAGCATTGTCGGTCACGTCCACCTGCGCGTCGGCAGGCCGGAAGAGGCCGAGGCCTGGTGGAACCAGGAATTCGGCTTCGACACGGTGGCTAAATATGGCAGTCAGGCGGTGTTTCTGTCGTCAGGCCACTACCATCATCATATCGGCGCCAATGCCTGGCAGAGCGCCGGCGCCGGCCGCCGCGACCCGTCCCGCTCGGGCCTTGCCTGGGTCGAGATGCGCTCGGACAATGTGACCAGCGAAACGACCCGCGAGGATCCTTGGGGCACGGTGATCAGGACAGTCCCAGGCAAGGCCTGATCGGGCGCCAACACAGCTTCTTCTCCCCGTCACTGTACCAGGGCAATCGCATATGGATTCTTGCGAAGAGGAACCCCCACCCTAACCCTCCTGTAGAGACCGGGGAGATGGTGGACAGGCGTTCGGAGACATCGTGGACACTTCCCGAGCATCGAATCGGGAGGGACG
>NZ_VFUX01000052.1:0-33339 GCF_006441275.1 Mesorhizobium sp. B2-4-17 | reverse complement strand
GAATCGGTAAAGCCGATGGAGATGACCCGCGACCGCAGCTCTTGTCCGACCCTCATTCCGTTCCGAAGCGCCTTCAGTTCGGCCGCGTCCGCCGCTTCCGGACTTCCCGCCGCCGGCTTGCCCTGCGGCCACACCCGGTTCAGGAGATCGCCCAGGAACGAGCCTGCGGTGTGCTGATCGGCGGGAACGAGGCTGGAGCCACTTTCTCCGGCAGCGTTGGCTGCCTCCGCTTTGCGCAGCGACGCCAGAACTCGACGCAAATGGGCTTGCGAGGAGAGCATCGTCAGATGGTCATCGATGCTCGAATCCAGCAAATCCTGAACGGACCCTGCGCTGCCCGAGGAAGCACCGCCAGTTGGAGCGTCGACGATTACCTGCGTCGTCGCCTCATACAGAACCGGACGAGCAAGACCGGCGAGACCAGCAAGGACGCCACCCAGAACGGCGATGGCAAGCAAGAACCATTTTCTCGTCGCCAAGGTGACGACAAGCTGACGGAAAGGAGACGACAGCTCCAGGGGCTCGCTTGGCGGTTGCCTCATCCGCGGATTTGTTTCGAGCGCAGCGACGGCCATTTGCGTGGTGCGCGGACGTTTGGCGCGGCCAGCTACGGAACCTTCCATCTCAACCCCCTGTCAGTTCGATATGATGAGAGAGGCGCGTTGCCGGCGCCGGTGGCTGCGTGGCTTCGTTGCGCCACGCCTGGAACATGAGCAGAGGCCACAAATCGCGGGAATGATCTTGTTTTCCCTGCAGGTGATCGCGCCAACAGGCGTCGACCTTTGCAAAGTCGAGAACCCCGTCTTCCGAGAGGCGTATTGTGGCGATGATATCCGTTGCCCAGGCGCGCAGGGGCCCTTTCAGCCAAGCCCCGACCGGAACGTCGAAACCTTGCTTGGGCCGATCGAACAGCCGCCGCGGGACATAACGATCAAGGAGCTGGCGAAGTATCCATTTACCCCTGCCATTCCGAACCTTGACATTGGTCGGCAGTCGCCAGGCGTATTCGACGACGCGATGGTCCAGGATCGGGCACCGCCCCTCGAGGCTGTTGGCCATGGTGGCGCGATCGAGCTTCACCAGGATGTCGCCGGGCAGATAGCCGGTCATATCATCGAACAACAGACGGGATAGCAGGTCGTCGAGCTCTGCTGCACGAGGCTTGATTGCCGGCGGCCTGTGATGAACAAGGTTGTTGACCGAGGACTCGGTCAGCCGCTGAAGCAGTTCGTCCTCATTTGCAGCCGCGAGCAGGCGGGCGAGGCGGTTCAGGCGGTCACTGCGCAATCCGTGCCGCGCGTTCGCCGAAAGCGGCAGCCTGCCGAAGATATCTTTCCGGGAGGCCTGGGCCAGCAATCCGGCCCCAGCCGCCAACATCCGGCGAAGTGGGGATGGAAGCTCATGCTGTCTTCTGAGGCGGGCCGCCAGGAAGTGCCGGGAATAGCCCGCAAAGCACTCGTCACCACCGTCGCCCGACAGCGCTACGGTCACGTGTTGCCGGGCGAGGCGCGACACCAGCAGTGTCGGTATCTGTGACTCATCGGCGAACGGCTCGTCCCAGATCCGTGGCAGTTCCGGAATGACCTCACGCGCGGCGGCCGGTGAAAGGTGAAGTTCAGTGTGGTCGGTGCCCAGATGTCGTGCAACCGCGGCCGCATGAGGGGCTTCGTCGAACCCGCTCTCACCGAACGCGATGGTGAAAGTGCGGACGGGCTTCCGCGACTGTGCCTGCATCAGGGCGACGACCGTCGAGCTGTCGATACCGCCCGACAGAAAGGCGCCAAGCGGCACGTCGGCAACCATTCGTTCGCCGATGGCAAGGCGAAGCAGACGATCGAGCTCGGTCGTAAGTTCCTCGTCACTGCCGGTGAGCGGTTCCCGCAGCGCCGTGCTGGCGACATCGGCCAGCGACCACCAGCGTCGAATGCGACGCGCAAGCGAGCCTGCACCGCGGGCATTGGCGAAATCCGCCGCCGTCACGGAAAGGACGGAACCGGGTGGTAGCTTGAACACGCCCTGCCAGATGCAACTGTCATCCGGCACCCACCCTTTCGAAAGCATTGTCGCCGCGGCGTCGACATCGAGTTCCGGGGCGAACCCGGGGAAACAGGTGATAGCCTTCAGCTCCGAGGCAAAGACGAGCGCCTCGCGTGTCGAGGCGACGTAGAGCGGCTTCTTGCCCATTCGGTCGCGGGCGAGGTGAAGGATACGGTTCTTCAGGTCCCACAGCGCGAAAGCGAACATGCCGGCAAAGCGCGCGAGCGCCGCGTCGAGACCCCAGCTCTCGATCGCGCACAGCATGATTTCGGTGTCGCTGGTGCCACGGAAATGGTGGCCCGCCCCTTCCAGCTCGCGGCGCAGATCGCGAAAATTGTATATCTCGCCATTGAAGGTGATGACATACCGGCCGCTCGCGGAATGCATCGGCTGCCGGCCCGCCTCCGACAAGTCGACGATGGCCAGACGCCGGTGGCCGAAGGCGACCCCGGCTTCACGGCTCATCCAAAATGCCTCGCCATCAGGTCCACGATGACGAAGGGCCGTCGTCATCGGCCCGATCGCCCGCAGCGCGTTCGTATCGGCCGCATCGGGCGCCAAGAGAATTCCAGCGATCCCGCACATCCTAATATCTCCTGTGGCGAACGATGGCGGGGATCGTCTGAGGCGTCCCGGCGACAAGGCAGAGCGTCACAGAGAACCACACGATCGGATGGCGGATAATCAGGTGCGGGGCACTGAACACAACGATCGACGCCATGAGCGCCACGAGGGCATCCAATCTCGCACGCCAGGCGGACAAGGCGGCGGAGCCGAGGATCCACAAGAGCGCCATGACTGAAATCAAGCCACCCTGGGTATAGAGATCGAGGATCGTGCTATGGGCCTCGAAAGGCCGAGGTAGAAACTGCTGATTGGTGATGGGGGGGCGTTCAAGGTGAGGCCCGGGGCCGAGGCCGAGCGACCCAGATCTTGCTCCCTTGTCCAATGCCTCGTCCCAAAGGTAGAGGCGAAGCTCGGCGGTTTCCGCGGTCGCTTGCCCGCCCTTGTCCTTGGTAAGGCTCTTGGCGAAGTTTTCGGCGCTGGCGGCGTCGCTGAGGGCGTAAGGCGCGATGGAGATCGCCAACGGAACGAACGCAATCGTGAACAGGAGGGCAAGTTGCCGTGAAAGGCTGACCTTGCCGCCATCAGTTGCAAGCCAAGCCCGAATCCGCAGCCCGAGAAGGATCAGGCAAGCCAGGATTGTCGTATAGAGATAGGTATCGCTCTTTGTCAGCCTTCCGACGTAGAAGGTGAGGACCAGGCCGGTTAGCCCAAGGCACCTCCCCCACGGATTGCGGGTGGTTACGGCAAGATGCAAGGCCAGCGGACCAAGGAGAGCGCAATAGAGCGCAAGCTGGTTCGGATTGTCGGACCAACCGCTGAAGCGGTCCCAATACCAGGGATTAACGCCAGATTGATGGATCCAGCCCCACCCAAGCCCCAGTTGAACAACAAAGCATGCATTCGCGACAGCAATGATCCACCAGCCAATGTTGCGTAGATGGCGACCGGCGTCGGGCTCCGCCGCGGCCAGGCAGGTGATGAAGACCAACAGCACATACGCCATCGTGTCATGCATCAACGGAGCGATGAACAGGACAGTCGTCAGATAGCCGACGATGGCCCCAACACTCAGGGCAAGCGTCAGGATCAGCCAGAAACGTGCAAGCTGGGCCAGGGCCGGCGTGAACTCCAATCGGCCGCCCGCGAGAACCCGCACGATCGACAGCAATATCCAAAGCGCGAGGAACAGTTCGCTGTAGCCGAACGGCAGGCCTGGAATGCTGAGTTGGACCGCATAGGACATTGCGATGCCGCAGGCCAGGAGCACATCACGGATCATTGCCGCGCCTCCCCCAGTCGGGGGCTCCGCGCGCCCTCTTCCATCAGGATCGCGGGGGCTGATCGAGCAAGACTGCCCCGGTACTTTGCCCCGAGGACGGTCTTGTACAGCTCGCAATACTGATCGACGACCCACGACAGCGAAAAGCGCTCCCGGATGAGTCCGACGGAACGGCCGCCCATGATTTTTCCACGGGCGCGATCGGACAGGATCTCGATTATCCTGGATGCGAAGCCATCCACATCGCGTGGCGCGACGAGATAGCCGTTCCAGCCATCTTCAACCACGTCATTGCAGCCGGGCATCCGCGAGGCGACGATCGGCAATCCGGACAATCCGGCCTCCAGCAGGACACGCGGAATACCCTCGCGATATTGCGTCGGAAACGCGAACAGATCGGCCATGCCAAGGAGGGCCGGAACATCCTGTCGCGATCCCAAAGCAATGACGTGAGGCGCGTGTCGATCGATATCGGCCCTGTTGACCGCGAACGGTCCCTCGGAGTCCTGCGGACCGACAAGGATGAAACGCGCATTGGGTCTTTCGAAAAGGACACGGGGAACCGCCTTGAGGAGGGTCGGAATTCCCTTCTGGCGGGTCAGGCGGCCGACAAAGATTATGATTTCGGCCGACTGAAGCCCAAGGCTCTCGCGCATCGTCGTGGCCGAAGGGCCACGATACCTTGCTGTCGAGAACGCCTTCGGGTCGATGCCAGAACTGCGGATCAGCCGCGCTTTGTCGTGACCAACCAGCCGATAGCGTTCGAAGAAGACCTGATCGTCGCGATTCTGGAAGACGGTCATGGCTGTCCATAAGGATGCCAGTCCTTGAAGGCCGCAAAAGATCGGACGCAAGGCCAGAGCCCGTGGTTCGAGAGACGAGAATGTCCAACCAAGGCCATTGATGGTGCGGACAACCGGCACCTGCCCGCGCACGGCCAAAGGGGTCAGAAGATTGGGTTTGGTGTCGAAACTTTGAACGATGTCCGGACGCAGTTCCGCCATCAATTCGCGGACAGCGCCGAGAGCGCCCCATTCCCCGCCGCCGCTGGTAAAGCGGTCAAATCCCAGTCGACGATGCGTAATGCCATGAAGAGAGAAGGCGTTGCCCATATCGCTCGATACGGCAGTGACCCGGAAGCCCCTTTCGCGCAGCGCCAGCAGGAACGGAATTCTAAGACGATGATCCTCGCCTCCAACACAGACCAGGTGGGGGTTCATCCTGCCCCTCCAGAATGCCGGCGGTATCCCGGTCGCGCAAAATGGCTGGCTCTAGGATCTGCTCTCATGGTTCGGCTTCATTGCCCCTGTGCGCACGACACCCAAATCCACGCTAGGAGCAGGCCTTCCCGCTGTCCTCGTCTGTTTGAATGAAGCAGGGCTTCAATGATGCTGCGATGCACCTGACCCCTTTCATGTCGGATCGGCGAGTTCGGTCGGAATCATTCGTTCTAACGATGCCACGGCCAAGATGGTCGCGTACGACACTGCAAAGCGGGTCAGCAAAAAAGGGGGTCGCGTTGGAAGCGTTTGATCGCACGCGTTCTTCAGAAGGCCTGCCATTGCGCGCCTTGCAGTCCGTGCTGGGACTGGCGAAAGAGCGGGATGTCGCGATAACGCGCGACAATGGTCCTCAAGACGGTTTCACATGGAAACAGGCATCCACCCGTCCTCTGGACATGGACGGACCGGCAAACCCTGCCTTCCAAAGGATGTGCGATGACTTCTCCGAAAAATCGGCGTTCTGGCACCTCGAGAAAATTGTCGGGAAATATCCGGACAAGATCGCGATCAGCGACGGCTCGACATCCCTCAGCTTCCTGGAGCTGTTGAACGCGGTCCAAAACCTGGCAGGTGCGATTGCCGGTTCAGTTCCAATGGGTAAGGCGGTCGGGCTTCTGATCGGGAATACTCTTTGGTACCCGGTGGCCATGCTTGCCGCCATGCGTGCGGGCAGGCCCGCCGTGCCGCTAAACCCCCGAGATCCATTTCAGCGCCTCGCGGCAATTGCCGCCAGCGCGGGGCTAGCCGCAATTGTCAGGCCAGGGCCGGGCAAGCCGGCAGGCTGGCCTGATGCCTCGTCCCTGAAATGGATCGATGCGGGAAGCTGCATGGCCGCAACGCCGGACGGCAGCTTACCGGCGCTGCCGCCCGACGTGCCGGTCGATTCGCCGGCGATCGTCCTGTACACGTCAGGCAGCACCGGAGCCCCGAAAGGCGTCGTGAACAGCCAGCGGGCAATCCTCCAGCGGGTGCAACAATATGTCGATGCTTGCCACATCGGCCCCGACGATGTGTTCATGCCGTTGACCGGCCCGGCGACGATCGCGGGCTGCCGCGAGATGATGACCCCGATGCTTTGCGGCGCCACATTGTACCTTTTGGACATTGAGAGTGCCGGCATCCGCGCTGCGCGCGACAATTTCCAAAAATGGCGGGTGACGATCGCCTATCTCGTGCCGGCGCTGCTGCGTGTGTTGATGACCGATTCAGCGCCCGACGTATTCTCGTCACTGCGGGTCGTGCGGGTCGGCGGAGAAAAAGTGTTGTGGTCCGACATCGACCGGCTTCGCGACAATGTCCCGGAGTCCTGCCTTATCCAGATCAGCTATTCGTCCACGGAAACGACCGGCACGCAGTGGTTCCTGCCGAGGGATTATCCGGAGCGAGGCGCGACGGTCCCGGTCGGCTTCGTCCTTCCCGGCATCGAATACACCGTCGTGGATGAGAATGGGTACGAGGTCGCCCCCGGCGATGAAGGGGAGTTGGTGATCAGGGGCAACTACACCACGCTCGGCTACTGGGCGGACGGGGGACATGTTCCTCTTCGTGCAAGCTCCACCAATCCCCGGCTTCGGATCTTCGCAACCGGCGATCTGGCCAAGGTCGACGGCACCGGAATGATGTGGATCGTCGGACGAAAGGGACGCCAGATAAAGATCAACGGAAGGCGGGTCGAGCCTGCCGAACTGGAACTCGTCCTGCGCCGGGCGCCCCAAGTGAGTGATGCCGTCGCGGTGGTGACGGACGCGAACGAACTGGTGGCCTTTGTCGTTCCCGTGAAAACTGGCGCAAGCGAAATCATACCCGAATTGCGAGACTTGATCAGGACAGCCCTGCCGCCGGCAGTTCATCCAACGCGACTGCACAGTATTGCCGAGATACCGCAGCTCAAGGGCGGCAAGGTCGACAGCGTCATGTTGCGGGAACTGGATCGCGCACTGAACGCGCAAGACGCCCAGAATCCAGACGTCCGGCAGGCGGTGAACCCGCTCGATATCGAAGGCGTGGCAGCGGCCGTATGGGAGAGGATACTTCCCGGCAAGAAGGCGGCTGGCAGCCACTGGGACGACGCGGGCGGCGATTCACTGAAGCTGCTGCAATTCGTGATGGAACTTGAGACGGCTCTGGGACGGGAACTCAACTTGGACGCATTCACCGTCGGAATGAGTTTTGCCGACGTAGTCAGGGCAGCGTCCGCAGAGCAAGACACAAGCGACTTGCTTGTCGAGGCGTCCGACCCGAGGCCGCTTTTGTTTATTGTGCCGGGATCGATCGGCTACGGGCCAAGCCTGGCGGCTTTCGGTGTCGAGATGAGCGATGTCGCCAGGGTTGTCGCCATTCGCTATGGGGACCTGAACGATCTACTGAAGGGACATGGCACTATACCGCGGATGGTGGACGCGGTTGTCGACCAGATCAGCCAGGTCCAGCCTGATGGCGACGTGAAGCTGATCGGTTATTCGCTTGGCGGCGGCGTCGCGTTCGAGGCTGCCGCCAAACTTATTGCAGCGGGTCGATCGGTCACGTTCCTGGGAATCCTCGACACCAATATCGGGCCTGGGCAGCACGACTACCGTGAAACTCTTGCACGCACCGTCCAGCGCATCCGTTCTCATAGAGTGACGGCGGATCGCATGATGTTACGGGCTCTCGCAAAAGCATTTGCCAGATTTGGCGCTGAAGCCCTGCTCGCCAGGGGCATCGACTGGCTGAAATGGAGGGCCTTCGCCAGAGTGCGGTTCATTTTGCGCCTTGAGCTTGAGGAAATCCTGCGGATGCGCGCATTTGGCCAATGGCTCGCGCAACCGAAGACCGCGTTGCCGATTACCGCCACCCTGTTTCGATGCAGGCGTACAGGGGTTCCGACGGATCTTGGCTGGAGCGCCTTTTTTGCCGATCTGAGCATAGTCCCGATCCTCGGCGGACACCTCGATATGCTCATTGAACCGTATCTGAGCCACAACCGTCCTTTGATAGAAAGAGCCTTTCTGGTGAGCGGCGCATAGCGCGTGGACGACCGCCATCCGCACGCTCCGAAGCGGCTGGAATGAATCAGCGCGATCCTGCGCTTTCTGCGGTCCACAACAAAATCCAGCAGTGCCACCGAGGCAGGGACAGTCCAGTCCTGCCTTGCCGTGCCGGAAATATCCCTGAACAATCAACAAGCCCGGAACCAGAGCCGACATCCCATTGCGTGGACCTTTTCTCGCCGTGATCAATGATTCTATCAAAGGGCGCCGGTATTTGATTTGGTTCTAATATACCCTTTCCAATAGGCAGGGGTGGGGCACCTACCGAATCAGACGAAGGATATTTTCATGACAACCCTCCATTACGCCTCGGGTGGATCCGCCTCCGAGGTTGCAAACGCCGGATTCAATCTTGTCGACGTTTCATCCGTGGACGAACTCAACGCCCTGCCGGCTGGCACGAAAGGTCTGGTCTGGCTCGATGAAGCCAATGGGACAACCTCGTCCTTTATCCAGAAAGTCACGCCCTTTATCGGCAATCCGAAAGCGTTTGGATTCTTCCTTGTCGATGAGCCGGACCCCACCGGCAAATGGGGAACCTATGCCACCGCCGCGAATCTGAAGGCGGAATCCGACTGGATCCACACCAACGTGCCGGGCGCCAAAACCTTCATCACCATGATGAACATGGGGTCTTCCGCAAATCCCGATTTTTCAAACACTTATAATCCCGCCAACACACATATCGACTATTACGGGCTGGACCCCTATCCGGTGCGCACCGGGACAAGTGCGGTCGACTACAACATGATCGACAGGACCGTGGCCGCGGCTGTCGCTTCGGGGGTCCCGCTCAACCAGGTCGTTCCGGTTTATCAGACGTTCGGCGGCGGCAGCTACACGACCGATACGGGCGGCCAATATGTCCTTCCCACCGCCGCCCAGGAACAGACCATGCTGGACCACTGGTCCAAGCTGGTTCCGTCGCCCGCCTTCGACTATGCCTATGCATGGGGTTCCCAGCAGGGCGACACGGCGCTTGGAAACTCGCCGGCGCTGCAAGCCCTCTTCCTTCAACATAACCACGGCACCGCAAGCGTGCCTCCGACCAGCAACGCGACTTCGTCCGGCACCACTGTGCCCTCGACCAGCGATACGACTTCGTCCATCACCCCACCTTCGACCAGCACCACCCCTCCGACCAGCACCGCGCCTTCGACCAGCGATCACGTTTTCTACGGCACCGGCCGCGCGGATGTACTTCACGGCACCACCGGCGCCGACACAATGATCGGTGGCGGCTACAACGACACCTATTATGTCAACAACCCTGGCGACAAGGTGGTGGAACTGAAGGGCGCAGGCCACGATGCCGTGCTGGCATCGGTGAGCTATGCACTGTCAGCCGGCTCGGAAATCGAGCAGCTTGCCACCACGAGCCGGGCCGGCACCACTGCCATCAACCTCATGGGAAACGAGTTCTCGCAGACCATACAGGGCAATGCCGGCAACAACGTCATCAATGGCGGCGGCGGGCAAGATGTGCTGACAGGAAATGGAGGCAAGGACGTCTTCGTCTTCAATTCCGCCCTCAAGACAGGCAACATCGACAAGATCACCGACTTCAATGTGACGCAGGACAAGATCCATCTCGACCACACTGTGTTTGCCGGGCTTCAGGTGGGCGCCCTTCCCGCTGATGCGTTTCACACTGGCAGGGGTGCGCATACCCATACCGACCACATTATCTACAACAGTTCGACCGGCGCCCTCTCCTTCGACAGCGATGGGGCCGGCGGCGCGCATCAGATCCAGTTTGCCGCTGTTTCTCCGCATCTGTCGTTGACGGCATCCTCGTTCGTCGTGACGTGAACCTTTGGAACCGTCAGGCCCTCATCAAAAGGGTCTGACGTTTTCTTGAATATACCTCCGCGGAACGAAATCGCTTCGATGAACATTAGTTCGTCATGAGCGCTCGCGGCATCGAATTCCTGCAGAACTGGGTGGAGGAAAATGTTCCACCCTATTCGACGTCCGATCCGGCGCTTGCGGCGAAACTCGCCAAACAAGCGACGGCGGACGCCATCAAGGCGGGAATTCGCCCCGAGGAAATATCGGAAGAAGTCGGAAGCATGTTGACCACCATGCTTGAAGTGCTCGAAAATCCCGACACTGAATGATTGCGTGCCGACGACGTCGGCAACAGGAGAGCCCGAAGGCGGCGTGGATGTGGTTTCCGGTTGCCGCTGGATAGATCCTTGAGCGGGATTTCCCGGCATAGTCTTAAAACTTTTGCCTACTCCCGCTCGTTATTGGTCCCGGCCTGAGCTGTGGCACCCCCCTCAATTCCAGCCAAGCGCGGAACTATCACCGCATCAGGCCTCGCGAGATATGCGGCCTGGATGTCTGAGGTTCGTTGGCGTGATGCCGGTGTGCCGGCGGAAGACGCGGCTGAAATGCCCGGCATTGCCGAAGCCGCACCTGAACGCAATCTCCCCTATCTGCAAGTCGCTGGCTTCGAGGAGCGACTTCGCGTAGTGCACCCGCAGCGCCAGATAGGCGGCCATTGGGCTGATGCCCAACTCGATGCCGAAAAGACGCTCCAGCTGGCGCCTGGAGCAGTTCAATCTGGCCGCGATTTCGGTAACCGATACCTTTTCCTGGAGATTGCTCTCCATCAAGAGCAAGGCTCGCTTCACCGGACGGCTGGAGGCTCCGGCAAACAGATCCCCGACCGGTTGAACGTCACGGATGTTCCGGATTCGATCGAGGACAAGGATCTTGGCGGCCTTTTCCGCTGCCTTGTGACCAATGAATTTCGACACGAAATAGCCGGCCAGGTCGGCTGCACCCGTGCCTCCGGCGCAAGTAGAGCGGTTGCGGTCGACGGAAAACAGACTGTCCGCATGGGCGTTCACGTCGGGGAATTCCGCCCGGAAGTCCTTGATGTGAAACCAGCTGACCGCGGCACTATAACCGTCCAGCAACCCGTAGCGCGCGAGCACGAAACTGCCCGTGCAAAGGGCGGTGAGCGGCACGCCTTTCTCGGCAGCCCGCAAAAGGAATGCCTCCTTTTCAGAACTCAAGCCGCGATTGGTGTCGAGCAGGCCACCGACCACAACAACATTGTCGAAATCCTCGGGATGTCCAATCTCTTTTGTCGGCAGCAGTTCGACGCCGCAGCTGGCCCTGATCGGCAGACCGCGCTCTCCGATCACCTGCCAGTCAAATTCCACGCGACGGCTTCGATCGCCCTCATCACCCGCCAGGCGCAGCGTGTCGATGAAAAGCGACAGGGGTGACAATGTGAAGTCGCGGACCAGAAGGAATGCAAACTTCTTGGACATTGGTTCAGCGCTATCCGCGATTAATTTCAGCAGGACCAAAACTATATGTTTGGACCGCTATATGCACAGGGAATTCCGGCGGTGCTTACGCCTCGCCTTCGCTTGACCTGGTCGGGAATGGCAGTCGCCAAACGGCACGCGTTCCTTGGATCAGGATGCTGCCTATCGCCGGGAAATGCCGCGACCGAAGAACTCCGCTCTTGAAGTCCGTCCCCAGCGCGATTGGCCAGTGTTCCTGATTTCCCCGTGCTCCCCGATTTCCCATGCGGACCTCGCTGTAAATGTCTTATGGTCGACAGACGGGCTCGTCGTCGCGAGTCCCGCATATGCTGACCTGGCTTGAGCGCCACGGCCAATGCCGGCATCGTGCTTCAAACCATCATCAACGGATCGAACATGGTTTCAAGCTTGCCACCTCCCGTCTCTCAATCGGTCGCCGCCAGGCTTACGCGGGCAGCGATATTCCTGGTCGTGACGATCAATCCCGGATCGGCGTCCGAGGAAACGGTTCGCGGCTTGTGCGCCGATCTCTCCAGCCTGCTCCGCGGCGTGGGTTTCCGCAATCTCAACGGACAGCTGTCGTGCGTCATGGGGTTCGGGTCCGATGCCTGGGACCGGCTGTTCGGGGCGCCGAGGCCGAAAGACCTGCATCCTTTTCGCGAAATTCGCGGCGTGCATACCGCCGTTTCGACGCCTGGCGACATCCTCTTTCACATCCGCGCTGCGAGCATGGACCTCTGCTTCGAACTCGCGACACATATCATGTCGCGGCTCGCCGGCGCGGTCTCGACCGTGGACGAGGTGCACGGCTTCAAGTTTTTCGACGACCGCGATCTGATCGGCTTTGTCGACGGCACCGAAAACCCGGTCGGCCAGGCCGCGGACGCGGCCACCCTTGTCGGCGATGAGGACGCCGCCTTTGGCGGCGGCGGCTACGTGATCGTGCAAAAATACCTGCACGACGTGGAGCGGTGGAACAAGGTGCCGGTCGAGGAACAGGAAAACATCATCGGCCGGCATAAGCTGTCCGACATCGAACAGCTCGATACGGTGAAGAGGCCGTATGCGCACAATGTCCTGACGTCGATTGAAGAAAACGGAGAGCAACTTCAGATCGTGCGCGACAACATGCCATTCGGCGAAGTGGGCAAAGGCGAGTTCGGCACCTATTTCATTGGCTACGCGCGGTCCCCCCACCGCATCGAGAAGATGCTGGAGAACATGTTTATCGGCAACCCGCCGGGCACCTACGACCATCTGCTGGATTTCAGCCGCGCGGTGACGGGGTCGCTGTTCTTCGTGCCGACCGAGACCTTCCTCGACGATGTCGACCCCGAGGCACGACCGGTTGTCGACACCGACGCGAAAGTGCCGCAAGCGCCGGAGGCGCCTCGGCCGGACGCGCTTCCCAACGATGGTTCACTCGGCATTGGATCACTGAAAAAAATGAGGCGGACATGAACAATCTTCATCGAGAACTGGCTCCCATCTCCGACGCGACCTGGGCGCAAATCGAAGACGAGGCGTCCCGTACCCTGAAGCGCCATCTCGCGGCGCGGCGCGTTGTCGACGTTGTCGGCCCAAAGGGCGTCGACTTCTCGGCTGTGGGCACTGGTCATCTCAAGCAGCTTCCCGTCTTCGATGACGGGGTCCAATCCGCACAACGCGAGGTGAAGGCGCTGGTCGAATTGCGCGTTCCGTTCGAACTCACGCGCCAGGCAATCGACGATGTGGAGCGCGGCGCGACGGATTCGGACTGGTCACCCGTGAAGGAAGCCGCGCGCAAGATCGCCTTCGCCGAGGACCGCTCCGTTTTCGACGGATATGCGGCGGCTGGCATACAGGGCATCCGGCAAGGAAGCAGCAATCCAGCCTTGAGGCTCCCTTCCAATGTGATGAACTATGCGGAAGCTGTCGGGCATGCGGTCAGTCAGTTGCGGCTGGCCGGCGTCAATGGTCCCTACGCGCTCGTGCTGGGTGCCGCCGCGTACACGGCCGCGAGCGGTGGCAGCGACGAGGGCTACCCGGTATTCCATCATCTCGAGCGTGTGGTCGAGGGAGGGATCGTCTGGGCGCCGGCCATCGAGGGTGGGTTCGTGCTTTCCACGCGTGGCGGCGATTTCGAGCTGGATATCGGCCAGGACATCTCTATCGGCTACCTCAACCATTCCGGCACGGCCGTTGAACTCTATCTCCAGGAGACCTTCACCTTCAGGCTTCTGACAACCGAGGCGGTTGTGGTGCTCGCGGCTGAAGAAGCGGCTCAACCGCGCGGCAGGAAGTAAACCACGCACGTCTAGAGGCGGCCGAGGCATTGGGCTGCCGCGAGCCGGGCTGCCGGAGAGCATGGTGAACCGGGAGGTCTTCCCATGGAGTCAAGCTCTTCGGTGACTTTTCTGGCAGTTTGTATGGGTGGCCGTTGGCACGAAGATTGCTCGTCCTATGTCATTCTATGTGCTGTGCCGGGGAACTCCCTATCGTCACAGCCCTGCGCGCCGACGGCGGCAGGTGGCCTTCTCATTCCAGGAGCGCCAAAGGGGCAAGGAGACAGGGATGACTGAGCATTCATCGTCGCCGGCCGGCCCCGATTTCACCCAGGGTGTCGCTTTGGCGGATATTCCCGAGGGCGGCATGTTGTCCGGCCACGTGAACGGCAAGCCCGCATTGCTCGTGCGCCAAGGCGAAGAACTGTTCGCCGTCGGCGCAACCTGCACCCACTATGGCGGGCCGCTGGCCGAGGGGCTGCTGGTCGGTGACACGATCCGCTGCCCCTGGCACCATGCCTGCTTCAGCCTTCGCACCGGCCAGGTTCTTCGATCACCCGCTTTGAGCGATCTCAAATGCTGGGATGTGGCGCGCCGAGCCGGTCATGCATTTGTGGGCGACGGGCTGCCGACGCCACAACCGCCCAAACTGGCGGCCGCGGGGCTGCCTGAATCCGTGGTCATCATCGGCGGCGGCGCGGCCGGAAACGTCGCCGCCGAAACGTTGCGCCGCGAGGGTTATCAGGGACCCGTCACGATGTTGAGCGCCGATCGTTCGCCACCATACGATCGGCCGAATTTGTCGAAAGACTATCTCGTCGGGACGGCGAAGGCCGCCTGGCTTCCTTTGCGGTCGCCGAAATTCTACGCGGATCATCATATCGATGTCAGATATGATCAACGCGCCGTCAAGCTCGATCCCGCGCGGAGAACGATAGCGCTCTCTGATGGCAGCGAGGTGACCTATGGGGCACTGCTGCTTGCCACCGGCGCCGAACCCGTCCGGCTCACTATTCCCGGCGCAACCTTGCCGCAGGTGAAAGTGCTGCGCACCCTGGCAGACTGCGACACGTTGATCGCGCGTTGCGGCACGGCACGACGCGGCGTCGTGGTCGGCGCGGGCTTCATCGGCCTCGAAGTAGCGGCGTCATTGCGAAAGCGCGGACTGGAGGTCCATGTCGTCGCGCCCGGCTCACGCCCCATGGAACGCCTCCTCGGCGCGGCGCTTGGCGACATGGTCAAGACAATTCACGAATCGCATGGGGTTGTCTTCCATCTCGGGACCACCGTGGCCGAAATCCACCAGGATGGCGTCAGACTTTCGACAGGCGTGGATTTGAGCGCCGATCTGGTGATTGTGGGGATCGGAGTGCATCCCGAGGTAAATTTGGCGAAGCAGGCCGGCCTCGCCATGGACGGCGGGGTGCTGGTGGACGGGTTTCTTCAAACAAGCGCCGCGGCAGTCTACGCGGCCGGCGATATCGCGCGCTGGCCAGACCCGAGGACGGGAGACCGCATCCGCGTCGAGCACTGGGTGGTTGCGGAGCGCCAGGGCGCGGTTGCAGCGCGCAATATTCTGGGGCAGCGGCAGCGCTTCGCCACGGTTCCGTTCTTCTGGAGCCAGCACTACGACACGACCATCAACTATGTGGGTCATGCCGAACAGTGGGATCGGCTGGAGATAGATGGCGATCCTGCCGCGCGCGACTGCATGGTCAGCTATTGGCGCAACGACAAGCGGCTTGCCGTGGCGACCGTGGGGCGTGACCTGGACAGCCTGCGGGCGGAGGCCGAGTTCGAGCGGCAGACGCCTTGAAGGACGTGCTTGCTGAAGAGACGAGGAAAACACGCGGCGAGGAGCCAAGCTTTTTCGATACGATGATCCTGGCGACGGGGGTTCGCCATGCCTATTTCGGCCATGACGAATGCGAACCCTTCGCGCCAGGTCTGAAGACGCTGGAGGATGCCACCAAGATCTGAAAAACCGCTGCGCACCTTCCTGCAATTCCTTTAAGCGTTTCTCGGCAGCACCTGGAGCACCCTGGCGATGAACATGCCGAATTCGGCCATGTAGTTGCGCAGGAATTCCTGGGTGGATGCAACCGTGACCTCCCCGGCGTCGGTGACCAGGCCAGGCGTGAATTGGATATAGGCTTCAGGGGCGTTCATCTGCGGCGAGTTGCAGAAGCTCAGCACGCTACGCAGGTCTTGCTGGGCGACCGCGGTGCCAATCGGGCCGGGCGACGTGCCAATGACAGCGGACGGCTTGCGGGCGAAGGAATTCTTGCCATAGGGACGGCTAGCCCAGTCGATGGCGTTCTTCAGACCGCCGGGGATGGAGCGGTTGTATTCCGGCGTTACGAAAAGGACGGCGTCGACAGCGGCGATGGCATCCTTGAAGGCGCGAGCGACGGCCGGAAAGTCGGCATCGTAGTCGTAGCTGTAGAGTGGCAAGTCCTTAAAGGAGATCTCCGACATATCGAGTTGCGGCGGGGCAAGCTGCACCAGCGCCTTCGCGAGCTTGCGGTTGATGGATTCGCGCGCGAGGCTGCCGATGAGATAGCCGACTTTGTGCTTGGTCATTCATACCTCCTGCGTTTGGCTTGTGCTGACGATGACTTCGATCCGTGCTGGACGTGGTTCAATGGCTTAAGCCGGCCCTCGCTTCGCTGCTGGACATTTTGCCATGGCCGAGAGACAAATTGTCCATAGATTTCAATAAGGTGGCGCAGAAGTTGCAATGGTCAAGCCTGAGGCCTTCCACACTGGTTCCAGTCTGCATGTCATGCCTGGATCCCAGCCGGGCCACGAACACCTGCGTCGGCATCCTGCCGACTTCGTCGCGGCCCACAACTTTGGCCGCGGACTCATCTGCAAGGAACCCTGAGCGTTTCATCCACGATGCGTTCCACCATTTGCCAGGACTAAACATCTAGGCGCCTCGATCAGGGACCAGGATACGCCCCTCTACCCACCCCGCTACCATGCGGTCCGCCAGAATCGCCAGGAACGCGATTGCCAGGCCGGCGATCAGGCCCATGCCGGCATCGGCCTTGCCGAGCGCGACATAGACCGCCTGCCCGAGATCGCGCGTGCCGACAAGGGCCGCGATCGCCAGCATCGACAAGGCTGCCATGATGGTCTGGTTGAGCCCCAGCATCACCACCGGCAGCGCCAGCGGCAGCTTGGCCTGCAACAATGTTTGGGTAGGCGTCGCGCCCATCTGCTCGACCGCCTCGACGACATCGACACGCACATGCCGCAAGCCATGCTCGACGTAACGGATCGGCGGCACGATGGCGTAGAGCATGATGGCGATCAGCGCCGTGAACTCGCCAACCTTGAAGAACATCAGTGCCGGAATGAGGAAGACGAATTGCGGCATGGTCTGCAGTGCGTCGCAGACCGGCTTCAGAAAGCGCGAGACGCGGTCGCTATAGGCGGCCCAGACACCAAGCGCACCGCCTATGACCAAGCAGAGCAGCACCGCCAGCGTACAGAGGTAGAGCGACTGGATGAGCTGGGGCCACAGCCCGTTGACCAGGATGAGAGCAAAGCCCGCGAGCGCGAAAAGGCCAAGCCGGATGCCCGCCACCTGTGCGGCAAGCAAGGCGACGCCAAGGATAAAGACCGGCCAGGGCAGACCGAGGAAGCCGGTGAACAGGACCAGGCCGGCCGCCAGTGCGGCCAAGCCAGCCCGCCACCCGAAGCCGCGGGTCGATAGCGCGGCGACGCCCAGGATCAGCGCGCAATATTCGGCCGCCATCGACGGCGACAGCGCAAAGCCCCAGAGCGTAGGCGTGGCGGCTCCCGAAATGCCGATCCTGAGCGGCAGCAGCAGACAATAGAGGACGCTGTTGCGGATATCGTCGAAGAACCAGGCGTAGTCGCGGACCAGGCCGAGCAGCCATTGATTGACGCCACCGACCTGCATGCGCAACCCGGTGGCAGGCAGCAAGGTCTCGTCAGGCCACAGGACACGTATGGCAACCGCCAGCACCACGGCGAGCACCAGCGCAATTACCAGCCTGCGGCCGGTCATCCATGCCATGGCGGCGGTCGGCCCGGTCGGCCGTTCCCGGGCGAAGCCGATGGTCAGGCGATCGACGAGGATGGCGAGCAGCGCGATGACCAATCCGGACAGAATGCTCTGGCCGAACTCGGCCTTGCGCATCGATGACAGCACCTCCCAGCCAATGTCCTCGAAACCGCCGATGATGGCGGCGACGATGACCATCGAGAGCGCCGCCATCGTCGTCTGGTTGAAGCCGACGAGCATTTGCGGCAGCGCGGTCGGCACTTCGACGTGCCAGAACTGCTGCCGGCGCGTGCAGCCGCTCATCACCCCTGCTTCGCTGATGTCCGATGGCACGCGGTCGAGGCCGAGCATGGTGTTGCGCACCATCGGCGGCGTCGCATAGATGGCGCTGGCGATCAGCCCAACCACTGGGCCGAAGCCGAACAGAAGAAGCAGCGGGATGAGATAGGCGAAGGCCGGCACGGTCTGCATCAGGTCGAGTGCGCCGAGCAGTGCGGGCCGCGCGCGCGGTCTGCTATGACCCAGCACGCCAAGCCAAAAGCCGAGCACAACGGAGATCGGTACGGCCAGCAGCACCAGCGACAGCGTGCTCATGCTTTGCGGCCAGTAGCCGGCAAGCAGGATGTAGGCGAGCGCCAGAACGGCGAAGACTGCCAGCCGAATGCCGCTCGATTTCAGCGCAAGCGCCGCGACCGCCAGCATCACCGCCGGCCACGGCAGCCATACCAGCACCAGGCGCGCGCCGCGCATGGGTGCATCGAGCACGGCGGACAGGGCGCGGAATGCGGGCTGGACGACGGTCACGACCGCATCGGTGACCAAATTGATGGCCGGTGCGAACGGTAGCGTCCATTCCTTCGGAAATGTCACCAGCCAGGGGAAATCGGCCTTCAGCACGAGACAAAGGACGGCCAGAACGGTCAGTCCACACCAGGGCAGAAGGGCCGGCTCCACAACGACCCTCGGCGAGGATGGCAATGTCGCGGCAGGCGCCGTCATGGCCGTGTCCGTCTTGCCTGTTCGCGATCGAGCACGGCAAGAACCGCGCTGGCGCTGAGCAGCCGTGGCGGACTGGCGCCCTCGCCCGGGACGGTGAAGGCGCCGATCCCGGACGCCAGGCGTGGGATAAGCTCCTCGATACTGGTGTCGGCAGCGATGCTCTCGTGCGGCATAGCGGCTCCGTTCGCCGGCGCCGCCAGGTCGCCCGCCTTGATGACGCGCAGCAGCGGCATGTCCTCGGTGAACTGCGCGACATAGTCGTCGGCCGGGCTGAGCACGATGTCGGCCGGGCGGCCGATCTGGACGATCTTGCCGGCCCGCATGATGGCGAGCCGGTCGGCCAGCCGGAAAGCTTCGGCCATGTCGTGGGTGATGAAGACGATGGTTTTCTGCAGCATGCGCTGCAGGCGCAGGAACTCATCCTGCATCTGCCGCCGGATGAGCGGATCGAGCGCAGAGAACGGCTCGTCCAGGAACCACAGCTCCGGGCCGACGGCGAGCGAACGGGCGATGCCGACGCGCTGCTGCTGGCCACCGGAAAGCTGGTGCGGAAACGAAGCCTCGCGGCCCTCGAGACCGACCAGCGCGATCATCTCGCGGGCGCGGGCTTCGCGCTCTTTCACCGGCTTGCCCTGGATCTTCAGCGGGAAAGCCACATTGCCCAGAATGGTCAGGTGTGGCAGCAGGCCGAAATTCTGGAACACCATGCCCATTGCGTGGCGGCGCAGTTCGATCAGTTCCTTGCCGGAGACTTTGGAGAGGTCGCGGCCGTCGAGCAGTATTTCGCCGGCGCTCGGCTCGACCAGCCGCGACAGGCAACGCACCAGTGTCGACTTGCCTGAGCCGGACAGCCCCATGATGACGAAGATCTCGCCGGTGGCGACCTCGAAAGTGGCGTCGACCACGGCGGGCAGATGCGCTTCGGCACGCAGCCGTTCGGCCAGCGCGTCGGGTTCGATGATGTAGCCGCGTGAATCGAAATAGTAGGCGGGACGCCGCCCATAGACCTTCCACACGTTGCGGCAGGCTAGTTTTATCTCTCGGACCGCCTTGCTCATCGTCGGCCGCCCGCACCAAGCAAGCGTCCGGTTCCCGGATCACCGGGAACCGAGCGGCAATTCTCGTCAGTGCCTGGGCAAGGCATGGGCCGAGATCACCCCTTGGCCGCGTCGACCCAGGGTTTCCACACCGCTTCGTTCTTGTCGAGCCAATCCTTGACGACGGCGTCGAGGTCCTTGCCCTGCTTGTCGACCGCCAGCATCATCTTCTGCTGCTCGGTGGCATCCATCTTGAATGCCTTGAGGAAGGCATAGGCGGCAGGCCATTTGGCGCCGAAGCCGGACCAGACGATCTTGTCGACATCGGGTGGCGTGATGCAATGTTCGTTGGTCTTGTCTTTACAGGGCGGCATGGTGATCCAGCCGACATCGTTTTCGGCCAGCGCGTAGTGCGGCCCCCAGAACATCATCACCAGCGGTGACTTGGCGGCTTCCGAGGCCTCGAGTTCGGCGACCAGCGCGCCTTCCGAGCCGGCCGGCACGGCGGTGTACTGCATGTTGTTGTCGGCCAGAATAGTCGCGGCTCGCGAACCCCAGTCGGCCGGATAGTCGAGGAAGCGGCCGTTGGGCGCGGTCTCGGGTGTCGACAGCGCCTGGATGCACTCCGGCTTGTTCAGCGCGTTCCAATCCGGCAGGCCGGGGCAGACCTTCTCCATGAACTTTGGATAGATCCAGCCCTCCTGCGTCTTCAGATCCAGCTTGCCGATGTCCTCGATCTTCTTTTCGGCCAGCACTTTGGGATAGATGTCGCCGACATTGTTCAGCCAGATTTCGACCGAGGCACTCAGCGTGCCGTCGGCAAGGCCGGAGAATTGCGGGAAGTTGCCGGCGGTGACGTATTCGACCTTGTAGCCGAGCTTTTGAAGCAACTGCCCGGCGATGTGCGTAGACACATGCGATCCGGTCCATTCGAGCATGGCGAGCTTGATCGGCTCGTCCTTGGCGCCGAGGTCGGCGGCTCGTCCCTGAGCGGTTACAGCAAGCAGAAGCGCCAGCCCGACGCCGGCGCCTTTCAAGGCATTTGTTCTTGTCATGTCAGTTCCCCTGTCGGTTGGACTTTTTTATTCCTACTTTTTGCCGACCTCCTCCCATGAAGGCCCGCAGCCATCTCGCGCGGATGCTACCATAATGCTCCGCCGGTGATCTGAATGTTTTCCATGGTGATGCCCTTGGCGATATCCGAGCAGAGGAAGACGGCAAGTGCTGCGATCTCCTCCGGCTGCATCATGCGGCCCTGAGGATTGCTCTTCCTGAATTCGTCCATGACATCCTCGGCGCTGCGCCCCTTGCCTTCGCGCTCGACGACCTGCGCCACGTTGCGGCGCATCAGTTCGGTCTCGACCCAGGTAGGGCTGATCATGACGCAGGTGACGCCATGCGCCGCGCCTTCCAGCGCCACGCAACGGGTCAGGCCGAGCAACCCGGCCTTGGAGGCGCAATAGGCCGGATTGTCCTTCCAGCCGACGGTGGCGGCGGTCGAGCCGATGTTGACGATGCGGCCCCAGCCACGTTCGATCATGCTCGGCAGCACGGCGCGGGTGGCTCGGAAGGCGCCAGTCAGATTGGTGTCGACGATCTTGTCCCACAGCGCGTCGGAATGACCGCAGACCGGTTGCTCCGCGGTGGTGCCGGCCGCGTTGACCAGAATGTCGGCCGGACCGATGGCGGCCTGGGCCTCGGCCGCGAAAAGGTTGGTCACGTCGCTGTCACGCACATCCAGATGGGCAGCATAAACTTTGATGCCATGAGCCGACAGGGCCGAACACACGCGCTCGGTCTCATCGGCGCCGGGATAATAGGCGGCATCGGATCTGTCGTTGCCGGGTGGCGCGATGTAGGAGCCCACGGCGATGTTGGCGCCGGCCCTTGCCAAGGCGGTGGCAATCGCAAAACCCATTCCGGAGAACCCGCCGGTGACGATCGCGCTGCGGCCGGAAAGGTTTGTCATCAGGCGAGATCTCCACAAGGTTTGGTGCGGGCGGCAAGGCCGGGCGGGAATTCACACGGCAAGATAGCCTCCATCGACGACCATCTCGGAGCCGGTGACGAATTTCGATTCATCCGAAGCGAGGTAGAGGACCATGTAGGCGATGTCGTCGGGCTCGCCGAGGAAGCCGATCGGGTGGCGCGACAGCGCCTTGGCCTTTTCCTGGTCGAGCGTGCCGAGATCGCGCAGATAGTTTTCGGTCTGCGGCGTCCAGATGTAGCCGGGGTGGATGGAGTTGCAGCGGATGCCGTAGCGCTTTTCGGCACAGTGCACGGCGACCGCCTTGGTCAGCGTGCGCACGCCACCCTTGGAGGCGCAATAGGCGGCAAGTTCGGCCTCGCCGATGATGCCGTCGATGGACGACAGGTTGACGATCGAACCGCCGCCAGAACGCTTCATCAGCTTGATGCCTTCCTGGCAACCGAGGAAGACACCGTCGAGGTTGATGGCCATGGTCCGCCGCCATTCGGCAAGCGTGGTGTCTTCGATGTTTTTGGCAATCGCGATGCCGGCATTGTTGACCAGAACGTCGAGCCGCCCGAACCGCCCCTCGATCGCGGCCATGACGGAAGGCCAGTCCTCCGGCTTCGAGACATCGTGGCGAAGTGCCAGTGCCTGGCCGCCCGCCTTCTCGATCCGCATCGCCGTATCGGCGGCAAGCGCCTCATCGATGTCGCTGACGGCCAGCGTCGCGCCTTCCGCCGCCAAAAGCAGCGCGGACGCCCGCCCAAGGCCAAGACCGGCCCCGGTGACGAGCGCTACCTTGTCTGCAACGCGACCTGTTTTCGCCATCAGCTTCCCTTGTTCATTGACTCCAGCGGCCTGCCCAGCCAGTCGCGGTAGAATCCTTCGAGGTCCGGTTCGAAATCGTGCACGATGGGATAGCCAGGTGCGGCAGCCTCCACCTCGTGCATAGTGCCGCATTGCGGGCAGATGAACTCGCGGATCTCCATCCATTCGGGATCCGGCAGATCGCTGTTGGGATAGATCTCGCGCAGTGACTCTTCGGTATTGCGCACGATGATCGAGGCCTTCAGCTTCCAGTTCTTGCGGTAGTCGCCAAAGGAGTGGCCGCACTCGCACCGGGTCACCCGCTCGTCGCCGCTCTGGCAGATGAACAGGTGATCGGAGACCGGCAGCAGGATTGGATCCTTCCAGCCGACGCGGTCCTGCAGCACGGCGACATATTTGAAGAAGCGGTCGTCGTCCTTGTAGGCGCTCATGACGCGGCGCGTCTGCGGCCAGGGCAGCGTGCCCGCGACCAGATCGGCGATGACTTCCTTGCTGTACGAGGTCATGGCTTTGCTCCCGGCATGAAGATCGATCTGGCGTCGACGTTCCAGAACGCGCTGAAATCCTTGGTGAAGCGCGGCGACAGCTTGATCGCGCTGGCATACATTTTCTTCACCTCAGGTGCGAAGTCGGCCTTTTCGACCCGGACACGCTCCTTCGCGATCCACTCCGATACCGGCCTTGCCTGGGCGAGCCGCTTCGCGCGCATCTCGGCGCGGTGGCGCTTGGTGGCCTCCAGGTTAGCGACAGGATAGCCATCCGCATCCTCATCCAGCATGATGCCGAAGATGCCTTCGGCGGCTTCGCGGGTGAGATAGCCGTTCTCGACATCCGATGCCGTCTTGATCGGATCGCGCTCCAGCACGTCGCCATAGCCGCCGCCGCCATTGTAGGAATGGGTGAAGACATCGCCGGTCTTGTGCGGCGCGGTGATGTAGGGGCCTTCCATGGTCACATGCTCGCCCTGCAGCCGGACTTCGAGTTCGGACCGGTGAGGGTTGGTGCCGGTGTGATGTGCCAGCGGCGCGCCCTTTTCAGCCAGTTCGAAGATGTTCGAGTCGCGCACGGCTCGGTGCTTCTGGCAGGTCGGCGCCGGATAGCCGCCGCACATGCCGCCATTGTCGAAGACGCGCGAGGAATGCTCGGAAGTGACCAGCCTGAGATGGTCGGTCTTGCTGACCAGCCATGTCGACAGGAAGGAGCAGCCGCCGCGATATTTGCCGGCGCCGCCAGAATTGGGGACGATGGAGCGGCCGATATAGACCATCGGCATGTTCTGTTCCCAGATTTCGATATTGCCCATGTCGGATTCAGGATTCCAGCCGACATAAGCGGTGTCGAGCCCATCCTTGATGGCGAGCGCGCCGGAGCCGGCGGCGGCGCATTCGAAATGTGCCATGCCGAACAGCGAGCCGTACTGGCTGGTGCCGCCCATCTCGATCATCGGGCTGTTGACCTGGCCGACGAAGGCTTCTTCGACGAAACCGCGGGCGATAAACGAGCGCGACAACAGGCGCTGGAAGACGCCATAGGCGGGCAGCAGCAGCGCCCATGAGGTGGCTGTCGCCACCATCTCGTTGTCCGGATTGGTCCAGGTGCCGTGCGGCAGCTTCAGTTCGGTCGCCATCCAGGCGCCGTCATTGACCAGGCCCTCGAAATTCATGTGCTGGGTCAGCGTCACGAACATGCCGCCGTCCATGCCGGCCGGCGTGCAGTTCATCGAGTGGTAACCCCAGGGCTGCGTGCCCTCGAAGTCCATGATGATCTTGCCATCGGTGGTGATCTCCATCTCGATCGGCATATTGTAAAGCCAGTCGGGGTCACCGAGCGGCTGATAACCCGGCTTGCCCGCGGTGACATGGCCGTAGAAGGTGTGGCCACGATAGATGCCCGGCACGGTCAGCTGGCGGGTGCGGGCAAGCTGGGCGCGGCGGCCCTCCTCGATGAATTCCTTCGAGATCTTCATCCAGTAGTCGAGGCCGATGTCGTCGATCAGCGCCTTGACGCTTTCGCGCATATCGATACAGGAGGCGACCTTGGCCTTCTCGTCCAGCACCCAGTAGATCGGCATGCGCAGATTGCGCTCGCAGCGGATCACGTAGTCGCGCCGCAGCTCGTCGTTCTTGCCGACCTTTTCGGCGCAGACGAACAGGCCCTCGGTGAAGCGCTCCTGCGCCAATGCCACGTCGCCACCGGGCGTGATGCCGCCGGCCTCGAGCTCGTGGCAGACGGCGCCGGCCCAGCCGACGAGCTTGCCCGAATGAAAGATCGGCACCACGTCCATCACATCAGGCACCTGGACGGTGCCGATGAAGGCGTCGTTGTTGGCGAAGATATCGCCGTCGACAATGCCAGGATTCTCTTCGTAGCCTTGTCTGATCATCCATTTGATGAAGCGGCTCATCGTGTGCACATGCACCATGATGCCGTTGGAGAGCGCGATAGCATCGCCTTCCGGCGTGTAGATGGCGACCACCATCTCGCCGACCTCGCGCACGCCGGGCGAGGCCGAGATGCGGCGCGCCATTTCGCGTGCCGACACGCAGTAGGCGCGCAGCTTGGTGTGCAGCGTCTCGAATTTCAGCGGATCCTGGTTGCGCAGCGAAAGTTCCGTGATGCCGTCGTAGCAGCCGGTCTCTTCCATGAGCCGTTCGGATTCGATTAGCCGCTCGCGGATGCGCAGGGCGGAAGCGGGTTTGTCCAGCATGGCGTTCGCCCTTCTCAAGCGTGGGTATAGTGCAGCAGCGTCCACTCATCGACATGGACACGGTCTTGCGGATGGACGACGAGCGTCGTGGCGGGGTGTTCGATGATGGCCGGGCCGATCACCTCATGACCGGGCTGCAGAAGGTCCATCTCGTAGAGGTTGGCCTTGTGCCAGCGGCCGCCAATATAGACCTCCCGAACGCCCTTATGGGCCGATGCCGGATCGGACTTGCCGAGCGGGCGCTTCAAGAGCACAGGCTTGACCTTGTCGGCGGTGGCGATGAGCCCGAGCTCCGTGATCGAGAAGCCGGCTTCGCCGTAGCGTGAGACGCGATGGTTTACCTTTGCGTAGACCGCCTCGAATTCGTCGATCACCTTGCGCATGTCGTCGGCCGAGTTGATGGCCGACAGCGGCGCCATCACCTCGACGTCCTCGAGCTGGCCGGTATAGCGCATCATCAGGAACGGCACGGTCTTGACCTTGTCCCTGCTATGGCCATCGGCGATCATCTCATCGACCGCCGCCTTGGTGAGATCGTCCCAGATGGCGGTGACTTTCGTTCCGAAGGCCACCAGCTGGTCATCGCTTGCGCGCGCGCCGATATCGATCTGCGTCGACACCGAGTGACGGCGCATGAAATCCGCCGTGGTGCAGCCGAAGGCGGAGAAGGCGGCGGCGAACTGAAAGGTGATGATGTCCTTGAAACCGATTCCGCGCGAGCAGCCGGCCAGGTGCAGCGGACCCGAGCCGCCATAGGAGAGCAGCGTGAACTCCGACGGATGGATGCCCTGGCCCGAGATGACGCGGCGGAGCGCGTTGTTGGCGTCGGCCTCCAGCATGTCGATCATGCCTTCGGCTGCCTCCTCCACGCCGACGCCAAGCAGACGGGAACACTTTTCCTCGAAGGCCTTGCGCGCCTTCTCGACCTGCAACACGACCTTGCCGCCGAGGAAGTAATGCGGGTTGAGACGGCCGAGGATGGCGTCGCAATCGGCGATGGTGGGCTCCGTGCCGCCCTTGGCGAAGCAGATCGGGCCGGGATCGGAACCGGCGCTTTCCGGTCCGAGGGAGACTTTCCTGGTCAGCGGGTCGACCTTGAGGATCATGCCCGCACCCGCGCCGATCGTGTCGAGATGCAGCGTCGGCACGTTGAGCTTGAAACGGTCCATCAGCGGCTCGTTCTCGATCCGCGTCTGGCCGCGCGTGATGACGCCCATGTCGAAGGAGGTGCCGCCCATATCCGAGCAGATCAACGAGTCGTTGCCGATCAGCTTGCCGACATAGGCTGCGCCCAGAATGCCGCCGATCGGGCCGGAAATCATGGTCTCGTGCAGGCGCGGATGGTTGATCGAGGTCAGGCCGCCGAAAGAAAGCAGCGTCTGCACGCCATATTTGAAGCCATATTTCTTCGAAACGTCCTCGATGCCCTTGAGCTGCTTGCGGCCGCGCGAGGTGGCGTAGGCCTCGATCAGCACCGAGTTCAGCCGTGACTGTTCGCGGATGACGGGGCGGACCTCGTGGCTGGTGTAGACCAGGATTTCGGCGCCGGCGGCGACGATCTCCTCGCGGCAGATCTCGGCGATGCGCTTTTCGTGCGCCGGGTTGACGTGCGAGAACACGGTCATGATGCAGATCGCCTCGACCTTGTCGGCGATCAGTCTCTTCGCGGCGGCATGAACCTCGTGCTCGTAGAGCGGCAGGATGACGTCGCCGAACTGGTCGATGCGCTCGGTGACGCCATGGGTGCGGCGGCGCGGCACCAGCGGATCGGGATGGTGATGCGTCACCGCATGCAGCCGGTCGGCATAGGAATAATCCGCCCAGGCCTGCAGGCCACGGCCCATCAGGATCATGTCCTCGAGGCCCTTGGTGGTGATCAGGCCAAGCTTGCGGCCGGTGCGCGACAACAGCGTGTTGAGCATGCCGGTGCCGGAGTAGAGCACCACATTGACGCCGGAAAAGAGGTCCTGCAGCGAGATGCCCCAGGCGTCGGCCGCGTCCTCGGCCGAAGCGAGGAAGCCCTCGGCCTCGTTCTTTGGCGTGGTCGCCGATTTGCCGATCTTGAAGTGGCCGTCCTGATCGACAAGGATGGTGTCGGTCATGGTGCCGCCGGCGTCGATGCCGATAACGATGGGGTTGGTGGTGATCTGGTCCACGGGTCGCCTTCCCTTGCCGAAAGTGACCACAGGCTAGATTCGACGGGCCGGTTCGCGCCATATGCCTAAAGGCACAATGACGACGAGGGGCTCGTCGCCGACAAAGAGGCATGCGCATGGGCAATATCTGGGCGCCGCTCGCCAAGGCGATCGCCGCTACCGGCACGGACAGGCATGTCGATTGCCTGATCGACCTGATCGGCGCGGACATCGAGCACGACCTCGTCACGGTGACGCGCTACTCGACGACGCAGACACCGGAATTCGTGAAGCACCGGCGCTTCTCAGATGAAATGGTCCGGCGCTATCTGGACAACTACTATGTATTCGACCCGTTCTATGCCTCGTGGCGGCGCGAGCGCCGGTTGGGCATCATGCCGCTCAAGCGACTGGCGGATGACGAGGCCAAGCGCGGCCAGTACATAGCCGGCTTCCTGGCGCAGTCGGAAATCTGCGACGAGGTCGGCATCATGCTGGCCGATGGCGGCGACTGGTGCCTTGGCATCTTCCTCGATCGCTCGACCAGTTCGTTCAAGGAAAGCGAGATCGCCTTGCTGGACGAACGGCTGCCGGTGTTCGAAGCACTGCACGCGCTCGACATCAAGGCGCACGGAGCCGAGTTTTCCCGCACGTCAGCGCCGACAAGCCCCGGCGCTTCACCGCGACAGAAACCGACAATTCCCGTTAGCCTGTGGCCGGAACTCTCGCCCAGGGAAAGGGAGCTCGTGCAACTCATCCTGGCCGGCCACCCGACCGCCAACATCGCCGAGCGGCTCGGCATCACGGTGGGCACGGTCAAGAACCATCGCCGCCGCATCTACGAAAAGCTCGACATAACGACTGAGCGAGAGCTTTTTCTCCAATTCTTTCAGCACCGCGATCCAGAAATCTGACTGGACCAGAAATGAGCTGTATCGCAGGAAGACGATCGGAGCGAACCGGTCTTCGGTCAACCGCAGCGGGCAGGACGGATTTGACAGCAACGTCGCGGCCGCCCAGTTCATCGGGATAGGTGAAATTCGGGTTACCTTGGATACCCTCAAGCCGCCGGCTGCATGGCCGCCCTCAGCAACATGCCAAACAGGTCGCGTGGCTCATCGGGATCGGCGAGCAGGTCGAGTTCCTCGTAGAGGCCGGTGGCTTGCAGTTGGTCGCGTACATAGCGCAGCGCCGAAAAATCCTCGATCGCGAAGCCGACCGAATCGAACAGCGTGATCTGCTTGGCGTCTCGGCGGCCTTGGGCCTTGGTGGTGATTACTTGCCAGAGTTCGGTCACGGGATGGTCGGAGTCCAGTTGCTGGATCTCGCCTTCGATGCGTGTCTGCGGCGGGAACTCGACGAAAATATCCGAGCGCACCAGGATATCCTTGTGCAGTTCGGTCTTGCCGGGACAATCGCCGCCGACAGCGTTGATGTGGACGCCGGAGCCGACCATGTTGTCGGTGAGAATCGTGGCGTTCTGCTTGTCGGCGGTAACGGTCGTGATGATCCCGGCCCCTTCAACCGCTTCCTGCCCGGTCCCGCAGATCGTGATATCGAATCCCATGCCTGAAAGGTTCTTCGCGCATTTCAGCGAGGCGGACCGATCGATGTCGTAAAGCCTGAGCCGGTCGATGCCTGTGAGCGCCTTGAAGGCAATCGCCTGAAATTCCGATTGGGCGCCATTGCCGATGATGGCCATGGTGCGCGCGCCGCTCGGCGCCAGATACTTGGCCGCGACAGCGGAGGTGGCAGCGGTGCGCAGCGCGGTCAGGATGGTCATTTCGGTGAGCAGCATCGGGTAACCGCTGCCAACATCGGCGAGTACGCCGAACGCCGTGACCGTCTGCAAGCCTTGGCGCATGTTCTTGGGATGGCCATTGACGTATTTGAAGCCGTAGAGGCGCCCATCGCTTGTCGGCATCAGCTCGATGACGCCGTCATGGCTATGCGAGGCGATGCGCGGTGTCTTGTCGAACAGTTCCCAGCGACGGAAGTCTTCCTCGATGTAGCTTGCAAGCTCGGTCAGGAAGCGCTCGACACCGATGGCATTCACCAGCTTCATCATGCGGTCGACGCTGACGAAGGGGACGATGTTCAGCTTTGCCGTGGTCGTCATCAAAAACTCCCGGAATGGCTGCGGGTGGGGCGGTCCATGATGCGGCGACCCATCAGGCTCGCGGTCAGGTCGACCATCAGCGTCGCGGTTCGGCCCCGCTCGTCCAGAAAGGGATTCAACTCGACCAGGTCGAGGCTGGAAACGAGACCGCTGTCGGACAGCATCTCCATCACCAGATGCGCCTCGCGAAAAGTGGCACCGCCGGGAACGGTGGTGCCGACCGCCGGGGCGATAGACGGGTCGAGGAAGTCGACATCGAGGCTGACATGCAGCAGGCCGTCTTCCGCCGACACGCGCGCCAGGAAAGCGCGCAGCAACGGAGCGATGCCATGCTCATCGATGGCGCGCATATCGTGCACGGTTACTCCCGCCTCGTTGAGCGCCGTTCGCTCGGCCGGGTCGACACTGCGCAGGCCCATGGTGCAGATACGCGAGGGATCGACCGCTGCCGGCAGATCCGGAAAATAGCCGCGGAAACCCGGCTGGCCGCTGGCATAGGCGAGCGGAACACCGTGCAGGTTGCCGCTGGCGGTGGTGTCGAGCGTGTGGAAGTCCGGATGCGCATCGAGCCACAGAACGAACAGCGGGCGCCCGCTTTCGGCGGCGCGGCGGGCGATGCCCGATACGGTGCCGGCCGAGATCGAATGGTCGCCGCCGAGAAAGATCGGCATGGCATCCTTGCTCGCAGCGTAGGCGGCCTCGGCAATGGCGGATGTCCAGGCCGATACCTCAGGCAGGGCCTTCAGTGCCAGGTTGCCGTGCACGAGGCGTCTTGTCGGAACCGGCTGGACGGCGCCCATATCCTCGACAGTGTGGCCGAGGCCCGACAGCACCTGGGAAAGTCCGGCGGTCCGCAGCGCACTCGGCCCCATTTCACATCCCATTCTGCCAGCGCCGTCCTGCACCGGCGCCCCGACGATTCTGCAACGCATGATTTCTCCTGCTGGCAACCTTGAATGGTCCGGGAAAGAACCATGGCGGCATGGCGACGTGAACATATTAAATTGGCAATCCGGCAAGGCTGTTTTATCATATCGGCACCGATTTTGGTCTAAATGGCAGCACGGATGGATTCTTTAGACGAACGGCTCGTGACCTTGCTTCGCCACGACGGGCGGCGCAGCGTCTCTGATCTGGCCGTGGATCTCGGCGTTTCACGCGCCACGGTCAGGGCGCGTATGGAGCGGCTTGAACGGTCCGGCCAGATCATCGGCTACACGGTCGTGCTCCGCGCCGATGCGGTCGATCAGCGCATTCGGGGTATCATGCTGATCGAGATCGAAGGCCACGCCGCTGATCGGGTGGTGCGCTCGTTAGGGGGCTTCCCCGAGGTCTCGGACATCCACACGACCAATGGCCGCTGGGACCTAGTGGTGGAACTTGGGACGGCCTCGTTGACCGATTTTGATGCTGTATTGCGCCGCATCCGCCTCATTCCCGGCATAACGGGCAGCGAGACGAGCCTGCTCCTGGCAACGCCGCGCACAACTCGGGCACGGCTGGCCTAGCCCTGCGGTTGTCCAAAGCCACCGGCGGCCGCTGTTGGTTCGACAATGACGGCCGGGTTCTTCATTCCCCGAACTTGCGGGTCAGCAGCATGTGCGTGGCGACGGCGAACCCACTGTCTACGGTGAGGCGCGGGTTCAAGCGGCTGGGTACATCGCTGTCCCTGCAAATCGGTCAGGACCGGCGCTCTCGCGCGCTGGTGTGAACGAAACTGGCCAGCCGTTCGGGATCACCGGTGACGTTGTCGTACGGCCGCAGCCATTTGTCCTTGAGACCGTCTTTCAGCCCTTGCCGCCTTGGCTACGGCCCTCCCGGGCCCACGCTGATCTCAGCAGACCTAGGATTTCGTCGCGCATCAGCGGCCGCGGATTCCAATAGGCGGCCGACATTGCAAGATCGGCGGCGCCGGCGAGATCCGCTTCGCGCATTCCGAGGTCACGCAAGGACCGTGGCGCTCCGACGCCGTCCGCGAAGATTGCAAGTGCATGACCAACGTCGCCGTCATCAAAGATTTCGCGTATCGGATCCAGAAGGGCACCCGTGGCGGTCGCGTTGAAAGCGATCGTATAGCGCAGCATTACCGCGTGGGTCTCGGCATGAGGCAGGCCGAAGGAGCCGCCCAGCACATGGCATAGCTTGTGGTGCAAGGCCATGCCGACTTGCCCGAGCACAGTGCCGCACAGCCATGCCCCATAGAGGGTCTCGCCACGCGCCGTGAGATCCCGAGGATTGCGGCAGACGTCCGGCAACGCCCTCCGGAACGCTCGAAGTCCCTCTGTCGCGAGAAGCGTCGATATCGGATTGCGATCGCGCGCATAGAGCCCCTCGGCAGCATGCGCCATGGCGTTGAGCGCGCTTGCCACGGTCGTCGAAACCGGCAGCGAACGAATAAGTTCGGCGTCGTAGAGGATGACCTGGGGCTGCACCCGGGCATCCGTCAACGTCGTCTTGACCCCGTCTTCGGTCTGACCGAGCACCGGAGTGGCTTCGCTGCCGGCATAGGTCGTCGGCAGCACGATTTGCGGCAGCCCGGTTCTCAGTGAAAGCGCCTTGGCAAGCCCAATGGTTGATCCGCCGCCGATCGCGACCAGGCAATCCCCGTCCATTTGTCCAATTTGTAGCATGGCCTCCTGGGTCACCGGCACCGGCGTGTGCATTTGCGCGAGCGGCAGTACGCCTGTGGCGAATTCGGCCATATCCGTCCTCAGGTCGTGCGCCATCGCGACCTGGCCGGGGGTCGAAATTATGATCGCGCGCCTGCAGCCGAGGCGCTCTACCTCGGCGCCGGTGTCATGGCGAACCCCTGGGGCAAACCGGACCCGGACTGCTGCCTGGGAGAATGCGAATTCAGGTAGAAACGATGACATCGGCCTGCTTTCTCCGGCTCAGAACGAGCGGATTTCCTGGATATAAGCTTCGAAAAAATCGGAGAAGGTGGCAACCCGGAGCGGTAGCTTTTCGTAAGGCGGATAGTAGAGCGTGAGCCAGATCTGCGGAGTGCTCCAGTCCGCAAGAACCTCCACCAGCCTTCCAGCGGCGAGATCATCGTCGACGATGAACCGGGGCAAGAGCACGATCCCTTCGCCATTGAGGGCAAGTCGGGCGAGCAGATCGCCACTGTTGGAGCTGAAGACGCCGGTTGCCTTGTGGGTTCGCCGGCCGCCGCCTTTCGAGAGTTCCCAATGCTCGTCGCGCGCATCCGACGCGTAGCTGAGGCAAGCATGCTCCGCCAGATCGTCGGGCGACTGCGGGGTACCGCGGGAGGTCAGATAGTTTGGGGCAGCAACCAGCACCCGCGGCACCTCCCTTATCTTGCGCCAGATGGTCGACTTGTCGACGGGCGGCCCGGAAATCCGGATCGCGAGATCGTAGTCCTCTTCGACGATATCGACGAACCCGTCGGAAAGCGCCAGGGAGACGTGCGTTTGCGGATACAGGGTCACGAATTGCGAGAGCACGGGGGGTAGCACCTTCAGCCCTAGTGAAAGCGGGGCGCTGATGCGGATGCCACCGGACGTTATCCCCTGAGCCTCGCGGGTTTCCTCCGCCGCACGGACGAGACCTTGGGAAAGAGGCGCCACGCGCGCCGCGTAGACGGCTCCAGCGGATGTCAGGGACACCTGCCGCGTCGTGCGTACCAGCAATTGCACGCCGAGCTGCCGTTCAAGCCCGGCGGTGCGCGTCACCGACGCTGGTGTCATGCCGAGCTGGCGAGCCGCGCCGGCGAAACTGCCTCGTTCGGCGACGGCCA